>CAZSCX010000010.1:0-14572 GCA_964605545.1 uncultured Gammaproteobacteria bacterium
ATTGGAGAGGTCGGATAGTGGTTCATTCCACAGACCTGGAAAGTCTGCGGCCTAAACAGCCTCGAGGGTTCGAATCCCTCCCTCTCCGCCACGTAATGAATTGCTTTGCAATTCAAACGTGGCTGGATAAATCCGCTTCTCCATCTTTGGCGGAAACGTTGCTGGACAAGTCCGCTGTATTACGAATAGCTCTTTTGTTACAATAAGCAATGAAATACGTATTTATCGGGGGAATACCAACGGCGGGAAAATCCTTTTTGGCAAAAAAAATTGCCGATAAAACTGGGGCGGTTCATGTGGAAATTGATCTTTTGAGAGAAGAAATGGTAAAAGATCCAAAATTAAAGCCTTGGGTGAATTGGTATACCGATCAAGACGAAGAAGAATATTTTAAAAACACTAATAATGATTTGGGTTGGACACATTTAAAAAATCAGTCAGAAGCGTATTGGCAAACGATTGAAGCAAAAGTTTTGGAAATTAAAAAAAATGGCAAAAATGCCGTATTTGAGGGATATAATCTGCTCCCCCATTTGGTGTCAAAATATTTTGATTTTCCCGGAATATATTTGCGGGCACCAAAACCGGAAGAAATTTTGAGAAGGATCAAAATGAAAAAAAGATGGGGTGATGGAGATAAATTGCATAAAATGGAAGTGAAATTCTTTCTGGAGTGTTTTGATAAAAATTTTAAAAAAGATGCAAAGAGCTATGGTTATAAATGTTTTTCCGATCCGGGTAAAGCAGAAACGGAGATTCTGAAATTGTTGATATAATTGGACTATGAATGAAAAAAATGTAAATAAAGTCGGGTGGTTTGCGTCTTTTATGGCAATGGCAATGTATGTTTCTTATATTGATCAAATCAAATTGAATTTATCCGGAAACAAAGGTTCGGTGATGTTGCCTATAATCACAACAATTAATGCTACTTCATGGACTTTGTACGGTTGTCTAAAAACTAAAAAAGATTGGCCGATTATAGTATGTAATATTCCGGGAATTATATTGGGAATTATAACGGCGATAACAGCCTTGGTGTAGGTAGAGTGATATAATAGAATAAGGAGGCGAGAAAATGATCAAGTCGTGGCTAATGATGATTGGAATTGTGTTGGTTTTGTTTGGGATATTTGGATTAATCCCGAGTGTGAATTGGTTTGGTGATCAAAAGTGGATAGGATGGGCAGAAATTGTCTTTGGGACAATAATTGTAATGACATCAAATAGAAAACAAGAATAAAAGTAAATAGTATAATAGGGTATGAAAAGAATTATTTTGAGTGTAATGCTTATTTTGTGCTTGCTGTTATCGGTAAAATCCGCCTTCGCCAAGGCTACGGCGGACGATGTAAAAACTCCCCTGCCAGAATGGTATTTCGACAGAGATGTAAAATTGGAAGGTAAAAATATAAATAATGACGTGATGATAGGTGGAGGAACTGTTGTGATCGATAAAGATAGTGTAATTAAGGGTTATTTGATGAGTGCCGGTGGCGAGGTAATAATTGATGGAGAGGTAGATAAAAATGTAATCGTGGCTGGGGGAAAGGTTAAAATCGGAGATAGCGCTAAATTGAAGGGTTATGTGATTGCGGTAGGAGGAGAAGTAGAGGTATCACCACAAGCCCAAATTGATGGAGAAAAATATATTAAACAAGGAGATATAGATAAAGCAAAAGAGGTGAAAAATAAGGCAAAATCTTTTGATTTGGTTGGTTTTTTGGGAAAAATTTTATCTTTAATGTTTTTTGTTTATTTGTTTAAAAATTGGAGTGAAAGGATTTGGAAAAAAGAAAAAAATAATTTTTGGAGAGTATTGTTGAGAGGATTGGGAAGAGTAATGTTGGTGCCGATAATTTGTTTGCTAACAATGGTAACGATAGTTGGATTTCCGATTGGATTTATCGGATTCATTTTGTATGGAATTAGTTTGTATGTAGCCCAATTGATAGCGGCATGGAGTTTGGGTAAATGGCTGTCGGAAGGAAAAATATTTAATATTAAAAATGAGTATGGTTTGGCAATTTTGGGTTTGGTAGTCTTGTCGGCTCTTAGCTGGGTACCAGGGGTAAATATTTTGATGGGAATGGCGGCAACTTTTTGGGGAATGGGTATAATTTGGTCAAAACACTAAAAAAAAATTATCTTTTGCTATAATCTAGGAATGAAAATTGATATCGTAAAAGCAATAGATTTTGCTTCAAAATCAGCTTATTTGGTCGGAGAGGAGATAAAGAGACTGCAAAAAATATTGGATAGAAACGTAAATATGGTTTTGGCAACAGGACACACGATGATAGAATTTTTGGATGAATTAAGTAAAATTAAAGATATTGATTGGAAAAAAATAAATTTTTTTCATTTGGATGAATATAAAGGATTAACACCAGATTCCCCTTATTCTTTTGGATATTTTTTAAATTTTAATTTGTTTTCAAAGATTGATATTCCTAAAGAAAATATCCATTTGGTTTCGATGATAGGAATTGAAAATTATATGGATATTTTAAGAGAAAAAGGTGGAGCTGATATCACAATGTTGGGGATTGGAATGGATGGACATTTAGCATTTAATGAACCACCAAAATATTCTGATTTTGATAGTGTGATGAGAGAGGTTGAATTGACCGAAAGTACAATCGAGGCAAATGAATGCGATTACCCTCAGATAAAGGAGAATCCTTTTGCTTTTACGATGGGAATGGCAGATATTATGGCAAGTAAAAAATTGTTTTTTCTGGCAAATAAGGCTAAAAAGGCAGAAATAATTAAAAAGGCTTTAAAAGGATCAATAACCGAAGATGTCCCAGCATCAATTTTGCAAAAACATCCTAATGTTGAAGTAATTTTGGATGAGGAAGCGGCAAGTTTGTTATAATGGATTATATGAAACAAATATATGCGTGGGATGATTGTCCAAGGGGTTTAATAGATGATCCGGCGCCGGGAGAATGCCGATTGTACACAGATACGGATGGCAATCAGATTTGTGACCATTCGGAAAGTGCTCCAAGTACAACTAAAATAACAACCGAAAAATCTGTAAAAACCAATTATTATTTTTGGGAAATAAGTGTTGTTTTGATTTTGATTTATGTTTTGTCGACCAAATTTATCAAAAATTACAAAAAATATTGGAATTGGGTGTTGTTGATAGAGTTTGTTGTATTGGCAATTAATTCTCTGGTTTTATTTTTTGGGATATACAATAAACAAATATCTTTTGTTCACATAGAATTGGGATTGATATTTATCATGACTTCCCTATTTCACGCTCTTTGGCATTGGCGGTACTATAGGTTTTGGATGAAGAAGGGAATTTAGCTTTGTCCGTAGGCAAAAAACAATATTTCTAAATCTCGCGCTATGTTTTCAATATTGTAAGTACTGCCTTTAAGTTCTCTTTGTGGAGCAATATAACCATTGACAGATTTTACATAGGTAAGGACATCGCTTTTGGCATTTGAAGGAGCGGCGGGAAAAGTTAAGCCTTTTTTCATTAAATCTAAATCATTGGGGCTATCACCAAAGGCAAACAACATAAAAGACGGAGTTGTGGCACTGGGTGTATCTTTATTATGATTTTTAATAAATTCTTCTTTTTCTTCCTCGGTTAGTTCAGTTATCACAGAAAGTAAGGGATCGATAGTTGCGGCTTTATTGATACCTTCCGGCAAAATTTCCATGGAATGGGCACCAGAAGTAAGTACATGTACTCCTTTAATCTCCATTTCTTTAACTTTTTGTGACAAAATGGCATTAAAGGTGTCGGAAGGCATTTCTTCTTTATGATTATCATTGTTTATTTTGTTTTCCTCTAATTTATTGACCCAGGCTCGAGTATGAATAACTTTTTCATCGGTAGAATCATATTCTTGCTCCAAAATAGCTAAAATCTTTTTGCTTTCAGCCAGAGATGAATCATAATGAGGACTATCAATTGAGACAATAGGATTGTTGTAAGTAAGAACAAGTGATTTGTCTTCAATTCCTCCACCAAGAGTACCGGTAACAAATTTATTAATTTCGTTTCTGTTTTGACCTTTTCTAAGGTTGTAAACGGCTTCTGTGCTGAGTTGTGGAGCTGATTTCATGGAAGCCCAACCGTTGGTGGCAATAAGAGCGCCATTTTCACAAATAGCACCACTAACATCGAGGGTTTTATCAAATCCAGTTAGTAATTTCCAAGCATTTTGGGCAAATTCCGGATCACGACCAGTAGTGACAACAAATTTGGCATTATATTTTTCTTTAAATAAACGTAAATAATGCCTAAAAATATCTATACTGGGTTGATTTTCTTCTAAGAAATGATTTAGGGTTCTGTCTGAACGAAAAGGAACATCGACACTACCTTCGATTAGGGTAGCATCAAGATCAAAGAAAAATATGGGGATAATACCATGAAACATTATTTCCACTTTATCGGGACTCTGGTGGAGTAGTTTAATTATTTCTGCGGCATTAACACGAATTACTGACTTAGATTGTTCTTTGCCAATTAGTAATTGCCCAGATGTTTCTCCGTTTCCCATATAGTCACTATAATATAGGATGGAAAAAAAATCAATAGGTTGGGAAATAAATTGGTTACTTGTTTGACTATAAATTAATTAAATTTTGGTTATAAAGATTGGTATAATGGGAGCATGGGCGACAGTGGTACCATGGAAATGGCAAAAATGGTTTTAGATTTACAAAAAACAGAAAGTTCTCGGGTTGGTGAAATTATGTCTAAGTTAGATAATAATTATTTAAATGAGCAAAAAGATAAACTAATTGTTACGAGAGAAGGGAAAAATGTTATTTATCACGATGATGAAAAATTTATGAATATATTGGAAAACTCAGGATTATATCAAAGGGAAGTAGCAGAGTTTATTGGAGAAATGAATGATTATGCCAAAGAAAGTATTTTGAATAAGGTGTGGACAGAATTAAAAAACAAAGTTGGTTATACACCAGTGCATACTTTTGATCCTTTGGAATATATCCAATTAAGATGGGAAAATACTTTGAGGGAAAAGGCAATGGAAGAAATGTCTAATAATGGAGGGGAAGAGAATAAATATAAACAATTAAAATCAGAACAAGTTGAATCAATAAAAAGAATGCAAGAGTTGATGGAAAGGATAAAATCATGAAGTGGAACTTGGATGAGATTGTAAAAATAGATGAATGGGAAAAATTGTTTGCCGAAGTTGAGGCTGATTTTGATATCTATAAAAAAATGATTGAAAAGCCAGACCCAAAAATGAGTTTGGAAAAATTTAAAAAGATAATTGATTTTGGTGAAGAATTGGAAAATAAAACATCAAGATTAAGTGGTTTACCAAAATTAATATTGGCGGTAGATACCAAAGATCAAAAAGCAAGATTGATGATAACGAAAGTACAAGATTTGGGTTTAAGGATGGCCGAATATACAATTAAATTTTCTCATTGGTTAAAAGGTCCGCCGGTTGGTGGTTTGGACGATAAAAATGCAAAAAGATTATTTGAATCAATTCCAGATTTGGAATATTCTTTGACTTACGGTCGAAAAGCAGCAAAATATACGCTAAAAGAAAATGAGGAAAAAATAATAATAAATAAAGACGTTAATTTAGGAAGTGCTTTAGGTGATCTAAGAGATCTAATTGCCACAGAATTTAGATATAATGTTTTGGGTAAAAAAGTGGAAACGCAGGCAGAATTAATGACTTATGTTTATTCTGACAAGGCAAAAGAGAGAAAGGCGGCTTATGAGGCCTTGTTGACAACACAAAAAAATAATATTGATAAATTTTTTGTTATGTATCAGGGAACAGTAAAAGATTGGGGTTATGAGACAAGATTGCGAGGATATAAATCCCCTATTTCGGTGCGGAATTTTGGAAATGAAATTGATGATGAAGTAATTGAAACACTTTTGGAAGTGACCAAAAAGAATAAAAATATCTTTCATAAATATTTTGGGACAAAAGCAAAAAAATTAGGAGAGAAAAAATTAAATAGAATGGATTTATACGCACCAGTAGAAATAGGCAATAAAAATATGGACTACGAAGAAGGGGTAAAAATTGTTTTGGAAACTTTTGAAGAGTTCAGTCCTAGATTCGCAGCAGCAGCAAAAAAAATAATTGAAAAACAACACATAGATGTTTATCCTGGACCAAATAAAACAAGCGGGGCCTTTTGCGCGACTTTGAATAATAAAATCGAACCGTATGTAATGTTAAATTGGACCGGAAAAACACGTGACATTACTACATTAGCCCATGAATTAGGTCATGGAGTACATTCAATTTATGCCAATAAACATTATTCTTCGGTACAAAGTGCCGGTTTGCCTTTGGCAGAAACCGCCTCGACCTTGGGGGAAATGTTGATTTTCGAAAAATTTAAAAAAGAAATGCTTTGGGATAAGATTGCCGATATGTATGCCACGATTCTACGGCAAAATTATTTTATTATGTTTGAAATTGAGGCACATAAGGCAATAAGTAAAGGGATTACAGAAAAGGATTTATCACAAATGTATTTAGATAATTTAAAAGATCAATTTGGTGAGAGCCTAATTTTGCCGGATGATTTTCGATATGAGTGGAGCTATATATCCCATATATTTGAAAGTCCATTTTATTGTTATGCTTACAATTTTGGTGAATTACTGACTTTGGCGCTTTACAAAAGATACAAGGAAGATAAGTCTGAGGGAAGAAAAGTGATTGAGGCCATCTTGGAAGCAGGTGGTTGTGAGGATCCAAACTTACTACTTAACAAATTTGGTATTGATATAAAATCACCTAAGTTTTGGCAAAATAGTTTTGATATTGTTCAAGAATTGGTGAAAGAGTTGGAATAAATAGTATTTTAGAGTACAATGAGGTATGGAAGACAAACAAGTAGAAACATTAAAAAAATTCTTTAAAAATTATCCTCTAATAAAATATAAGAAGGGTGATATTATTTTGAAACCGGAGCAAAATTTTGGAGGTATCGCTTTTGTAAAAAGTGGTTATGCAAAAATGTATACAAAATCAAAGAAAGGTAAATTGCTAACATTGCCGGTATTTAAACCAATCTTTTTTTATTCAATGGTGACAAATTTAATGAAAAGAAAAAGTGACCATTATATCGAGGCAATTACACCGGTAGAATTATGGATAGCACCAACCAGCAAGGTGTTGGAATATATGAAAAAAGAGAAAGATTTGTATACAAAGACAATGACATTTATTAACAATGAAATGATTGATTTGTGTTTTAATATTTCCCATTATGTTTTTGGCGATGCTAAGGTTAAAGTATCTAATATTCTTTATACAACGGCTAGTAAATATGGGGTAAAAGGAGAAAAAGGGTTGGAGATAAAATTTAAAATACCACATAAAATGTTGGCTTCAATGTTGGGTTTGACCCGGGAAACGGTTACTTTGCAAATACTAAAAATGGAAAAGAAAGGTTTGTTGTCAAAAAATGGCAGAAATCTGGTGATAAAAGACTTGGCAAAATTGAAAGAAGCGGCTACACTTTAGAAGATGAAGGAGGAAATTGAGTGGGCGAAAAAAGTGATGAAGGATAGTTTTGAAGCGGCCAAGGATGAGGTAGCAAGAAAACGGGTAAAACATAAAATTGAACATACTTGGGAGGTGGTAAAGGCAGGAAAAGAAATCATGGAGAGAGATCTACAGGTAAGCGGACAGGCGGTAAAATGGGATAAAGATACAGTATATTTGACATGTCTCTGGCATGATATGGGGAGATTTCCTCAGATACATACCGGAACTTTTGATGATAAAGATTCTGGCCTTGACCATGCCAGTTTGGGAGTAGAAATGATTAGAGGGCAAGGTTTTAAGATAAAAAATCTTGAGGAAATTCTGGAAGCGATCGATTGGCATTCAAGAAAAATCAATAAAAGTAATAATCCTTATGCAAAATTAATAAGAGATGCCGATAAAACAGCGAATTTTAGGCATTATGTTGAAATGGAAGAGATTGACTGGGAAACGTATAATTTAAGCGGAACAATAATTAGAGAAGAATATTTAAATAGATTTTTGGCTGGTTATGAAAAAATGGAAGCAGAGTATGAAACAATAGCCGAATGGTATTTACATAATTCTGCTTGGATGTGGGACTTAAATTTTGAAGCGACGAGAGAGATATGGCGGGAAGAAAAATTCCCAGCTATGATTTTGAATAAACTCAAAAAGCTGGGAATTGATTCTCGACAATACGAATTAATTGAAAATAAAATTAATTCTTTTTAGTGGTTTGATTGTCTTGACAACCGCAAGTGCAATCCGGAGTACAGTTGCAAACCGGTTCGCAATTACAGGTACAAGTGCAGTTACAGTTACAGTTTTTCATAGTTTTGTATAATTTAATTGATAATTACTACAAGTGTAGTATATATTCTTTTAGGGCTTTTGTAAAGAGGCAACCATAAGAAAGATACATCCTGTCAAATAAATCCTTTATACAGGCAGAAACATATTTATCTTTATCCTCTATTGGTGAATATAAATAGACTTTACCTGACAATTTTCGTTTAACAATCTTTTTTTCGGCCATACGGGAAAGAACAGTCATAATAGTAGTATAGGCAAGGCGGCCTTTTAGGGATTTTTGAACATCGGCAGGTTTGAGAGGTTTATCGCTGGCCCAAAGGACTTCCATGATTTTTTGTTCAAGATCACCAAGTAGCTGACATTTGGTTTGACAATTGCAGGTACATTTCATAATTTAAATCTCCCTCTCCGACATTCGTCGGAGCTTCCCTCTTTGACAAAAGAGGGATAAAAATATATACTACAAGTGTAGCATATAAATCTTTAATATGAAACATAAACTAATTTATGCCGATTATGCGGCGACAACTCCGGTTGACAAAAGAGTGGTGAGAGCAATGCTCCCCTATTTTGACAAAAAATATGGCAATCCGGCGTCAATGCATAGAATGGGTCAAGAAAATTTAGAGGTGTTAAATAAATGCCGTAAAATAGCGGCAGATTTTATTGGAGCTAAGGAAGAAGAAATAATCTTTACCGGTAGTGCCAGTGAAAGTAATAATTTGGCTTTAAAAGGAGTGATGTGGGCTAACAGAAATAAGGGAAATCATTTAATTGTAAGCAGTGTTGAACATGATTGCGTCTTGGAAAGTGCTAGGTGGCTGTCTAGAAATGGCTTTGAAGTAACTTATCTACCGGTAGATGAATATGGAATGGTTGACCCAAAAAGTGTAGAAGGAGCAATTAAAAAAAATACCGTATTGGTATCGGTGATGCAGGCCAATAATGAGATTGGGACTATCAATCCAGTTGAGGAAATAGCCAAAATTTGTCATAAATATGGAGTTTTGTTTCATACAGATGCGGCACAGACTTGTGGCAAAATTGATGTTAACGTACAAAATATTGATGCAGATTTATTGACAGCTTCAAGCCATAAAATGTATGGGCCAAAAGGAGCGGCATTTTTGTATATAAAAAAGGGAACAAAAATTGAACCTTGGATACATGGCGGTGGACAAGAAAATGGAATGAGATCATCGACAGTCAATATGCCAGCAATAGTTGGTTTTGCCAAGGCAATAGAGATTGCAAAAAAGGAAATGAAAACAGAATCATCGATATTAACTAAATTAAGAAATAAATTAATAAAAGAAATATTGTTAAAAATACCAACGGCAAAATTAAACGGGCATCCGGAAAAACGCCTACCGAATAATGTGAGTTTTAGATTTGCCTATATCGAAGGAGAGTCTATGGTTTATTGGCTTAATGAATATGGAATTATGGCTTCGACCGGCTCGGCTTGTTCGAGTCCAAAATTAACACCATCTCATGTTTTAATGGCTTGTGGTCTAAAAAAAGAAGAAATCCACGGATCGGTGCGTTTATCTTTGGGAAAAGAAACTACCGAAAATGATATCAGGTATATAATTGAAAAATTAAAAATTACGGTGGATAAATTGAATAAATTATCCCCTTTTATAGACTAATATGTATAGTAAAAAAGTAATGCAATTTTTTAGAAAACCGAAAAATTTGGGAAAAATGAAGGATGCAGATGCAGTAGGAGAAGTGGGAAATATAGTGTGTGGTGATGTGATGAAAATATATTTGAAAATTAAAAATAAGGTTATAAAAAAGGCAACATTTGAAACTTTTGGTTGTGTTTCGGCAATTGCTTCAAGCTCAATATTGACAGAAATGATTAAAGGGAAAACAATTGAGGAAGCGTTAAAAATTACCAAGCAAGATGTGGTTGATGCCCTAAAAGGTTTACCAGCGATAAAAATACACTGTTCGGTGTTGGCAGTTGATGCCTTGAAAAAAGCGATAGAAAATTATGAATAAATTGTTTTTTGGGTGATTTGAGACTATAATCCTATATGGAAAAGATATCAAAGAATGAACAAGTTTTGGATGAAGTTTTAGATGAAGTTTTGGATGAAAAATTGACTAGTTTAAGGGAATTTTGTCAAAATAATGGAGTTGATTTTAAGGGATCGATTTTTCATGACGAACAACGAGGATCAATAAACGCTGAGGGGAAGATATATATATCGCCGATAGATCAGTTTCGACATACGGCGATGGTAATTATTGATGCAATGATGGAGAACGGGAAAAAAATTCTAACGGTCGCAAATTGCTATGATTTGGTTTATTGTAGATTTGGCAATTATAGGGATAAACAAATTGGTCTTTTAGATGGAATCAGTGTTGTAAATTCCGAAAAAATTCTATATTTGGACCGAATAGCTTTTAGATTTAATCAAAACAGAACTGAAATTGAAATGAATAACGAAGGTGCATGTTCGGTAAAATCGGTTGCTTATGAATATTATTTGAATAATGATCATTTGAAAAAACAAACAAATAAATTTATTAGTGATATTCAGGAAAAAATTGGATAGAGAGGGAGTGAGGTGGGAAGAGGTAGTTTGTTCAGAATAATTATCTAAAATGTAGTACAATCGGGTATGGGTGAGAAAGAAAAAGGAAATATATTTTTGTGGTTATTGATAATTGTAGTTTTCTTGATGGTGGGAGTTTTGGGTTATTTTGTTTTTGATCAACAAAAACAATTAAAAGAATTAAAAAATAAGCAGTTGAGTGAAAGTGTTAAAACAGTTCAAATTGGTGAAGAAACAATAGAAACCAATAAAATTCCTGATGCAAAATCAAAGTATGCCGAATTTTACAGTAAATTAACTGATAAAATTGCCAAATCGTGTCCTGATGTCAGAATCAGCGAAACCAAAGACAAAAAAGATGGAGATGGATTTTTTTGGATTGAAAAAGAAGAAAAAGTGGAATTTGTAAAAGGTGACACGGTAAATTTAAATTATAATAAAGAAGGGTATGATAAAGAATGTATGGAATTATTGGTAAAATATTTTGATGAGGAATTTCAAGTAAATAAACTGAACAGTAAAAAAGGAGTAGTCGATGCTTATGAAAACGAAGATGTTAAATGTCAAATATGGAACGAAAATCAAGGTTTGTCTTGTGGAATAATAATAAAGGAAAGTACGGTACAAATTTATAAAGATTTGTATCCTTATGTCAACCCTGATTATGACCCGGATATTACTTTTAAAATCAATAAATCCGAAGGTGGCTATTATTCGATTGCGGTTGGTCCACATTTTAGTGGTGGACAACTATCAATTTGGAAAAAGGGAGAAGAAAAATGGGAAAGAATTTTGAAATTTAAAGAAACTTGGGAGTGTGATACGGTGATTGGAAAGAAGATCCCCCCAATGCTCGTGGATAATGAATGTACTTATGAAGAAACGGAAGAAGACTGGAAATATAATGAAGAAAGAAAGGAATGGGAAAAAAGTGTTAGTGTAAAAGAAAGTGTTGAAGAGTAAAATCAGAAAATTATACTGCCGATTAAAATTAGAAGGATAAAAACAAGCATCCAAAAAACCATGTGGGCAATAAGGCGAATGGCCATGAGAGGTTTTTTCTTTTTGAAGATTAAAATTATTGGGTAATATAGGGCTATTAGTCCACAAATTAAAACAGAAGTTGACAACATCATAAGCATAATAAGCGGGGCCAAATACTGAGGCATTTTGGGAAACCAGTTATTACCATTGGCAAGAAATATGCCTATGATAGAACAATAAGCGGTAATGCCAAGAGCTTGAAAGAAGGCAATTTTGACGAGAGATTTCTTTTGTTTCATATAGTGTAATTTTACCACTTGATATAATATGACATTGTATGTCAGGCGAAATTTTACATCATGAGAAAATAGTTGATGAATTAGTAAAAAGAGAATTTTTTCTCATTAACAAATATGGTTTTAATAAGAAACAGTTGGAAAAGTGGAAAAAAAAGAACCATACCTTCTATCCAATCGAAACAATGAAAAATCAGATCGAGGAGTTACGTCAGCGTGGTTTCCAAAATCCTTTGGCAATGGCGAGGTCATATCCGGATATTTTTGGGATTGACCATGTAAATATGGATAAAAAAATCAGTGGATTGTATGAGCGCGGTTTTAAAAATCCAATTAAAATGATCGAAAAAACTCATGGAAGAATCTTTGGTTATAATTTTGACAATATTGATGGGAAAATTGAAGATTTAAAGAAACATGGGTTTGATGATCCTTTGACAACCATAGAAAGAGTTCCTTCGATCTTAGGATATGATTTTAATAAAAAAATTATGGCCCTTTCAAAATATGGTTTCCAAAATCCATTAAAAATGATTCGAAAGTTCCCGGAAATGTTCGGATATAATGAAAAAAATATTAAAAATAAAATTAAAGGATTGCATAAAAATGGATTTGATGATCCAATCAGAATTATAGAAATTTCTCCTTCAATTTTGGGATATAGCCGAGAAACAATTACGGCAAAAATCGATAATTTACTCAGTTTTGGTTTTAAAGATCCGATTAGTATGATTGAAACAACGCCGCCAATATTGAGTTTAAGTGAAAATAATATTAATCGAAAAATTAAATATTTGGGAAAGATAAATCATCTTTATAAATTAAATTTTGATCCAATTCAAATTCTTGAATCAAATTTGCCAATCTTGGGAACAAAAATGGAAAAATTATTGATTATTACCCGTATTTTACGAGAATACAATTCTACAATTGATGAAATAAAGGCAAGAATTTGTTTATCATATAGAGCCAATTTAGAGTGTTTGCTTTTGGCTTTCACGGAAAAAGAGGAGAATGATAATCTTGATGGGTTGTTTAGCAGGGCAAAGAAGATTCAAAAATCAAAAATATCAAGAGAAAGAAAAATTGATGGGATAAAAAAATTTTTCTCAGCTTCGGATAATCCTAATTACCAAAAGATTTATGAAACATATTTGAGGGCTTATTTGGCAAAATAGCTGATTAATTTCATACCTTTTACATCAATGGTAAAACAGGTTGGATAGATTTCCAAAAATCATTATCGAGGAGATAGGCACTACCAATAAGGGAAGCATCTTTCTTTAGCTTGGAGATAGCGACCTTGCAGGTACAATTCTCTTTTTTTAAGGCTAATTCAAAAACATCACCAAAAAGGTTATAAGCAAGTGAGATATTACCTCCGATAACAAGAATTTCGGCTTTGAATTTCTTTAGCCATGGAGCAAGAAAAACGGCAGAATCGTGGCCGAATTCAGTAAAAAGGTCGCGAGCTATTTTGTCTTTTGAAGCCAATTTTGCCAGTTCTTTGACACCGCTTAAATCCTTGCCGGTAAGAGATTTATATTTCCCCAAAAACCATCTTGTCGAAAAATAATCATCAACAATGCCATCTTTATACGGAAGATGATAAACACATCCTAGTTTTGGAACTTCTGGTCCGTCAACTACCGGAATCCTATTGCTGATGAAAGCTGAGCCGAAACCTGTGCCAAAAGTAATGGAAACAGAACGGTTGAAACTCGAGGCACTGCCTACCCAGGCCTCTCCTATTGCAAATACCGAAGCATCGTTCATAAATCTAATGATAAAGTCATCGGGTAGATTAAGACTACTTCTTATCTCATCGGCTATGTTGAGGCCGTACAGATTTTCATATTTTGCCACGCCTTGCATCTGCATCTGACTAATCCCATTTACATAATCAAAGGGCCCTGGTATGGCAAAACCTATACCTTTGATGTTATCTATAGATACTTTTGAAATTACTTCGGCCAAAGCTTTGGTCCAAACAGAAATAATGATATCGGCTGAGGCATGATTATCAACGGCTCTACCTGTCAAAGTATTTCTAAGGATTTTACCTGTTTGAAGGTTAATGGCAGCACAATCGATATGACTTCCTCCAATATCAGTGCCTATAGCAAATTTTTTATCCATATAGAAAATATGTTTATATTAATCAGAGTATAAACCATTATTGATTTTTGGGGCGGGAATTAGTAATTAGTAAACAGTAATTAGTAACTAGTAAAAAACACAAAAAAAAAATGAGGAGTAAAATGAGGGAATTATTTGTATAACTGGCTGTGGGTGCCGATAACTTCGAAAACGATTGTATTAATTTGAATTGAATATAAGGCACGCCAATCGCCTGTAACATTGATACTGTAATATT
>CAZSCX010000010.1:14672-17373 GCA_964605545.1 uncultured Gammaproteobacteria bacterium
TCGGCGGTGTTTCTTGTGCCTAATTGGCTTTTGTTTGCCAAAAGTTTTAGTAAATACTCAGAGGGCTCGGATTCATTAAGAGAATAATTTATCTTTTTGGTGCGAATGAAATTCTTTAAATAGGCGTTAAGAATAGAACTCAAACTAAAACCCAACTCATCGGCAATTTTCATTGCCTCTTTTTTGACTTTCGG
The DNA here is from genome assembly GCA_964605545.1 of uncultured Gammaproteobacteria bacterium. Classification (GTDB taxonomy): domain Bacteria; phylum Patescibacteriota; class Microgenomatia; order UBA12405; family UBA12405; genus DAOTMI01. Next base: position 14,867 of record CAZSCX010000010.1, read on the forward strand.
TTCGGTTTTGAAATTAATGATTATGGTGTTCATAGAGTTAGTATATACTAAGTATATATAAAGTAAAGTAGTTGTTTAAACCTTCTGTTTCAAATCTCCTTCCCTCTCTTCGTTCGGGCTTTCCCCTTTCCGCCAGAGGCGGACACAGTGACCAAGGGGGGCGAGAACACAAAATTTATTGGGGTGGTAAAATGGGGGTGTGAGTTTAGGAGAATTGTTTGAACTGAAACCAAGACAAAATCCCAATAAACCGGGACGGGAATTGTATGTGGTTTACGATAAAAGATTCCCTGTGGTGCCTGGTTTTGAGATTAATTATGAATATTTTGTGGAATTTCAAAATGAGGGAAGTGTGGCGGGAAATCATTATCATAAATTAAAGAGAGAGATTTTTGTCCCAATTAGCGGTAATTTTGAAGTTAGATTGATTAATATTACTACTAAAGAATCAGAAATAATAAATTTGAATGAAAATGATCATAAGGTTTTGTATGTGCCGTCAATGATTGCTCACCGAGTGACGTCAAAAAATGAAAAATCAAAACTTTTGGTTTTGGCGACTAGTCCAAATGAAGATGATGATGAGTTTGGATATGAGGGGTGAGAACACTTTAAATATTCAGAAAAAATTCAGTGAAAGAGTATAATATCCTTACTTATGAGAATATTAGTAGTCGAGGACGAGCATAAAATTGCGAATTCAATAAAAAAAGGGCTTGAACAGGAGTCAATGATAGTCGATGTCGCCTATGATGGACAAACTGGACTTGATTTTGCATTGGATGGAAAATTTGAGGTAATAGTCTTGGATTTGATGTTACCGATTATGGATGGGATGACTATTTGTCGTAAAATTAGGGAAGAATTAATACACACACCGATAATTATATTGACAGCCAAGGGACAATTGGATGACAAAATTAAGGGCTTAAATGCGGGAGCGGATGATTATTTGGTCAAACCGTTTGCGTTTGAAGAATTGTTGGCGCGAATTAGAGCTCTTGCCCGCCGTCCAAAAGAAAATGTGGGAATTATATTGAAATGTGGAGACATTAATTTGGATACGAATAAAAAAGAGTTAAAAATTAAAGATAAAACGGTGGATTTGTCAAAAACTGAATATGCCCTGCTTGAATATTTTATGCGCCATCAGAATATGATATTTAGCAAAGAGCAAATTATTGATCATGTCTGGAATTTTGATGCAAATATTACCGAAAATACGGTGGAAGCGTATGTGGGAGCACTCAGACGAAAGAAAATACCAATTAAAACGATTAGAGGTTTTGGTTATAAATTATGAAAAATTTATTTAATAAAGCGCGAATAAAATTGACAGTGGCATATCTTTTGATAATAATGCTGATCAGTTTGTTTTTTAGTTTTAATATTTATGGCATCATGAGTCGAGAGTTGGACAGAGGGAAACGAATGATGAGACTTCCAGATCAAGAATTGATGACACAGGAAATTAAAAAAATAGTAACGAGACAATTGGTGATGACAAATTTGTGGATTTTGATATTGTCTGGTGGCGCGGGATATTTTTTGGCTGGATTGACACTCAAACCAATTGAAGCAGCGATGGAAGAGCAAAAAAGATTTATCAGTGATGCATCGCATGAGCTGCGCACTCCCCTAACGGTGATAAAAACAGAAACAGAAGTGACATTGCGCGACAAAAAATTAGATTTAAAAATGGCCAAGAAACAATTAATTAGCAACCTCGAAGAGGCAGAAAAGTTGAAAAAATTAACGGATTATTTGCTTAGAATAGATAGAAATAATGGTGAAAAAATGAAAGAAGTTAATTTGAAACTATTAGCCGAAGAGGTAATTAAAAAAATGAAGATTAGAGTAAATTTGAAAGCAGAGAATGTTAAGGTGTTGGTAAATAAAACTGCCATAGAGGAATTATTGACGATTTTAATGGATAATGCGGTGAAATATAGCCCAAAGGATGGGAAAATATCAATCTGTATTAAATCTCCTTCCCCCGCTAGCGCGGGGGCTTTCCCCTTTGACAAAAGGGGAACGAGAACTGTTATTGAAGTCAAGGATAATGGAGTGGGAATTAGAGAGAGCGACATACCGCATATTTTTGATAGATTTTATCGAGCCGATATGTCAAGGACAAAAAATAAGATAGAGGGTTATGGGTTAGGGCTAGCGATTGCCAAAAATATTGTTGAAGCACACAAAGGGAAGATTGAAGTCGAGAGTGAAGTGGGGAAAGGGAGTGTTTTTAGAGTGATGATTTAAAAAATCTTTTATTCAGCTTTAATTCAGAATGATATACTATGATTTACTTATGATGAAATATAAGAAAGTAATTATTGCCATTGTATTGGCGATTGGGATATTTGGGACTTATAAATATTTTTCCAATAAAAAGGCAAATACACCGACATATCAAACCGCTACGGCCGAAAAGGGCACACTGATCAACACGATATCGGCGTCGGGGACGGTGCAGAACGGAAATAATTTTACAATGACGACAACGG
>CAZSCX010000011.1:0-6460 GCA_964605545.1 uncultured Gammaproteobacteria bacterium
ACCCTAATAATTTATTTTCAAGAACACCGTTGAGTATATCAAGGAGTCCTGATTCCTTAAACTTTTCTTTATTATTTGCCAATAAGCTTTCTTTTCTTCTTTGTTCTTTTATTGCAGAACTTTCTGATTCCTGCTTGTTTTTCTCGTTTTGATCTTTAATAAACCTTCGTCGTTTTACAATAATTTGTTTAAAATCCTCAAATTCTTTACTCATATACCTATAATATATCACAAAAGACCCAAAAATGCAATTTTTACACTAAGTTACATATAAAATTATTTTACCCTCTCACCATCCCCACCACCATCACCCCCACTGCCAAAAGCATCAAAGTAAACGCACTCCAACCAATTATTCGATAATGTTTTTTTGTTTTGAATTTCCCCACAATTCTCTCGTCATCGGCCAGTTTTATAATAATCGCAATCAAAGGCACCGCCACCACCCCGTTAATAATTGCCGCCCAATACAAAGCCTTGATGGTGTTTACTCCCAACAAATTTAAAAGCAAACCGACGATCGTTGACAGAGCAATAATCAAATAAAATTCTTTCGCTTTGCGGAAATCTTTTGATAATCCCTGTCTTTGGCCAAAAGTTTCTGCCAAGGCATAGCCCATCGATCCGGCTAAAATCGGAATCGACTGCCAGCCAATTCCAATTATGCCAATGGCAAATAAGGCATAGGCAAAATTTCCCGCCAAGGGTTTTAAGGCCAAAGCCGCCTGTTGCGGTGAGGAAATACTGGTAATTCCCATGTTGTGTAATGTCGCCGCCGTCGTCAACAAAATAAAAAAGGTAATCAAGTTGGAAAAAATCATTCCCGCTTTTGTGTCCCATTGCATTCTTTTTACTTCCCGTGGAAAAATTTTTGGCATTTGATGAAAATCTTTAATTTTTCCTTGATCAATCTGTTGTTCCACCTGGTCCGACGCCTGCCAGAAAAATAAATAAGGCGAAATTGTCGTTCCCAAAAATCCGACCATCGTCAAAATATATCCCATTTTTAAATCAATATGCGGCACCAGGGTATACCAAACAATCATTTTCCAGTCCTGTTTGACAAAAAAAGCCGTAATTATATAAACACAAAGAGATAATGCCAGCCATTTTAAAATTTTCGAATAACGTTTATAGGAAATTCCAATTTCCATCCAAATAATAAAAACGGCGCAAATTATTAACCAGTAATAATGATAAAAACCAAAAAGCATTTTTAGACAGGCGGCCATAATTCCCAAATCAGCCCCGATATTTATAATATTGGCAATCGCCAAAAGTGAGACGGCAAAATAAAGTAATTTTTTGGAATAATATTTTTTAATTGTTCCCGCCAGACCTCTCCCCGTACTCATTCCTATCCTGCCGCACATTTCTTGGATCGAAACCATCGCCGGTATCAAAAACAACACCATCCAGTTTAATTTATATCCAAACTGAGCTCCGGCAATTGAATAGGTAGCTACTCCGGACGGATCGTCATCCGCCGCACCGGTGACAAATCCCGGTCCAAGTTTATTCCAATTTTTTTTGACCCACTTAAAAACGTTCACTATATAATATAATACTCATATGTCTCGTAAAGTGTATACTATCAAAATTGCCGGGCCGGCCGGGGCCGGTATCAAATCCGGGGGACAGATATTATCCAAAACTTTAATTAGTCTAGGTTTTCATCTCTTTGATTACACCGAATATCCCTCTTTGGTTCGGGGCGGTCACAATACTTATCAGGTTTCTTTTTCCGTCGACAAAGTTCACTCTATCCACAAAACCGTTGATCTTTTTATGGCCCTAAAACCTGGCCATTGGCAAATGCATCAGGATGAATTTACCAAAAATACCTTAATTTTAAATGAAACGAATTTTCCCTTGGATAAATTAGCCGGGCAAATTGGCAATCCTATGACCGCCAATATTATTGGTCTTGGTGCTATCGCTTTTATTTTCAATCTTGACCTGGATACTCTAAAAAACATTGTCTCTCTCCAATACGGAAAATATGCGGAAATTAATTTGAAGGCTATTGATCTTGGTTTTGAATTTGCCTCACAGAATTTTGCCGATAAATCGGTCAAAATAGAAACTCCCAAAAACAAAGTCGTTCTCAAAGATAATTATAACGATGGTAATGAAGCCACCGCTTGGGGATTTATCAAAGCCGGTGGTGATTTTTATACCGCCTATCCCATGACTCCGGCTACCGGCATTCTTCATTTTCTCGCCGCCCATCAACAAGATTACAAAATAAAAGTTGTTCATCCTGAAGACGAAATTGCCGCCATCAACATGGCCGCCGGTGCCGCCTTTGCCGGCGCCAGAGTAGCAACTGGTAGTAGTGGTGGTGGTTTTGCTCTGATGACCGAGGCCGTTTCTCTTTTGGGTGTCGCCGAACTGGGAGTTGTCATTTATTTGGTTTCCCGTCCCGGGCCGGCAACCGGATTGCCCACTTGGACCGCTCAAGCTGATTTGCTCTATGCTATTCATTCCGGCCATGGTGAATTTGCCAAAATCGTTTTAAGTCCCGCTTCCCAACAAGAATCTTTTGAATTATCCCGTGAGGCTGTCAATTTGGCTGCCAAATATCAAGTTCCCGTCATTTTTGTTTCCGACAAAATGATTGGTGAATCTGCCGCCGACACTACTCCTTTATCTTCCGAAAAAGAAATTATTGTCAAATCAAAAAGAGTTATTCCCGGCACCAAAGGTGGAGAATATTTGGCCAACAGTTACGAACATGAAGAAAAAGGCTTTTCCACCGAAGATCCAAAAATTACCAAAGAAATGAGTGACCAAAGATTGAAGAAATTAAAAGATATGTTGCCGGATTTACCCGCTCCAATAATCTATAATTCGTCTGCCAAAAAACTAATTATTGCCTGGGGCTCTGTTGTCAGCGCTGTCCTTGAGGCCGATTTAAAAGATTATGCTCTTTTGCAACTTAAAACTTTATGGCCTATTGATCCCTCTTTGAAAAAAATAATCGATAAATACAAAAATATTACCGTTGTCGAAAACAATGCCACTTCTCAACTAACCACTCTTTTAAAATCTCAATTTGATTTTAACCCCGACAAAATTATTACTAAATATGACGGGCGACCGTTCTATCCGGAGGAAATAAATGACTACTTCAAATAATTACCGCTCAGGCAAAATGCCCACCTGGTGCCCAGGTTGTCACAACTTCCTTGCCTTTGCCCAAATTCAAAGAGTTTTAGCTGCCAACAATATCGAATCACACAATCTGGTATTTTGTTACGACATTGGTTGTAGTGGCAATATGGCTGATTTTTTAAGTCCTTATGGTTTTCATACTCTCCATGGTCGGGCTACTTCTACCGCTATGGGAATCAAAATAGCCAACCCTAATTTAACCGTTTGTGTTTATGGTGGTGATGGTGGCACTTATGGCGAAGGGTTAAATCACTTGGTTGCCGCCGCTCGGGCCAATATCGATATTAAAGTTATCGTTTCCAATAATTATTTATATAGCCTTACTACCGGCCAAACTTCACCAACTACTCCTCAATGTGCCAAAACCAAATCAACTCCTGTCGGCAATCCCAATCTCCCTCTTGATCCGATTAAATTAATTAAATCGGTCAATCCCGATGTTTTTGCTCAAAATGTTTCCGCCACCGATGCTCCGGCTCTGAGCAAGGCTTTCGATGATTTATTTGCCCACAAAGGTTTTGGTCTTCTGGATATTTCTATGTTTTGTTTTGCCTTTGGCAAGCAACTATCGTCATAAATAGGGGAAATTCATTTCTAGCCCTGTCTTCCATTTTTTTGGCGCCGCCCATCGATGTTTTATCCGAAGTCCATTCTTCCAAATTTTCTATTACAAAACCATTTTCTTTTAATTCTCTAAAATAAGCCGAAATTGGATTGTGAAATGACCAGGTAATATTACCCCCAACTCCGATTGGCACTTCAAGAGGGGACATATAACGATTAATTCTCCGGTATTCCAATTTATTATTTTTATCAATTTCCCAAGAGCTTTGACGGGGAATTCTAAAACATGGATGATTCAATACAATAATTAATTTTCCGTTTTCTTTTAATAAATTAGCCGCATTTTTTATCACTCCCTCAAAATTCTTAATATTTTGCAGAGCCAAAATTATCGTTGCAAAATCAAAACTCTCTTTCATATTTAATTCTTTACTCACATCCGCCACCATAAACTTTCCTTCTCGACTCATTCTTTTTGCCTCGTCAATTAAATTTCGGGAAACATCTATTCCCAAATATTCAATTTTATTTTTTATATTTCTTCTCAACACACCGTTACCACAAGCTAGATCAATTAAAGATTCCCCATCTTTAATTTTTAATAATCTAATTACTCCCGGAATTACCACGTGTTGGTGATAATAATGCCCATCTTCACCAACAATTTTGTTATACCATTTCGATACTCCCTGCCAACTTGTTTTCATCCCTTATTTTATCATTTACGCTATAATCTACCCAAGATGTTCAAAAAGTTTTTACCCTATATCGGTATTGTCATTTTTATTCTCATCAATATTTTTCTATATCGTTTGGTTTATGCCAAAAAATCCTCCACCTCAACTGCCACACCTACAGAAATTCCTTTAGATATTGATATTACCCCGACTGAAACTCCTACCGAAACCCCCACCGAAACCCCTTCACCAACCAGCGGACTCACTCCTACTCCGAGTAAAAAATTAACTCCTACCCTCACCCCCACTTTTACTCCTACTCCCAGTCATACCCCAACCCCAACGCTTACCCCTACTCAAACCCCTGTACCAACTAGTGGGCCAACCAATAATCCTACCGATACTCCAACCAATACTCCTACCGAAACTCCCACTGAAACCCCGACTGAAACTCCTACCGAAACCCCCACCGAAACCCCCACCGAAACCCCGGCATGATATTCATATAGTACAAATTTGCTCGAAAAAATGGTATAATATATATATGGTGACCATAAAACACCTAGGTGAGATTAACGCTATCAGACGATCTTGTGAATTGGCCTCAAATACGCTCAAATTTGTTAGTGGTTTCGTCAATCCTGGTATTTCTACTAACCGTCTCAACGATATTGCCCATCGTTATATTATCGAACATGGCGGCATTCCCGCCCCCCTCAATTACAACGGTTTTCCTAAAAGTATTTGTACCTCTATCAACAATGTTGTTTGCCATGGCATTCCCTCCGAAGAAGATAAACTAAAAGAAGGTGATATTATCAATATTGATATCACGACTATTCTCCAAGGTTTTTTTGGTGATATTTCTGCTTCTTATCCGGTTGGAAAAATAGACAAACAATCCAAAGAATTGTTAAAAGTAACCAAAACCGCTCTCGATAAAGCTATAAATGCCCTAAAACCAGGCAAATATTTAAATGATTGTGTTGGTAAAGTAATTGAACCGTATGTCAAAAAAGCTGGTTTTAGTGTTGTCCGTGAACTTGGCGGCCATGGTGTCGGTCTAAAGTTTCACGAAGATCCTTTTGTATTTCACTTTGATAATCCCCAAAACGATATTCTTCTACAACCGGGCATGGTTTTTACCATTGAGCCAATGATCAACGCTTCTCCTGATTGGCGAATAAATTTAAACAAAAAAGATAAATGGACAATTACCACTAAAGATGGTTCTCGTTCTGCTCAATTTGAACACACAGTCTTAATAACCGAAACTGGTCATGAAGTTTTAACTACCATATAATAGAGCTATGCAAATACTCGACGGACATCAAAAATCACAGGAAATTTTAAACGATCTCAAAATTGAAATTGAAAAACATAAATTAAATCCTATTCTCGATATTATCTTAGTAGGAGACGACCCAGCTTCCATAAAATACACCGAAATGAAACAATCTGCAGGTAAATCTATTGGAATTGGTGGTAATATTCATCGTTTTCCCACTACTGCAACACAGGAAGAAATAATTAGTTTAATCAATCAATTAAATCAAAAACCGGATATTACTGCCATCATGGTTCAACTGCCTCTTCCCGAAAATCTTGATACCCAAAAAATTATTAATACTATCGATCCTTCAAAAGATGCCGATGGTCTCACCGCTGTCAACCTTGGACGTCTTTTTCAAAAAGACGAGAATACTTTAGTTTCTGCCACACCACTGGGTATTATTAAATTACTTGAAATGTATAATCTCGATCTAAGCGGGAAAAATACGGTAATTATTAATCGTAGTCCTTTTATTGGAATATCCCTAGCCGCTCTTTTTACCAATCACAATGCGACCGTCACCATCTGCCATTCAAAAACAAAAAATATTAAAGATCTTTGTTTACAAGCCGATATTATTGTTTCTGGTACCGGTCAGCCAAATTATTTAACTGCTGATTTTGTTCGCAATGAGGCTATCGTCATCGATGTCGGCATGGAAGTTGATTTTGAAAATGTCAAAAATAAATGTAGTTATATTACTCCTCCT
>CAZSCX010000011.1:6560-16315 GCA_964605545.1 uncultured Gammaproteobacteria bacterium
TAATTCCCCTTTTGTCAAAGGGGAAAGCCCCGAAGGGGAAGGGGATTTAAATGTTAAAATAGCATTACTATGAAAATTCAAGTTTTCGGCTCCGGCTGTTCTACATGTAAGCAATTATATGAATTAACCAAAACTGCTGTTTCGGAATTGGGAATAAAAGCCGATATTGAATACATTGATGACATTACCAAAATTATTGAATTGGGTGTTATGCAATCACCTGTTTTAGTCATTGATGGCAAAATTGCTATGCTCGGATCTGCAAGCTTAGATAAAATAAAAGAAATTATTTCGAAACCCATCTGTACTTGTGGAGGAAAATGTTAATGAATATTTTTCTAAGAGAAGCTCTTAAATTTTTTATATATGACACCATCAAAATTGGCATTCTTTTGGTCTTTATAAATTATTTAATGGCAATTACCCGTTATTATTTTCCCACCAATAAAGTTAGGGATTTATTAACCAAAAGACGCTGGTACGGATTGGACTATTTTTTTGCCGCTTTATTGGGAGTAGTTACACCTTTTTGTTCTTGTTCCTCTATTCCCTTATTTATTGGTTTTTTAAGTGCCGGCATTCCGCTCGGAGTAACTTTTACCTTTTTAATTGCCTCACCTCTAGTAAACGAATCTTCCCTGATTCTTTTTCCAGCTCTTTTTGGCCTAAAAACAACTATTATTTATAATATCGCTGGAATTATTGTGGCAGTAATCGGTGGCCTGATTATTCAAAAATTGCATTTGGAAAAATATGTAAATCAAGACTTATTGAAATATAAATCCCGTACCGACATTGAAGCCGAAAATAATGGCCAAAAAGTAAAGCTCAGTAAATTGATAATTTATTGGTGGCACGATGGTTTCAAAATTACCAAAAATCTTTTTCCTTATGTAATTTTGGGAGTCGGCATTGGCGCTATTATTCACGGTTTCGTCCCCGCTAATTTTTTTGAAAAATATTTATTAATAAAAAGTTGGTGGACAGTACCAATTGCTACCCTTATTGGAGTACCACTTTACGCCAATTCAGTTTCGGTTCTTCCCGTCATCCAAGCATTGATCAGCAAGGGTATTCCTCTTGGTACTGCTCTGGCTTTTATGACCGCTACTGTTGCCCTATCTTTACCCGAGGCTTTAATTCTCAAAAAAGCCATGAAATGGCAATTATTACTCGCTTTTTTTGGAATTACCAGTATCGGTATTATGCTAATCGGTTATTTATTTAATATCCTAATATAAGCGATTTTTACATAATGCTAAAATAGTATATGCGTATCCAACTTTACGATCGTGGTAGTCCTCAGGGTAAAAAATTATTCGCCGATTTGGAATATATCTGCAAAAGACTCCAGGTCGATTACGATCCCGAATATATTCAGGATATGAGTAAACCATATTCTATGGGAATTCAGGGAAAAACAATTTTGACTATCGACAACGGGGCAGTTTTGGTCGATGAATTTCCATCGCAAAAAGAACTCGAGGCCATCATCATGGATTTCATGAAATAGAAAATAATCGTCTCGCATTCCCATCAATAATTTTCTCTGTTTCCTCAAAACTCATCTGCCACAATTCTGCCACTTTTTTGTAAACATATTCGACATATTTTGGTTTATTTTCTTCACCCCGATGGGGAACAGGTGTCAGCCACGGGCAATCTGTCTCCAAAATTAACCTATCTTTAGGAATATTTACCACCACTTCTTCCAATCCAATTTCATAAGTCAAATTTCCATCAATACCAAAATACCAGCTTGACCGCCAAGACTGCGAAGCTGTCGGCGGTTTACCCATTTCCAAAACATTTTTTATCCGTTTTTTTCCACCGGCATAGCAGTGAAACACTCCTCTTAAATTTTTATATTCTTTCAAAATTTCTATTACTTCATCAACCGCTTTTCTGGCGTGAATAATTAATGGCAAATTATATTTTCCCGCCAATTCTATTTGTTTTCTAAAATTTGCAATTTGCTTGTCGTCCACTCCACGAGAATAATCCAAGCCGCACTCGCCAATTGCTCTAGCGTTTTTCGCCAAATCATTAATATCATTAAAATCTGATTGTGGATGAACTCCTGCTGCCGCAATTATTCTTTTATCCATTTTTGCTAATTCAAAATTTCTAAGACTATCTTCTCTGTCGCTCGCCGCTAAAACAATATATTTCAATTTTCCCAAATCATCGGCCACAATTTTTTCCAAGTGAGCATGCGTATCAATCATGTCAAATTCTATCACATCTTCTTTTAAATCCCTCTTCAATTCTCCCTTTGACAAGGGAGAATGCTAGTCAGTTCTGTTTCTCTTTGTTTTAATTTAATTTCAAAATCTTTATAAACATTTTTTATATCTTTTAATATTTGTTCATTTCTATATCGTAATGTTTTTATTCCTCTTTGTTCTAAATATAAATCTCTTTCGTTATCCATGTATTTCTTTTTATCATGAGAATCACCATCTATTTCTATGGCCAATAATAATTTAGAGCAATAGAAATCAAGAATAAATCTCCCAATTGGTTTTTGTCGTAAAAAACGATAATTCAAATTATCTTTTTTAATTAATAATCTCCAAAACAAATTTTCACTCTCGGTCGGATTTAATCTGTTCTTTCTAGCTAACTCTCGAAGTTGATCTAAATATCTTATATTGCCACCACTAGTTCTTGCTTCTGGTGGACAACATTGTCTAATCATTATTTAATAATCAGCCTAATGTTCTCCCTTGTCAAAGGGAGAATTAAAGAGGGATTTAAATAAAAAATGAATAGTCTATAATTCCCTTAGCAAAACATTATGGATTCTAAATTACATCAACTTCAGAAAAGCATTTGGTCTGATAAATATTTCTGCAAATTAGCCCTTTTGGATCATCTCCGCGAATGTTTAGAGAAAGATAATTATCTCAAAGCCACCGACACCCCCAAAAATTCATTTCAGAATTGTGATTTGAGTGTTGGTCTGGAAAGTGGACTGATGATCGTACCTTATACCAAATCTGGATTTATGGATATTTGTGCTTGTGCTATTTTTGATGGTAAAGAATTTTATCTTGGCTTATCATCTGCTTTTGAGTATCCGCAAAAAGTTATAGATCTAGTTAACAATGAGGGGTTAAATATTAGTGAAGCATTTTTTAAATCCGGATTAACTCAAAATTCTAATATCGGATCAGCCGAAGGCGCAATTGGTTATTTGACCAAAGGTCGATTACCCAGAAAAGAATATACAAAACAAGCCATCACTACAGCCATAATTCATCTGGAAAATAAATTTAATACAAATTAAATTCTCGGAAATAAAATTGCTTTTTCTTCACCTAGTCCCGGCATAATCGGCAAAAGATGAACTACCGCTTTTTGAATATTGGCAATACATTCATCCAGAACTGCCTTTCTTTCTGGAGAATCAGTTTCTAATTTCCATGGCGTTTTTTCATTTAATAAAATATTGCTTTTATCAATCCATTTATCAAAAACCATTTGAATCGCTTCATCAAATTTTGTTTCATCAATTAGCTTCACAAATTTTTCATCCAAATTAATATCTTTTTTTATCTTTTCAAACCCACCCGACAATTTACTTACTCTGGAAATCAAATTTCCAAAATTATTTGCCAAATCAGCATTATATCTTTCTTTAAATCTTTCAATACCCACATCTGAATCATTTTCATTTGGGAATGATCTGGCAATCAAATATCTTGCTCCGTCTACTCCAAACAAATCTACCAATTGACCGGGTGAAATTACATTACCCAAACTCTTACTCATTTTTTGTCCGTCAATCATATAAAAACTATGAGTAAAAGTTTTTATTGGCAATTCTATTCCTGCCGACAACAACATTGCCTGCCAAATGACTGTATGAAACCATAAAATTTCTTTTCCCAAAAGATGTAAATTTGCCGGCCAAAAATCTTCCTTATCTTCGACAAATTGAGTCGCACTATAATAATTAATCAAAGCATCAATCCAAACATAAATTGTATGACTTTTATCCCAAGGTGCAGTCACGCCCCATTTTACATTTTCTCTGGATATTGAGACATCTCTTACTCCTGCTTTTAATTTTGACAATATTTCCGATTTCTTGCCACCAGGAAAGATGTAATTTGTTTTTTCATTTTCAATTAATTCAATAATTTGAGGGACATATTTGGATAATTTAAAAAACCAATTTTCCTCACTGCGCCACTCTATTTTTTCCGGTGGGTGAATAGGGCAGTGTTTGTCAACCAATTCAGATTCTGTCAAAAAACTTTCACAACCAATACAATAATAACCTTCATATTTATCTTTATAAATATCACCCCGATCATAAATTTTTTGTAATACTTCGGTTACAATTTTTTCGTGTCTTGGATCGGTAGTTCTGATAAAAAAATCATTTGTAATATTTAATTGTTTCCAAGCATTTTCAAAAATCGGAGCAATCTTATCACAATAATCTTTTGGATTTAGTCCCTGTTTTTCTGCTACTTCAGCCACTTTTTGTCCATGTTCATCGGTACCGGTTAAAAAGAAAACACTATCTCCCAACTGTCGGTGTAATCTAGCAATAATATCTGCCGCTACTGTTGTACAGGTATGGCCGATATGCGGTACATCATTGATGTAATAAATTGGTGTGGTGATATAAAATTTTCCCATTCTGTCTTATTTTACAACTTTCTTGCTTTTCTTGACGGTTTTGGTTTTATTTTTCTTGACTGCAGTCTCAACCGAAGACGTAGCTTTTATTTTTCGACAAAATTTTGATTTCAATCTCTTTGTTTTATTTTTATGAAAAATATTTCTTTGACTCAACTGGTCTAAAATAGAATAAACCTCGTTCAAGGCTTCTTTAGTAGGTTTTTCTAAAAACTTTTTAACAATTTCCTTGTATCTATTTTTCCAAGAAACATTTTCTTTTCGATTTTTAATCGATTTTCGCAGTGATTTTTTTGCTGATAGTGATATTGGCATGACTGATATTCTATCTTATATACCTTATTTTTACAAGACTAAGGCTTTATAATACATTTAATGACATTAAAAGAACGTTTGATTCTCCTTTCCCATACTAAGCAAAAATCAATAATGTCAGCCAGTATTGTTTTAGGTATAACCTTCGTTTTATCGGCATTATTGGGATTTTTACGTACTCGTATTCTTTATGATCGTTTTTATCATACCAATGTTTTAGACCTCGATGCCTTCAATGCCGCTTTTCGTCTTCCTGATTTAGTTTTCAAATTATTGGTTACCGGCGCTCTTTCTGCCTCATTTATCCCGGTTTATACCAGTCTTTTACATCAAGACAAAAAAGAAGCCGACAAAGTTGCTTCGAGTGTTATCAACCTACTTTCCCTGATTTTTATTGTCATTTCCGTTATTATTTTCATTTTTGCCACCCCTTTTAGCCGTTTAATTGCTCATGGTTTTTCTCCTTATCAATTATCGGTCATGGTTTCACTTACCAGGATTTTACTTTTAGCTCAAATATTTTTTCTTTTTAGTAATTTTTTGACCAGTATTTTACAAGTTAGCCAAATCTTTTTAATTCCTGCTTTAAGCCCGATTGTTTACAATATTGTCATTATATTAAGTATCTATTTCTTGGGGCCAATTTTTGGTGTTACCGGAGTAGCCTGGGGAACTGTCGTTGCTGCTTTTCTCCATCTTCTCATCCAAATTCCTTCACTCCATCATCAAGGTTTCAAATACAGTTTAATTCTAAATCGTAAGCTAACCGGAGTCAAAGAAACTATCAAAATGATGATTCCTCAAACTTTTGCTACCGGTGTTTCCGAAATCGAAAATACTGTAACTCTGGGTTTTGCTTCACTTCTTATTGCCGGTTCAGTCTCTCTTTTAAATTTAGCCATGCAATTAATGTATTTACCTTCAAGAATTTTTTCCACTACCATTGGTCAAGCCTCTTTACCCGTTTTATCCAAAAAAATTGCCGAAAATAAATTTGATCAGTATCGCGATATCGTTATCAGAACTGTCATGCAAAGTTTATTCTTAGCCCTTCCCGTTGCTGTTCTTATTTTAGTCCTCCGCCTTCCCTTGGTTCGTCTTGTTTTTGGTACCAGACATTTTCCTTGGACAGCCACCAAAATCACCGCTACCGCTCTCGGTTTTCTTACTCCAGCTATTGTTTGTCAGGCAATTATTCAAATAATTGTCCGCGCTTTTTATGCCATTCATAATACTAAAATTCCCTTAATTACCGCTACTATATCTCTTATAATTTGTACCATTTCCAGCTTAATTTTTATCAACTACACCCAGCTTGGTATTGCTGGCTTGGCTCTTGGCACGGCTTTGGGAGACCTTAGTCAGTGTATAGGTTTAACCATTTGTTTTGTCTTTATCGTTAAAAATTTTAAATGGACAGAGGTTCTCAATCGTTTTTTATCAATTATTTTTGTTTCTATAATCGGAGGAATTTGTGCTTGGGCTTCAATGCAATTTTTTGACGACTATATTTTCAATACTACTCGGGTTATCGACGTTGCTCTCGTCTTTGCCTTATCATCATTAATAGGTTTAAGTGGTTATCTGTTTTCTGCTTATCTTCTCAAGATAAAAGAATTTGAAATTTTTTCAGCCCAAATTGCCAAACTCAAACATTTTATTTATCGTAAATAATTGTATATACTGAATATATGCCTCTTAAAAAGGAGATATCTTTAGTACCCGGCGAAGGCAATTCAGGCTCGATAGGTGATCGGATAATTTATTGGGTTAGTAATGTTCTTCGCTACATCATGGTTTTTACGGAATTAATTATCATTATTGCCTTTCTTTCCCGTTTTTCTCTTGATCAACAAAACACGGATCTTTCCGATCGTCTTCGCAATCAAAAATATATTTTGGAAACTACAACCAGTTTTGAAAAAGAATACGGACTTCTCCAACAAAAACTTCAATTAATCAAAAAACTTTATGCTCAACAACCTAAATATTATGACAAACTTAGTTCTATTTTGGCCAATACTCCCAGCGATATTATTTATAATTCATTTTCTATTAACAACAAAGATTCCAAAATTACTGCTGATTTGATGGTCTACGCTTTTCAAGAAGAAGCAATTGTTGATTTCATTAATCAACTTAGTTTAAACCCTCAGATCAAATCAATTACGATCAATACAATAGAAAAAAAGGCCCGAGAAAACAAATACAATATTAATTTAAGCCTGAGTCTATGAAGAATCCCTTAACCGTTATCAAAACCGATAAATTAATTAACTATATCAGTCTTGAACAAGAGAACAAAAAAAGTCGTCGTCTATCGGAAATAGGTTTTACTCTTTTGGTTATTGCCCTTTTTGCTTTTTTGGCCATTAAACCAACTTTTTCAAAAATATCCGAATTAATGGGTACTATTAAATCAAAGAAAATGTTATCTGCGGAAATGGAAAAGAAAATCAAAAATATTGTCCAAGCCCAGGATAATTTTGCCAAAATTCAAAATGAATATCCTTTAATTCAAGCATGTATTCCTTCTTATCCCGGTTTTTCCAGCGCCAGCTCTTTAATCCAAAAGTCAGGAGAAAAAAATTCTATCGCTTTCAAAAAAATAAATTTTAATCTTGATCAGGACAAAGATATGGAAACCGGTAATTTTCATATCAATACTTCCAGTCAAGGTGATTTTCTTGCTTTTCTCCAAACCATAGATCAATTATCCAAGAGTCGTCGTCCCTTAACTATCGACACTTTTAGTTTTTCTATTCCCAAAAGCCAATCTTCTGCTTCTCCATCTGCTTCCCAAATAAACTTTAGCATCAACACCGAATTTTATTTTTTAGAAACATATGGCAAAAAATAGTAATATTTCCAAATACTTTTTAATGATTTCCATTCTTACCTTGGTCGTTGTTTGTTTAGCTATTTACAACGTTAGTTTAAATAACTATCTAAAACCAATTAACGAAGCTAAAAGCAATGAATTAATTAAACCTTTTGATGCTAAATTAGATACTGATACTATTAAAGAAATTGTCAATCGACAGGATTTAAATCAATAAATGAATCGTATTAAACAAGAAAAAACTATTCCAACTCTTATCGGCATAATTATTCTTGCAATTAGTTTGGCTATTGGTCTTTGGCTTACCAGTGGTCCTACCAATTTTTTTTCCAAAGCCGCCGATGATTGTAGTCCAACCGATGTAAAAGTTACCAATGTCAGTCACTATTCCTTGACTATTTCCTTTTCTACTTCTTCCTTATGTTTAAGTAATTTAAATTTTAATAACAGAATTATTTCTGACTCAGTTAATAAATCGTCCAAAACTCATTATTTTGAAATTACCAACCTTAAAGAAAACAGTGATTATAATTTTTTTGTTATTTCTGGCGGAAAAACCTACAAAAATGATAATTACATCGCCAAAACTGCCAAAAAACCAAGCTCGGCAACTCCTAATTCCAGACTTGCTTGGGGAAAAGTATATTACAGTAACGGTCAACCCGCGGCAGGTAGTCTTGTTTATCTTTCAATTCCTTCAGCTGCTCCACTTTCTGGTTTAGTTACCGAAAATGGTTATTGGTATATTTCTCTTGCCACTAGTTTTAATAAACAATTAAATAACTGGTTTTCTCCGGTTGACAATGTTACCGAAGGAATTGATGTCATTGCTCCCGATCTTAGCAAGACTTCTGTGGCCGGCAATACTTCGCGCAATAACCCGGTCCCCGATATTACTATTGGCAAAAGCAGTGATACTCCTCCTCCTGCCAGTCAAGAAATGGGTGGTACTTTTGACAATGTTTCTCAATCCTTTGCCTCCAAATCATTGACAATCACCAGTCCAAAAGAAGCTGAAACTATTCATACCAGACGTCCTGATATTTTTGGCACTGCTGCCCCTCAGGTAATTATTGTTTTTAGTCTTGGTGAAATTAAGGATTCGGTTCAGTCAGGCCTAGATGGTACCTGGCACTGGTATCCTCAAACAGATTTACCCCTAGGTATTACCAAATTAACAGCTACGGTTGGTTCCGAAAAGGTTGAACGTAATTTTATTGTTACCGTTGATTCCTCTCAATTGGCCTACACCGCTTCTAGTTCAGCTCAAACAAGCACTGCTACTACCATAACCCCCACTCGCATTCCTACAACTACTGTCATTCCTACTATCACAGTCACAGTTGTTCCCACTATCACTGCCACACCCTCCTCTACCAGAACTGCTACAATTAGAACCGCCAAAACTTCAACTAATTCCGGAGTTCCTGTGACTGGTAACACCCTACCTACCGTCATTTGTCTTTTAGCAGCCCTAGGTTTAATCAGCACTTCATTTATTTTGACCAAAAAAGACAATAATCAAGTATAATTTAGCCATGAAGCATCTTTTTGAAGCGCTTCGCCCAGCGCAATGGGTCAAAAATCTCAGTCTCTTTGCCGCTGCTATTTTAAATGGTCAGCTCTTAAATTTTCCTGTTTTTTTTAAAAGCACTTTAGCCTTTGTTGTTTTTTGCTGTCTTTCTTCTTCTTCTTACCTAATCAATGACCTTATCGATATTGATAAAGACAAACTCCACCCTTTTAAAAAAGAACGCCCCATTGCTCGTGGTGATGTTGGTAAAACTCAAGCTTTTATTGCCACTTTTGTCTTGTTGGTTTTGGGGCTACTTATCTCTTTGATTGTTAACAACAGCTTCTTTTATATCAGTTTGCTTTTTATCGTTTTACAATACAGCTATTCTTTTATTTTAAAAAAGAAAGCCATTATCGATATTATGGG
>CAZSCX010000012.1:0-15500 GCA_964605545.1 uncultured Gammaproteobacteria bacterium
TCTTCGAGCATGGCTTTGCGACGATCACCAAAACCAGGAGCCTTGACCGCAAGAACGGAAAAAGTGCCGCGAAGTTTGTTAACGACCAAGGTAGCGAGAGCTTCACCTTCGATTTCATCGGCAATGATGACAAAATTCTTGGTAAGTTTTACTAATTTCTCCAAAAAGGGCAAGATATCTTGGATAGAGGTAATCTTTTTATCAGTAATGACAATATAGGGATTATCAATTAGAGTTTCCATTTTTTCGGTATTGGTAGCAAAATAAGGAGAAAGGAAGCCTTGATCAAATTCCATACCGGAAGTTTCTTTAGTTTCGATTCCCATTCCCTTACCTTCTTCGGCAGTAATTAAACCGTCTTTACCAACTTTGACTACTGCATCGGCAATTCTTTGACCAATTGATTCATCACCGGCAGAAATGGCAGCAACTTGCTCAATACTGGCTTTGTCATTTATTTTTATTTCTTTCTTCATATCATTAAGTTCATCGATGAGGGCAGTTAAACCTTTTTCTAAACCATGACGAATCATCATTGGGTTCGAACCAGCAGTAACATTTTGAAGTCCTTTATTAACAATAGCTTGGGCTAAAAGTGTAGCAGTGGTAGTACCATCACCAGCGACATCGTTGGTTTTGGAAGCGGCTTCTTTGAGTAACTGAGCTCCCATATTTTCATAAGCATCTTTTAGTTCAATTTCTTTGGCGACAGAGACACCATCATGGAGAACAGTAGGACCACCCCATTTTTTGTCGATAGCGACATTGCGACCTTTTGGGCCAAGAGTTGTGGTGACGGCGTCAGCCAAAATATTAATACCTTTTAATAATGATTGTCTTGCATCTTCTTTGAATTTTAGTTGTTTTGCCATAGTTTTAATTAATTAATAACAGCCATGATGTCGTCAAATTTTAAAATTAAATAATTGACGTCATCGAGTTTATAATCTTTACCTCCCCATTCACGGTAGATGACAATATCACCAACCTTAACTGGAGATTCTATTTCATGACCGTGTTCCATTACGGAAGCACCGACGGCAAGGACTTCACCTTGCTGAGGTTTCTCGTCATGAGAATCGGGAATTAAAATACCCGAGGCAGTGGTTTTTTCTTGTTTTTGGGGTTTGACCAGGAGATACCCGGCCACCGGCTGAATGTTTGGTTTTTTCATAGCTTTAGGATTATAACAAATAATAATTTATTTATGTAGCAGTCATTTTGGGTGAGTGCTAATATTATATTCAAGATGAAAAAACTGTCAAGAGAGAAAACGTGTTAAACTTTTTTATGGAAGAAATAATTAATTTGCCACCTGTCAAAAAAACAAGGGATTTTAAAAAAATTTTTATACATTTGACAGCTATCATTATAGTGGCTGGATTGTTTTATGGAACATCAAATAGACAAAGATGTCCGATTGTAAAAAATGAAGATATTACTCCAGTAATTAGTCCAGTTGTTACTAAAGAGATAAACCCCCCTCTTATGGTTGAAATTGGAGGAAAAGATCCAATATTTGATGATGTTCAGGGAGCTGATTGGGGACCAGTAAATAGTATCGCTAGAGAAACACCATGTTCAAGTGAGAGTTGTTTGTATAGATCTGATAGTGGGCTTGAGGGTTATGGAAAATTGAAAGGATATTATGTTAATTATCAGGCAGTTGATTGGGGTGAGGAAAAAGTTGTTTGTAGTGCATTACTAATAACGGGTGGAACAAAAGAACTAACTAATGATTTTAAAGAAAATATCAGAAGGGGAAATACTCTTAATAAATTGAGTAGAAATAATGAATTATTGGTGAATATTGACTTAGATAAAATGGACAAGGGTATAAAAGAAAAAGTATTGACTTCAAAACCTGGTCAAGAAGTAAAATTAGATGTAATTCGTAGATTTGAGGATGGAATGAGTGTGAGTACTTGTTATAGCCTGATCGATATAATTAAAGTAGAGTAATCAGTGTTTTTTGCTGTATAATTAGCTAGTATGGCAAAAATAAAAAGCATTAAAGCAAGAGAAATCTTGGCAAGCGGCGGAGCACCGTCGGTTGAAGTTACTGTAGTTCTGGAAACAGGAGTGTTTGGAGAAGCATCAGTATCCTATGGAGCTAGTGCCGGATCAAAAGAAGCTTTTGTTCTCTTGGACAACGATGATAAAAGATATAATGGCCGGGGAATGCTTAAGGCAGTTGACAATATTAACAGTATTATTGCACCAAAATTAATTGGAATGGAAGCAAGTGATCAAAGATTGATTGATCAAACTATGATTGAAATAGATGGAACAGAATTAAAAACTAATTTAGGGGCAAATGCGATTTTGGGAGTAAGTATGGCTGTCGCCCGCGCTCAAGCACATGAAGAAAAATTAATGCTTTATCAATATCTAAGAAAAACATTTAAGGTCGATGGTGAAATTACCCTTCCCCGTCCGATGATGGTAATGATTGAAGGTGGAAAGCATGCCGATGAAACAACCGATTTACAGGAATATTTGGTTAGTTCTTTGGGAAATAGAACCCAGGCAGAGAATGTCAGAATTCAAACTGAAATTTATCGAGCTTTGAAAAAAATATTGAAAACAAATAATTTATCGACCAATGTTGGTAGTGAAGGAGCTTTTGCCCCAAATGGAATTGGTTCTAATGAAAAACCAATGGAATTTTTGACACAAGCAATAAAAGATGCCGGATATGTTCCGGGAGTAGATGCGGGAATATCAATTGATGCAGCCGCTTCTGAATATTATGATGAAAAAAATAAAATTTATGATTTAAAAATTGAAGGTAAAAAGTTGAGTTCCGATGAGTTGTTGGAAGTTTATAAAAGCTGGGTAGCAAAATACCCGATCATAACCATGGAAGATATGTTCTCTGAATTTGACTGGGATAATTGGCCAAAATTGGTTAGTGAATTTGGTGATAAAATTGCTATTATTGCCGATGATTTGACAGTAACTAATACAAAACTTTGGCAAAAGGCAATTGATCTAAAAGCGGCTAATGCAATTTTGATTAAATTAAATCAGGCTGGAACAGTGACAGAAACAATGGATTGTTGTCTTTTGGCAAGAAAATACAATTTGGCGACTGTACCATCTCACCGAGGCGGTGGAGAAACAAACGATACCTTTTTGGTTGATTTGGCAGTGGCTGTGGGCAGTGCCTATATCAAGGTCGGGCCAACCCGAGGGGAAAGAGTTTGTAAATACAACCGCTTGATGAGGATTGAGGAAGAAATAATTAAATAATCAACGTTTTTTGTAGGCGGTGATAATGGGGTTTTGGAGATCCATACCAACATAGGAGCCTTTTGATATTCTTTCGTTAGCGTGTGCACCAGCCTGTGATTTGTATTCCATGGCAGGAGTGGTAAGACCTCGAGGATTGATCCAGGTTTCCCAAAGGCCATCATTGTTGATGGAATTATTGTAAACATATTCAACCCCGGCTAACCAAACCTGATCTGATTGACTGCGGCAAATCATATAATTAAGACGATGATTTTTTGATGGATAAATTTCACCGTGAATACGGCCATATAGTTTGTTGTTAAAATCAAAATTACTGATTGGGGTTTGAAAATTAGGGAAATAGTCGTGAAACTTTGGTTGAGAAAAAACTCTTTTAAAATCGAAATAAGTACGACGTTGATCAATTTTTTTATCTTTATTAGTATTAAGAGAAATGGCAACCATAGTTTTTTCGGCATAATCAATTTTTATTGGCGGTTTTTGGGAAATTTTGGCTAATTCCTCTTGCATAACAAAAGGAATATTTTGACTATCTTCGCCGAATTTTCCTTTGGAATAATGAGTTATTTGGCCTTCGTTGTTGACATCATATGAAGGTAGAAAACGCCAAATGCCCTGAGATTGACTTTGATAATACGATTTTGTTTCCCAAAGATGAGTTTTCGAATTAAAAATGTAAGCAACAGCGGCTAAACGGCCATTTTCTAAAAGGTAAGGATCCGAAAGACAAACATGTGCTCCATTGATTTTGGTATAGTGTTTGGGCCCAAGACCAGAGTAATCAAGATAATCTATATCAAAATCATATGATTTAATTTTTGATCCAAGAATAACGGAATTTTCAATAATTTTTTTGTAATTTTCCCCTTTTGGGTCTAAGTCGAGCCAAGATTGAGAGTGTTTTTGAAATTCTGTTTTGGAACTAAAATTTATTTTTTCACTAAAACTATCAACGGACATAATCCATTATACGAAATATAAAAGAAAATGTTTGGTAAAATAGGATAATGAAAAAAGTTATTCTGATTATTAGGGATGGCTGGGGAGAAAGTAACAATGAATATGGAAATGCCATTATGGCAGCTAAAATCCCGAATGATAAAAATTATAAAGATAATTTTCCAAGCACAGTTTTAAAATGTACAGGAAACGATGTTGGTAATCCGGAAACGGCTCAAGGTGGCTCAGAAGTTGGCCATTTAACTTTAGGTGCAGGTCGGATTGTTTGGCAGCCCCAAGAAATGATTAATCAAAAAATTAAATCGGGGGAATTTTTTACCAATCCAGCATTGGTTGGAGCAATGGAAAATTGTAAAAAAAATAATTCAAATTTGCATTTATGTGGTTTGTTTTCTGATGCAGGGGTTCATAGTGATATTTCCCATATGTACGCGTTAATTCAAATGGCTAAACAAAATAATATCAATAATGTTTATTTGCATTTGGTCTTGGATGGTAGAGATGTACCCGAAAAAAGTGCATTAGGTTATCTAGAAAAATTAGATGAGAAAATTAAAGAAATTGGGGTGGGAAAAATAGTGACAGTGATTGGTCGATATTACACCATGGATCGAGATAATAATTGGGATAGAACAGAAGAAGGTTATAAACTGATGATTGAAGGAAAAGGTTTTGCGGCCAATACCGCTAAAGAAGCAGTTGAAATGGCGTATGCACGAGGTGATAAAACTGATTATTATGTACAAGCAACAGTAATTGATAAAGAAGGATTGGTTAAATCTAATGATAGTTTTGTTTGGTTTAATTTTCGTAGTGACCGATCAAGACAAATTGCAAAATTATTTATTGAGAGAAAAACTGCTTATTTTGTGGGTATGTCAAAATATGATGAAAATTTATCGATGCCAATTGCTTTTGAACCAGAGGTAGTAAAAAATAATTTAGGAAAAGTATTGGCAGAAAATAATAAAAAACAATTGAGAATTTCGGAAACAGAAAAATATGCCCATGTAACATTTTTCTTTAATTCACAGATAGAGGAGCCATATAAAAATGAAGATAGAATTATGGTACCAAGTCCAAAAGTCCCCTCTTATGATTTGCAACCGGAAATGTCGGCTTATGAGGTTAAAGAAAAAGTTTTAGAAAATATTGGTAAGTATGATTTTATTTTGGTTAATTTTCCAAACCCTGATTTAGTCGGTCATAGTGGTGTGTTTGAGGCGGTGGTGAAAGCAGTTGAGATTGTGGATAAATGTGTTGGAGAAATAGTCGAAAAGGCTTTAGAAAATGATTATAATGTCATTGTTGGTGCTGATCATGGCAATGCCGAAAGTATGAAATATAAAGATGGTGATAATGATGCGTCTCATGGGTTTAATCCGGTACGATTTAATTTAGTGGGTAAAAATTTAGATTTAACTAAACTTAAAAATGGTGGCGGACTTAAAGACGTCGCACCAACGATTTTGGAAATTTTGGGGATTCCTAAACCTGTTGAAATGACGGGTGAAAGCTTAATTGAATGATTTGTATTCGAGTGGGATGCCGTAGATTTTTTTGAATAGTTTGGCAAAATCTGATTCAGACATATCTTTGTCGATAGCTTTGATTAATTTAAACAATTTTTCTTTGCCGTATTTTTTGACTAAAAATTCAACGGCAAAACCAGATTCTTTGTAAACTGTTCCATTTTTGTTTTCATGATCTTTATAAAAATCTAAAAAGTTTGAAAGTTGGGATGGTTTTTTGTCGGGATTATTTTGACCGGCAGCAAAAGTGGCCAAACCTTCCCAAAGCCAAGTTGGTTGATAGATGTAATAATTCAATTTTTTGGTAAAAACGTGGACTAACTCGTGTCTTATTAATAGTGAATAATATTTTTGAGCTGAGGTGTAATATTTACTGTATCTATGGCTACTTTCTTGTTCTAATTTAGAATAATTTAGAATATAGATTTTGTTTTTACCTACAAAACCAATAACCCAAGGGGCGGTTTTTTGGCCTAAATTTGAATCGATTTCTTTTCGACTGTTGAGAATAATAATTTGAGGAATATTTTCGGTCCAACTAATTTTAAAAAATTGACCAAGATCGATGATAGACTCTTGTAATATTTTTTCGGTTAATTCCATTAATAGTGGATTATAACACTATTTTTTGGATTCTTGAAGAAAAATGTCTTCTAGATTTTTTCTTTCCTGGGGGTCTTGAACATAAGCAGTGATAAATTGATTGACCAATTCCGGAGTAAGAAATCTAATTTCAAGCGCTTCTTTGAGAGACTCTGCATTTTTCTTTAGAAAATCTGGACCTTTAGCATTGCACTGAAATTCAAGATATCTTAAAAACTGGTCTTGGGCCGGTTTAAGAAGTTCCTTAATGACCGTACCAACGGGTTTATCTATTAGTTTTTCCATAACGTCGTATTATATCAGATTAATAAATTTGGCGGAGCATGTGGGTCTGGCACCATTCTGTCCCTATAACACCCATTACCTTCTCCTGTCTTATTTTACCAGCCTTTTGTAGCTAAATGAGACAAATGAGACAGTATAAAAAAGAAGTGTCTCAAATATTGACGGTGAACAAATATTCACCTATAATAGGCTATGGATATAGATTTGCAAAATATCGTTAAAAAATTTCAGGACTTTTATCGAAAAAGTCAGCGACCACCTACCTACGAAGAGATTTCCGAGTTGTTTGGTTTTGCTTCAACTAACGCAAGTTATAAACTTGTTAAAAAGCTTATTGGACAAGATATTCTTGGAAAAGATGAGTCTGGGAAACTTGTTCCAAAAAATTTATTTAAAATTCCTGTGACTGAACAACAACAAACGGTACCCATTATAGATACCAACTATTTACAGGGTGTTGTGGATGAGTTGTTGAGTGCCACACATCCACTCGCCGAAGTACATCCCTTACCCAAGAGCAATGATAATTTTTTGAGGGTCATCGAGGCAACCTACAGAAGGGATACTTTTACTTTGTTGGCAATTTCCTACTTATCCCGTAATGTTAGCCTTGCCGACAGTGCAATGGATTTAGTACGAAAAATGATTGAGGACACAGTATCTATTGAATATATGATTGCCAATGGTAAAGATGATATGGCAAAACATTTTAAGCGATTTCTTTGGGTGCAACTCCATCAGGATACGGAGTTTTTGAAAACTACCGGAGCCGACTTCAAACTACTTGGAGTCGAAGAAAAATTATCCGAAATAGAAGAAAAATATAAAGAAGTACGTCCAGATTTTATTCACAAACCATCCGGAGAAGACCTTCGTTCATGGATCGGTAAGGATGTAGAAAAAATGCTTGAAGAACTCAAAGCAAAGAATGCTCTAAGTGAACATGACATTAGCAGAACTGTCATTGGGTATATGAAGGGCTGTTGGAAAAATCACTTTAATCCATATGATGTAAATGCATATCTAACCAATGACCTTCTTGAAGCCAGCTCGCATGATGCTATGAACCAAGCACTAGTTTTTGGCGCCACCTGTTTATATCGGCTTACCACCAGATATATTGACCACATTAGAGAACTAGTCCAAGAAAATCAGTTTGAAGATATAATTCAAAATACCAACAAAGTATGGAAAAAGCTAAATCCTTCGTCATAAATTTAGTAACCACATCTATAATCGTTTATTTATTACTGTTGATTGTAGGACCTCCTGTATGTATAGCATCGGGTGGAGATACTCCTACCTTACAACAAATTAAGTCTATATATGATGTTCCTGAGGCAACACATCCAATTAAAAACAAAATAAATTTAATTGAAACGGATGGAAAATTAGTCGACACAACTAAACATCCTTCACTATTAAACAATACAATAATACCGTTTATATGGACTATTATTGGAGGATTTGTTGGTGCAGTAATTGCATTATTTTTTGAAAAATTAAAAAATCCAAAATTAGAAATAATTGCTAATGAGGAAGCAAATCAGGATCATGTTTACCAAAATGTAACCCCATCTGGAAGATATAAGTTTTTTCGTGTGATGGTGGTTAATAAACAGTTACCAAAATATATTTCATGGTTGATATCTCGAAGTACAGCACAACAATTAAATGCAACAATTAGATTTGTTGAAATCGATCAAACAATGAAAGGTCGATGGGCTTCTACATTAGAATTGGCACAAGCAAATCCATTAGATTATTTAAAATTAGCCAATTTTCCTGACCCAATAACGATTTTTCCAGGAGAATCAACTTTCTTAGATATATTTGTCAAATATGAAAATGACATTGAAGCATATGGGTGGAATAACGAGTCTTATCTCCATAATTGGAGAACACCTTACCACAAACTTACAATAGGAAGCCATCAAATAGAGATTACTCTGAGTGGTGTAAATGCCCAATGCAAAAGAACTTTTACTGCACAAATCCAGCCAACAATTGATGACACAAGAATAAATTAGCAATTTTTATGAATACTCTTTCAGGTCGTCGTTTATGGATAAAATTGCATCCTTAAACCCTTTTTCTATATTTATGACAATCTCTTTTATTGAATCATCTTGTTTTAAAATATAACCATCATTTGTTTTTTTCCAAAGACTTGGTGTATCTTCAAAATCAAAAAAAATAAGCTCCGCCCCTTTCCAAAGGGTTAACAATAAATAGTTTAATAGAGAATAATTAAACAAAGTTCTATTAGACGAATCGCTTGTAAAACCACCACCAATTATTATTGATTTAGATCTTTCATTATAATTATTTCCAGTTGTTCCTTTAGAGGGATGAGTGACAGTACTTAATATACCGTATATTTGACCTAACTCAGGAATAACTTTTTTAGCAATTGTAATACTGTTATTTCCGGAAAGTTTTTCCTCACTATATTTATTGAATGCCTTTTCGTCAACATGAAAACTTAGAGCCAAAGAAAAGCTTTCAATGGCAACTCTCATAAGAAATTGTGGCTCAAGGAGATATCCTTGGCGTATTAATTGAATGGAAGCTAACATACTATTACACGCTTGCCAAATTAAGATTTGTGATTCAAATTTTTCATCTGATACTTGGCTCTGATCTGGACGATCAACAACAATCTTTAGTAATGTAAATATTTTAGTAAGGATAAAAACACTATGAGCAAATTGTTTTTTATATTTTTCATCTATTTGTTTTTCAGCATTTAATGAGTATGTTTTTACTACATTAACAATTGCTTTAGCTATCTCCTTAAATGTTTCTTCTTTATTTATTGTCATAATTTAATTTACTCACCACCATCCCCACGAATTGTGGTTTCAGAATAAGTTTTCTTAACTTTTTGATGTGTTTTAAAAAACTACCTTTAAGCTTTCGATACCACTTTATACAATCCTCAATGGTCATTAAATTATAACGATCGATATATTCTTGTTTGTCTTTTAAATAATTCATATTGTCAATTAGAACTAATTAGACCATTTTTTCTTCACTTCTCCATATTTCTTTAATGCGTTCACTTGAAGGATCAGTAAGGCATTTTTTGTAAATAGAAGATAACTCTTCTGGTGTTTTTTTAATAACCCTTCTATAAACTTGCTGATTTCTTCCTCCAATTAATAAATCGATATAGAGTTCTTTAGTAAAGGGAGGACGTAGCCAAAAATTTAAAACCATCATTTGTGATCTTTGTTCACACCCAAGTCTAAAATCCTTTTTTGACATAAAACTGAATTCGATACCATATGCTTTAAAAAAATCATAATTGGCTTGATCGACTAGTTCTATGGCAATTTCTGAGTTGTCGCCAGGAGTCCATACTCGAGAGAAACCGTAAATGTCTTCACCTATTCCAAGGCCTCCATTAACTGCCATTAATCCTGCTTGCCAAACCATAGCTTTGTTTTCGTCAATTTTAGGAATTTTACTAATATTAAACATCCAAAACACATTTGGTTGGGGAGTTTGACCAAACATACCCTGCAAGACTCCATGAGGAACAGGTACAAATGAATCTCCCGCTCTCATGTAATATTTGTAATCATTAATACATTGATAAGGGCGCTCATTTCCTTTTGGAATAACAGTTATAGCGATACCATTAGTATCATTTTTTGATTTTTTAACAAGAAAACTTTCGACATTTTTATGGGCAGGAACTGTTAATAAAGAAATGAATGATTCAAGAAGAGATTTAAAATTATCTATGTTTTTAATTAACCTAATTGATTTTGCATAGTCATCAGAACTTCCGGAGGCATCAATTCCCCATATAATTAATCCTCCCTCCGAATTGCCAAACCCTGAAATTGCTTTTGCCAAATTCTTTTTGTCAGACTCAAATAAAGTTCTTTGTCCTGAATAATCATCTTTTTGTGTTAATTTGAAATCAATAAAAAATTTTTCAGATTCCTTTCTAGCAACAATATCTTCAATTGCAGCAAATCCACGAGTCTTAATGTCTTCTATAATTGGATTGATATTGTCGATCATACTTTATCTTTAAATTGACAAGGAAATTTTCTATTTTTCCAAGCTCTTATTCTAAAAGAAAGTCTTTCTATTTCTTCTTTTATACTTTTAATTTGTTCATCTGTATATCGGCCAGGGTATTTTTCGTTATAAGCAAGATCTAAATATAACTGAATTTTTTCCTCCGTATCATAAGCTAATCCCATTTCATATATATCTCTTGGAATAGTTATTTTACCTTGAAGATGTTCTGTGGCATTGAATTTTTCCGAAATAGCATGTGCTTCATGAAGTTCTTTTAAAATAGTTATAATTTTTTCATCAATATTTGTCATATTTTTCTTAAAAATTTTTAACAATGACATCAATTAATCTATTCATTAATTTTGGGAAATCATCTATATCAATCTTGTCCCGATAATCTTTTAACAATAACATTTGTAGTTGCTGTTTAATTCCTTTAATAAATTCTTCTTTTTTAGCAGTTTCTTGCCAGCCTTGATCTAAAATATTTCTTAAATTTTTAGTCAAATCTTGAACAAATGAAATTACATTTTTATCATTACTTGATTCAGAGAATTCTTTGGTAATTAAAAAGAGTCCGTATTCTTTCATATCCAATCCTATTTTTTTAGCCTCATCACCTCTATTCTTAATATCTTCCAAAAGTTCCTGATATTTTTTTATTCGATCTGACAAATCTATTTGATGCTTTTCAAACTCTTTCTGGATCGTTAATAGTTTTTGACTAAATTTAATAAAAGTAATATCGCTATCAATATTTGCTCTGATTTCATTTCTAATAATCTTCAAAAGAATTTCTGCTTTTTCTTCTGGTTCAGCCTTTCTTAATTTATCAATTGTATAAATATCATTTATTCTCATTTCTCTGAAATTCTTAGTGATACCTTCAAAATCTATTTTTTCTTGAATTATTGTTTTAACTTTTTCACCATATTCAGATAAGGCAAGTTGATCATCATTTTCGCTCGAATACTCTTTTCTAAAAGCCAAATAAAAACTTGTAATCCATTCAAATTTTCTTAAATAAGAGAGCAAAAATGGATCAGGAGATAAAATTTCAAACAATAATTTTAATCTGGAATATTTATCAGTAAAATAGTTTTGTTTTTTACTATTATCAATAAATATTTTTAAACATCTTCTTAAATTTTCAATTGATGGATCTTCAATATTTACATCAACAAAAATTTCCATTATTTCACCAATATTTTTCTCAAATTCTTTTTTAAATTTATCGATATCAAACATGGCACTAGATACAATGCTTTCATCAAAATCCAAAGCTTTATATAAATTATTTGTTATTCCAAAATAATCAATTATTCTTCCACAGCCTTTATTCGAATAGACTCTATTAGTTCTCGCAATTGCTTGGAGTAAATTATGATCTCTTAGTGGTTTATCTAAATACATTGCTTGTTCAATTGGAGCATCAAAACCAGTTAACAACATATCGCAAACCAATAATAATTTTGGCAAACCTTCTTTTTTCTTAAAACTTTCAATAATTCTTTCTCTTTGTTTTTTATTAGTGTTGTACTTTTCTAAAGTATCAGAATCTGAATTAGGATCACCTGAAGAATAAATTACTTCAGTCCAATCTTTTGGTAATAATTGATCAAAAATTTCTTTATATTTTGCTGTAGCTTCTCGATCGTAGCAAACCACTTGAGCCTTAAAACCATTTGGTTCTATATGTGTTCTAAAATGTTCGACAATATCTTGGGCAACAGCTCTCATTCTTTTATCTAATTTCACTAATGCTTCCATTCGACCATATTTTTTTGTTAAAGCATCTTTTTGTTCCTTGGTTAAGTCATTAGTAAGTTCTTCAAATTGTTGATCAACTTTTTCTTCGTCAATAGAAAATTTAGATAATCTCGCTTCATAAGCGACTGGTAGAGTAGCTCCATCATCAATTGCCTGTTGAATAGAATAATAATCTAAATATCTCTCACCTTCCTCTCCAAAATTTCTGTGAGTATTTAAAGTTCTTTTATCAATTGGTGTTCCAGTAAATCCAAAGAAAAAAGCATCTTTCATTGAGCTTCTCAATTTAATTGCTGCCACTCCCTCATTATCACGATGAGCTTCATCAGATAAAACAATTACATTCCCATCAAAACTTTCTATGTCTTTGTCTAATTCGTTAAATTTTTGAATAGTAGAAATGAAGATTCCTCTTTCAGGCGATTTTATTTTCTTTTCTAGTTCTCTTCTTGAAGTTACCCTAATAATATTTTCACCACCACAATTTATAAAAGTGTCATAAATTTGATCATCAAGATCAATTCTATCTACCAATATAAATACCTTTGGATTTTTTAGCTCTTTATCAAATCTTAATTTCCAAGCCGTAAAGTACATCGTTAAACTTTTACCTGATCCTTGAGTGTGCCAAACTAATCCTCGTTTTTTCTCTTTACCTCTAACTCTTTCAACAATTTTATTAGTGGCTCTAATTTGTTGATATCTAGCAATTTTTTTAATCTTTTGTTCTTTCTCTTTTTCAAAAACAATAAAATTACTAATAATGTCTAGTAAATTTTTCTTACTTAATAAAGCTTTTAAAGTTAACTCTAACTCTTCATCATTTTCATTTATAAATTCTTCTTTCCATTGCAAAAAATATTGAGCTGGAGCATAAGTGGCACCGTAAACAGTTTTTAAACCATCAGTAGCAATATTAAAACAATTTGGCCAAAAAAGTTTAATTGCATTTCTTTCATATCTCTTAATTTGACCAATGGCTTTTGTGTAATCAACAGTTTCTGATGCAGTTGGACTTTTTGCTTCAATATCCACAATAGGAATACCATTTAGAAAAATCATTATATCTGGTCTAATATTTTCCAAATTTCCTTCGAAATAAAACTGATTAGTAACTACAAAGTGGTTATTATCAATATTGTCATAATCAACAACTAAATAGTCACGCATTTTGCCAGTTTTTGGATCTTTTAAATTAACTCCATTTCTTAACAAATTTAAAAATTCTTCATTGGTATCCAACTTTTTAATTTCCCTAATTATGGTTGGTATTATTGAAAGATCACTAGTATCAATATTATTTATCTTTTTAATTGCCTCGAATAACTCTGATTCCGTTAAATAATGATTTTCAAATTCTCTTTGACCAGACATTTCTTCAGGAGTTATATATTCATATCCCAGTTCATTCTTAATGAATTTAATAATATGATTTTCGACTGTATATTGTTCGTTAAATTTCATAATTATTTTTGATGTAAGTTCCAAATATAAATAGTTGTGTGTAAAACGAATTCGGCTTCTGGTTTTGTTGGTTTTCGACCTTGACCGCCCGTATGTTGCCCACGAATATTACTCGCTTCTTTAAGTAAACTAGTTAAATTACTTTTTGGTTCAACAATTGAGTCTCCTTTATACGACAAAACATTTGGGGTTGTTTCAAAAGAATGAATGAACTTTTTTAATTGTGGTTTTGGATCATTTAAAAAATATATTTTTTTAAAATAAGTTTCTAAAAAATCACAACATCTTGTAACAACCTTTTCGTAGTCAGGATTTATTGAATAACAAAATGTCCAAGCTTCTTGAAGTAAGTCATTATCACTAATCGCTCTATTTGATTGTTTTTTAACTACTTCCGGAACTCTTTCAATTAGATTATAAACACCCTTATCATATTCACTTGTTTTTTTATCAGACAAAATCACTTCATACGCCGAACCGCCTTCTGAAAGAAAATATTCTAATTGATTAGCATCATACCCATTTGCAAAATTTTGAAGAAAAAAAGCCAAAATATTAGATGTTCTTAGTGAATCTTGAAAAGTAAAAATAATAAAACTGGACCACTCTTGTGGAAATTTTTCTCTAAATTTTATACATAATATATTTAGAAAGTCTGGCTTAATATAACAAGAATTATGAGTTAAATAGCTATTTGCAGTTGCTACCTTATCATTTTTTTTTAAAACATCCCAAAGCCAATCTTTTAAAGAAGTAGTCATATATTCTGGATAATCACAAGTCAATATATTTTCTTTAAAATCATATTTTTTACCAAATGGTTTAAATTTAATCACGTTCTTACCTCCACTTTTTGATTAAAAATATCACTCATTAATCCATTCTTTAACGATTTAAGTTTAAATAACAATTCTTTATTTTTAATTTGTTCATTATTTATAGACGAGAAAATATTAATTAATCTTTTTTGTTCAGAAATTTTAGGAATAGATATAATAATTGATCCGAGCTTTTCAATAGTTAGAGCTTTTTGACTAGAGCCACCAGCAATATTATTCATTTTCTCTCGATATAATTGCGAAGATAAAATAATATTCAAATATTCAGGAATAATATCTTCGTTAATTTTTCTAATCCATAAAAGATTTCCATCTTTAAAATAAAATTCCTCATTTTGGACGAGATATACATCACCAATTGTACCGACAGAAGTTATCAACATATCTCCTTTTTTTGGAGCACCGAATTTGTTTTTTAATTCATTGAATTTTTCTGATGATATATAGATTAGATTACCCAATGGTGTATTCTTTGATTTCTTAATAATTTCCGTTGATCTATAAAATGGAACACCACTTGCAACATAGTCAGACACCATTATTCTTTTACTAGATGTAACCTCTGAAATTTCTTTAATTTTTGTTTTTTTAGTGTTACTTTCTCCAAAGAGCAAATTTCTCATGAGTCCACTAAATAAAATATCTGTTTTTTTAATTATCTGGTCAGTTTTTTGAATTTCTTCATCTACAGTAGACAAAATTAAAGCAATTTTTTGTTGAGTTTCTAATGGTGGCAAAAGCAACGGAA
>CAZSCX010000013.1:0-15293 GCA_964605545.1 uncultured Gammaproteobacteria bacterium
AGAAAACTCGATAAGATGGGCTAATTGTACACCAGATTCAGCATAAATCTGATCGTTTTTCAAAGCTTTTATCTTATTAGTTGAGTTGATTAGGACATAATCTTTTATACCTTTGTCTGAAATCAAAACATTGGAACCATTGCCCAAAACTGTAATGTTTTCATTTTTTAGGTCTTCTAAGACCGCCTTAAATTGACGATAAGAGGTGATTTCGATACAAAACTCGGCTGGACCACCGATTTTTACAGTAGTGAAAGGAGCAAGGCTGACGTTTCTTTTGTATTCCATAAATAATGATAACATAGACGAATTTAGGTTCAATAATTATATAGAAATATAATATAGGGAAATATGTGGAAAAGTGGATGATTTACGTTTTAACCTATAATTTTAATTGTGATATTATTAATGTATGATACTTGGAATTGATCCGGGTTTGGCGAATACCGGATGGGCGGTTGTGGAAGGGGAAAAGTTAATAGATTATGGTTGTATTGAAACTAGCGATAAATTAAATAAAGTCGAAAGACTCGGAGTAATCAGTGATTCTTTGGAGAAAATTATGAAAGATTATAAAATCAAAATCATGGCTTTGGAGAATTTATTTTTTGCAAAAAATGTTAAATCGGCAATGAAAGTAGCTGAGGCAATTGGAGTAATAAAAGTTTTAGGATTTAGATGTAAAATTGAAGTTTTTGAATATACACCTTTGCAAATTAAATCGACATTGGTAGGTTATGGCAAAGCAGAAAAATCTCAAGTTGAATTGATGGTCAGAAACGCTTTGAATTTAAAGAAAAATATTAAACCATCGCATGCGGCTGATGCGGTGGCGGTAGCTTTAACTCATTTGTATGTAAGCCATGTATAATTGGGTATGATCGCTAGCTTAAAAGGACAAGTAGAGAGAGTGTGGGGTAATCAGATAGAAATAGTAGTGAATGGGGTAGGGTATTTGGTTTTTGTTGGAGAGAAATTAGCTGGAAAAATAACTGAAGGAATCGATCTTAAGTTATTTACCTTTATGTCAGTGTCGGAAAATGATATGTCTTTGTTTGGTTTTGAAACGAGAGATGAAGTTAATTTATTTAAAATGTTGATTTCGGTTTCCGGTGTTGGACCAAAAACCGGAGCTCAGATTTTGGGAAAGACCGAAAGTGAAAAGGTAATTAAGGCAATTGCCAATGCCGACGTGAAGTTTTTCGAAGACATCAAGGGTATAGGAAAAAAGACGGCACAGAGAATTATTATCGATTTGAAATCGAAATTAGGTAGCTTAAAAGAATTAGATTTAAGTGATGGAGAGGAGATGGCTGAAGATGATTTGTATTTGAGTTTAAAACAATTGGGTTTTGATAAGAAAGAAATTGAAAAAGTGATGAAGAAATTACCAAAAGATATTTTAATTATTGAGGAGAGATTGTCATG
Organism: uncultured Gammaproteobacteria bacterium; assembly: GCA_964605545.1. Lineage (GTDB taxonomy): Bacteria > Patescibacteriota > Microgenomatia > UBA12405 > UBA12405 > DAOTMI01. The sequence continues at coordinate 1,429 of CAZSCX010000013.1, forward strand.
GTGTCTGCAAAATCTTTAAGACCGCAAAATTTAAGTGAGTTTATTGGTCAAGAGGGTGTAAAAAAACAATTGCATATTTTTTTGAAGGCGGCGAAAGACAGGGGTGAATCTTTGGATCATATTTTGTTTTATGGTCCGCCGGGATTGGGAAAGACAACTTTGGCAATGTTGATAGCCAAAGAGATGGTGTCTAATATAAAAATTACTTCTGGTCCGGCTTTGACGAGGGCTGGTGATTTAGCGTCAATCCTGACGGCTTTAAAGAAGGGTGATATTTTGTTTATTGATGAGATACATCGATTAAATAAAAGCGTTGAAGAGGCATTGTATAGCGCGATGGAAGATTATGTTTTGGATATTATTTTAGGAAAGGGTCCGGGAGCAAGAACGGTAAGATTAAATTTACAGAAATTTACAGTGGTGGGAGCAACGACTAGAATTGGTTTAATTTCTGGTCCATTGAGAGATAGATTTGGCTATATTCAACAATTAGATTTTTATGATGACGAAAGTTTACAGGAAATAGTTTTGAGAACTGCGGAAGTGTTAAAAGTTAAAGTTGAAAATAAGGCGGCTATGGAAATTGGTAAAAGAGCCCGGGGAACTCCAAGATTGGCGATTCGATTATTAAAGAGAATTAGAGATTATGCTCAGGTAAAAAGTGATGGATTGATAAGCATGAAAGAAACAGAAGAAGCCTTGAAAATGCTTGGTGTTGATACATTAGGTTTAAATGAGGCAGATAGGAAGTATTTAGATGTGGTCAAAAAACAATATAATGGAGGACCGGTGGGGGTAGAGAACATTGCGGCGGCTTTAACGGAAGATGTGGGAACAATTACGGAAGTTTATGAGCCTTATTTGATGAAAAAGGGATTGATTAAAAGGACAAATCGGGGCAGGATTTTAGTAAAGTAAAAAATTATTCGCTTTGAATACCCAAAAGCCAAAGTACAGCTTCTTTGCGATAACGGCGATCGCCGCGAGCATTGATGCGGATAGCGGGTAATTTTCCTCTTTTACCCCAGCGTTTGATGGTAAGTTTAGAAACACGAAGAAGGTCGGCGACTTCACTTACAGTTAATAAATCGGGCAGATTATCAATGGATACTCCATTGATTTTCTTTTGTTTCACAAGGTTATCTTGTGATTGAATTTGATCAGTCATTTGGTGGCTCCTCTTGTATCAAAGTAATGTTTAACTATAAACAGTAAAACATAAATGATATTAGTATGTCAAGATATCAAACAAGAAAAATTAAAAGATAAATGAAAAATTATTTAATTAAGACGATTAAAATCATCTTCAAGACGAATAATGTCATTTTCGTCAGATGGATGTTGAGGGTCGGTATGTATCCATATTTCGGCTACAATTCCATAATTATCTAGTCCACAAAGACGATGAGGAGTATTGATTGGAATTTCGATTTCTTCATTTTCATTTAAAATATATTCTTTTTTATTTAAAATGACTTTTACAGGACCTTTTATAATATGCCATTTTTCATTACGTCGATTATGTAATTGAAGGGATAATTTTTTGTTGGCATTTACCAATAATATTTTTGGATTAATATTTTCTTTTTCTTTATGATTTGGAAAAAATAGTGATAAAAAAATATTTAACGAAGATTGATCGATTTGCCAGAAAGCGCCCCAGGGTCGATTCAAATCTTGCGAATCTATTTTTAAATTTTTTTGTTTTAACCAGGATAAGGTATTCCTAATCATAATAGTCTATTATATAATAAAAATATGAAACCTGTAATCATGTGCGGAGGAATAGGAACAAAAATGTGGCCTTTAAGTCGCCAGAAAATGCCTAAGCAATTTTTGCCGCTAATTAGTGGTAAGTCAATTTTTCAATTGAATTGGGAGGCATTAAGAAAGAAATTTGATCCAAGTGATATTTATTTGCAAACTAATGAATATCAAGCGAAAATTGCCAAGCAACAAGTACCTGAAATAATTAATGAAAATATTTTTATAGAACCTGAAATGAGAAACCAGGGTCCGGCAACTGGTTTTTGTGCGGCAATGTTATTTAAAAAATTTCCCGATGAACCATTTATGTTGGTACAAGCAGATGTTCTACGGAATCCTGATGAGAAGTTTTTGGAAATGATAGAAATATTTGATGAATTGATTAGAAAGGAAGGGAAGTTGATAACAGGAGGCATAAGACCAGAGAGGGGAATTGCAGGAATTGACTTCATGATTCCAGGGGAGAAAGTTGAGGGAGGGGGTAATTTAAATGTTTATAAAATGAAAAAATTGGTTATGAGAGATGATCCGGAAAGAAATGAGGGGGCAGTAGAAGCGGGAACTGTTTTTGGACATGCCAATCATTATGCTTGGACACCGAGATTAATGTTAGAAGCTTTTAAAAGGCGAGCGCCAGAATGGTATGAGCCATTAATGAATATAATTAATGGTGCAGATATCGCAACAGAATATTCTAAAATGCCGAAAGATCCTATTGAAGTTCGAGTAACAAAATATGAAATGAATGAAGGGATGGTGGTGGAGTGTCCGTTTGAATGGGTTGATTTGGGTACATGGGAATCTTTGGAGGAATATCTGAGAAAAAAAGAAGTATATAATCCGGAAAATGTATTTGAAGTTGAGGGTAAAGATAATTTTGTTTTAAGTGATAAATTTGTAGCGGTTGTTGGTTTGAGTGATGTACAAATTATAGAAACGGACGATGCAATTCTGGTGGTTAAGAAAGATCAGAGTGGAAAAGTTGGTGAGGTGGTGGATTTTTTGAAAACAAAAAATAAAGATTTAATTTGAGAGTCCGATGATAAAAAAGGGTGTTTTTGTATGATATACTTGAGAAACAATTAATAGTTATTTTTTAATTAAAAGGAAAAATTATGTCAAAAATATTAGTTTGTGGAGGAGCAGGTTTTATAGGGAGTAATTTGTGTAACATAATGGCAGCTAAGGGACATGATGTAACTGCATTTGATAATTTATATTTGGGTTGGAAAGAAAATTTAAATAGCAATGTTAAGTTTGTTGAAGGGGCAGTTCAAGATAGAGCAAAATTGGAATTAGCCGGAAAAGATTTTGACTATATTGTTAATTTGTCAGGTTCATCATCAGCGCCAATGTTTGAAGATGATTTACGAAATGCAATGGACAACAATATAATGGGTCATTTGGATGTGTTGGATTTTGCCAGAGATATAGGGGCAAAAAAGGTTTTATTTGCGTCAACTAGTTCTATTTATGGAAATAATCCGGTGCCATTAACAGAGGATCAATTTGTAGTGCCACCAAATTTTTATGCAGTGACTAAACACGCAATGGAAGAAACTTCGATTGTGTATTCTAAAAAATATAATCTAGAGATTATTGCTTTTAGATTTATGAGTGTTTATGGTTTAAATGAAGGTCATAAAAAGAAGTTTGCCAATGTTTTATCTCAATTTATTTGGGAAATGGCTTGTGGTAGGCCGGCAATTTTATATGGGGATGGAACTCAAGAGAGAGATTTTACTAATGTAAAAGATATTGTGCAAGGGATTGAATTAGCAATGATGACAGAAAAGAAATATGGTTTTAATGTCTTTAATATCGGAACAGCAACTGCCGTTAATTTAGTTGAATTAGTCGGTAAAATCAATAAAGTAATGAATTTAAATATCGCGCCACAATTGATAGAAAATCCGGTTAAATCGGGATATATCAAAACTCAATTGGCAGGTATTGAAAAAATTTCAAGTGAATTGGGATATAAACCATCAGTCTCACTTGAGGATGGAATCAAAGAGATTGTCGATAATTTAGATCCCAAGAAAATACCATTGATGCAGCAATAATTCAGTATTATTGATACTTTGGGTCGAGTTTGTTGTAGAGTTCTTTAATTTCTTGAGCTTTTTGAGTGGTAGTAACTAAAATTGCGTCTGGAGTATCAATAATGATAATGTTTTCTAAACCTAAAGTGGCAATTAGTTTTTTATCACCAATAATTAAACAATTTTTGCTTTCATGGTCAATATGATTGCCTTTGGTAATCATATTTATTTTTTCTTTTTTTGACAAAAGATCATATAGGGCACCCCAATTGCCAATGTCGCTCCAGCCTAAATCAACCGGAATAACAAGTGCTTTCATATCGGGTTGTTTGACGACAGAATCGGCCAATTGTTCTTTTACCAAAGTGTCGTAAAGAGTTTTTATTGTTTCAAAACTATCATTATTTTTTATTAATTCATTGATTTGTAACAGGGTGGTGTGCATTTCTGGGCGATATTTTTTTATCCAATCCATTAATGTTTGAGCATGACAAAAATAATTGGCACTATTCCAGAGATAACCCCAAGTAGAAACATATTTTTTGGCGGTTTCTAAATCCGGTTTTTCAACAAAAGAATCGATGTTATAGACTTTTTCTCCTTCTATTTCTTTAAATTCTGTTCCCATTTTTATATAACCAAGTCCTATTTCCGGAGCAGTAGGGGTAACACCTAAAGTAACTAATCTATCTTTATATTTGTCAATAGTGGCAAAACAAGCCAAATTGGCTTTGGCAAAAGCATCTTCAGCTTGAATAACATGATCTGAAGGAAGAGTTGTAAAAATTGCGTCCGAGTCAATTCTAAGTAGATGCATGGCAATGAAACCATGAGCGGCAGTAGTATTTCTAGCACTTGGTTCAATGATGCAATTATCTTTGGGAAGCTCCACTAATTGTTTTAGAATTTCATCTTTATATTCTGGGGTAGCAGATATGTAGATTTGTTTTACTGGAAGGAATTTTTTGACTCTTTCAAAAGTTTCTTGGAGTAAAGTTTTTTCTGAAGTAAATTTAACAAGTTGTTTTGGTTTGTTTTTTCGGCTTAATGGCCAAAGACGAGTGCCTGAACCACCAGCCATAATAACAGCGTAATGCATATCTTATATTCTAACATAGAAATAAAAACCCCCTCTGGAAAGGGGGTTAATTATTATTTAAAGTATTACTTTAACTCAACTTGAGCACCAGCGGCTTCTAATTTAGCTTTAGCATCATTAGCAGCCTCTTTTTTCATAGTACCGAGATCGGCGGGACAAGCGTCGACGAGATCTTTAGCTTCTTTCAAGCCTAATTCCGGTTTAAATTCACGGATGGCTTTAATGACAGCGATTTTATTGGCACCGGCATTGGTTAAAACGATATCAAATTCGCTTTTTTCTTCGGCAGCAGGAGCGGCACCAGCAGCAGGAGCGGCACCAGCAACAGCAGCGGCAGGAGCGGCGGCGACGGCTTTGACGTCGAATTTTTCTTCAAGAGCTTTAACTAACTCTGAAAGCTCAAGAACGGATAATTTAGCAATATCTTCGATAATTGCTTCTAGTTTTTTGTCCATATTTTTTATTTTTAAATTTATAATTATTAATTAATAATTTAAAATTCTTGATTATTTTTATTTTCGCTGGTCAATCTGCGGAGCAGGTTGAAGGCTCAATAAAAACAATCTGCGAATTTTTATTTTTCTGAAATAGCTTTAAGGGTTAAAACTAATTGAGTTTGATTATATTTACAAGCATAAAGCAGTCTTTGAAGGGGATTAATCAAATCGCCGACCAATTGCGACATAAGAATAGATTTGGATGGTAAGTTTAAGAAAGCTTTTAATTGGTCAACAGTAAGGAGTTTTTCTTCGTAAATGCCGTATTTGAAACTGGTGATGTCTTTTTCTTTATTAATTCTATCAATTTCTTTTAAAGGAGCGATTTCGTCGTCATAACAGAAAGTGAGAGAAGTTGGTCCGGTTAGAGGTTGGGGTAATTCGATACCAATTTCTTTTAAGGCACGAGTAATCAAGGTATTTTTAACTACCTCCATTTTACCGCCTGTTTCTTTAACTTTTGCTCTAAGTTTGGCAATATCTCCAGCATTTAAGCCTTGATATTGGACTAAAGCAACAGATTTAGATTTTTTTAGATTTTCAAGTACTGTTGATACTTTTTCAATTTTTTTAATATTTGGCATAGTTAAAAAAAATCCCCACACCGAAGTAAGGGGATACAATTAAATGTTGTCCTCGGTGGGATTTATTTTTGTACCCACTGTCTTCGGTAGAATGTGATATTATATCACATAGAGGTTATTTGCAAGGTAGATGTTTATGAAAATATATTTTGTTGCTTCTCCAACCGTAGTAGCTAAGAATGCGGCTTTATTTAAAAGAATCTATCAGATATTAGCCAAGAGAGACAAAATAGTCGACGATTCGGTTTTGAAATGGGCCGAAGAAGGTTTTTGTAATAGTAGTCCTGGTTATATGAGCGCTGTAGAAAAAGTTAAAAAAGCGGATGTGGTAGTAGCAGAAGTTTCTGGTCATAGTATGTCTATGGGTTTTATTGTAGGAAAAGCTTTGGAATTAAATAAACCTGTTGTGGCTTTGTACAAAAAGGGAGAACAGAAGCAATTTTTGAAATGGATGAATAATAAAAAATTGATTTTAGCCCCATATGACGGTAAAGATATTGCTGGGATAATTGATGAATCACTTAGGAAATCAGAAAAGTTGATGGATGTTAGATTTAATTTTTTTGTAAGTCCTGGTATTTTGGCTTATTTAGATTGGGTAGCAAACAAGAGAATGATTCCAAGATCAGTATTTTTAAGAAAACTGATCGAAAGGGAGATTAAAAAGGATAAAGAGTATAAAATAGGTGATGACTAAAAAAAAGGTAATGGTTTTTGATTTTGATGGAACTTTGGTTAAGTCGGAATGGTATGTTCGTTTTGTGGCTAAGGATTATTTGACTAAAGAAAATTTAAAAGTATTTAATGAAAGTGGTTTTCCAGGTTTATTGGCAAATCATTCCATTTCGTTAGTTAAATTGTTAAGTTTATTGAGAAAGGGGAGAAATGAATGGATAAATTATTTGGATAAGTTTGAAGTTGTCGAAGAACTAAAGGGAACGTTATTGGAAATGAAAAAGAAAGGATGGATATTGGGTTTGTTAACATCAAATAAAATGAGAAATGTAAAAGCAGTTTTTGAAAAATATAATTGGGATTTTTTTGATTTTTATTATTCTGGATTGGATATCTTTGGAAAAGATAAAGTGATAACAAAAATGCTAAAAAATAAATGTTTTAATAAAGAGGAAGTGATTTATGTGGGGGATGAAATAAGAGATGTCGAGGCATGTAAAAAAATTGGAATAAAAATGATAGGAGTAACTTGGGGTTATAATTCCAAAAAGGCTTTGAAAGAAGCTGATTATTTGGTAGATAGACCAACAGATTTTCGAAAATTGGTTTTGAGTTTGAGCCAATAGGGGGTTTGACGGCAAAGAAATTTTTGGTCCGATTTGTTTTTGAGTAGGTGTTTTACTAATTCTTCCAGAAAGACTTGATTTTGAGAACCTTTAATCAAGATAGTGGCATTTTTGGGAAATGGATAATCAAAAAGTTCCCAATAATATTTATTGACAAGAGGTCCGACACGAATAATAATATCGGCGCACTTTTTGGCAAGAGAAAGTAGTTTTTTGTGCTCTTCTTGCGTGGCAGATCCAAGCTCTCTCATGTCACCCAATATGGCGATACGTGGTTTGGGAAAGGTGGCAAGATATTTTAAAAATTCTTGGACGGCAAGAGGGGAGGAGTTGTAGGTACTATCGATAATAGTTGAATTATTAATACCTTCAAAAATTCTAAAACGACCTGGAGGATGAACATAATCTTTAAAATTTGGAGTGACATTGAAGAGCTTGGCAACGATGGTGGCAGTCCCAAAAGTGTCTTTATAGAACTCAGGCATGTTCTTAATTGTTTTTAATTGTTCTATTTCGATTACCTTTGCGGAGGTATGGATATAGCGTTTTAGGTTCGGATGGACAATAGCATAGCCGTTTTTGGGGAGGGAGTTGATTAATTTTGCCTTTTCTTTTGCTATGGCCTCAAGACTGGGGAAATTTTGCAAATGAACTGGTGAAAGACTCAAAAATATACCAATATCAGGTTTAACTAATGTGAGTAGGTAGTCCATATTCTTTGGTGGTTTGATACTGTCTATACCCATTTCGATTATTATGATGTCATAAAATGACCAGTTAGCAATCAACATTATTGGTGCTAGTAGTATTATAATTGCCCAATGAATAGGGGAATATCCTTTTAGTTTAAGATTTAAAATACTAAGAGGAATACCTGACTCTGAATTGTATCCGGAAATTACCTTAATTTTGTATTTTGGTCTTAAAGTGGTGACGATAGCTTCGATGGTAGAGGTTTTTCCGGCAGATCCGGTGACGCCAATTATTTTTAATTTTGGATTGAGTAATTTAAGTTTTAAGATTTGAAATTTGGCAAAAAAACGGAGATAGTAAAGGACAAACATGGCCAGGTGTTTTTGCATAGTGTATTTTAACATTTAAATCCCCCGATTCACTTCGTTCATCTGCCCCCTTTGACGAAAGGGGGCTTAAAATTTTGTTTATTATTACGAGACCCCCTTTTGTCAAAGGGGGTCATTGAGTCCTCCTATAAGCGGACGAAATGGGGGGATTTGAATGAATAGGGAGAACAGACTTTTGCTAGGCTGGATTATATCATAAGAAAAAATATTCCCTATTTACTTGAGATAAATATGATACCAGGGTTGACACCGAATTCGCTTTTACCAAAAGAGGCAAGGGCAGCGGGGATAAGTTTTCCGGAATTATTGGATTTGATTATTCAGTTTTCTTGAAGAGAATTCCACCGGGTTCGCTGAGGCGATTAGTAGCTTGATCAAGAAGTGATTGGGCGTCCAAATCAAAATGAACGAGTTCTACACCTGAAGTTTTGGCTAAATCTTCGATTTGTTCCCGACCGCGAGAGTTGGCATAAAAACCCATGTAGTATATTTTTTTGACACCGGAGTTGATCAACATTTTGACACAGCGATAGCAGGGAGTGGCGGTGACATAAGCGGTAGCGTCACGGAGATCTTCCCGGGAAGTGTTAATGATAGCGTTTTCTTCACTATGGAGAGTCCTTTCACAATGATTTTCAATCATTAAATGGCCGACGTCGTCGCAGTGGGGTTGACCATGGGGAGAGCCGTTGAAACCGGCACCGGCTAATCTTTTATTTTTAACAATTAAACAGGCAACGCGAAGTCTATCGCAGGTGCCTCTGGTGCTATAAATTAAAGCTAGGGTGAACCAAAAGTTATCCCAATCAGGTCTGTTTGTCATATGGTTCATTATACAGAAAAATCATTTCACTTCAACTTTGATAGAAGGGCTCATGGTAGCGCAAATGGCAAGTTTTTTGATTTTGTTTGGCTTGACCACTTTGATTAATTCGGCAATATTGGCGCTAATTTCTTCAACTGGTTGAGAAGTGAGACCGACAATGATGTGAATTACCGGAGCTTTTTTCTCAGTTTTTATTTGTGTTTTAGCTACCGATAATTTTTTTACGGAATCTTCAGGTTTATCGGTTAAGGTGCCGTTTTTTGGATTTGGCATCAAACCTTTTGGTCCGAGAGTTTTGGCAAAGGGTAATAGTTTTGGCATGGTAGAGGGTGTGGCAATTAAAATATCAAAATTTATTTTACCGTCTTTAATTTCAGCCAAAATAGTATCATTTAGAATGACTATTTTTTTACTGGCAGTTTCAAGATGAGGGAAAACAATATCACCAATATTACCAATGTCAAAAGTATTGATATGAGCTTCGATTTTTCCGACGAACTTGGAAATTGAAGTTTCTTTAACCAATTTGACGGCATCTTTTAATGGATAATATTTATTAATATCGATTTTTGCTTTAGCTTCACGATATTTTTTACCTCTAATCTTGGCCTTTTTTTCGGTCTTTTCTACTTTTTCGGTAACGACTTCTTCGGCCTTTTGAACAGTTTCTACAACTTGTTCTTCCACCTTTTGGACTGTCTCTTCGACGACTTTGGTGGTTTTGCTTTTTTTGGTCATATTTTTATAAATTTATAATTTTTGAAATTCTTGATTACAGTTTTTTAAAAAACGTTCAATGCTGCGCGTTGAAAAATTTTTTAAAAAAGTAATCTGCGAATTTCTGTTTTAATTATTAATAATCTCAACCCCCATAGATCTGGCGGTGCCCATAACAGTATTTTTGGCTGCCTCTAAATCGGTAGTGTTAAGATCCGGCATTTTGGCATTGGCGATTTGTTCGACTTGAGCCATGGTTAATTTACCGGCTTTTTCGCGTCCGGTCAAACCAGTGCCTTTTTCGATACCGGCCATTTTTTTGATCATATCGGAAACTGGAGGTTTCTTTAAAATAAAATCAAACGAACGATCTTCATAAATGGTGATAATTGCAGGAATAACTGAACCTTTTTGATCTTTGGTTTTTTCGTTGAATTCTTGACAAAAATCCATTATTTTAATACCGTGAGGACCCAAAGCGGTACCGACTGGAGGGGCTGGATTGGCAGTTCCGGCCTGAATAGCGAGTTTAACAACGCATTTTATTTTTTTTGGCATAATTAGATTTCTTTACTAACTTGTAAGAAGTCGAGTTCGACTGGAGTTTCTCTTTCAAAAAAGGAAACTAAAACTCGAATTTTACCTTTTTCTTGGTCTATACTATCAATAGTACCGATAAAGTCAGCGAAGGGACCATTGGTAATTTTGACGACGTCGCCAATAGAGAAAGGAGTTTGGTATTTAGGTTTATCTTCTTCGGTTGTTTTAAGAATAGATTCAACTTCCGATTCGGAAATAGGGGATGGTTTATTGTCGATACCGACAAAACCGGTCACTCCTTGGGTGGTACGGACAGTAACCCAGGAATCATCGGTGAGAACCATTTGGATAATGACGTAACCAGGAAAGGTTTTTTCTTGAGATTTAACTTTTTGGCCGCGGCGGATAACCATTTTGGATTGAATAGGAACGACGGCAGTAAAGATTTTATCTTCAAGACCCATGGTTTTTACCCGAGTGATTAAAGCATCAATAACTTTGTATTCATGACCGGAATAAGTGTTGATGATGTACCAACGAGCTTCTGGGTCAGCTTCTTTGGATGAAAGCTTAAAGATGTATTCTTTTTTATTAGTGATTGTTGATGTATTTGGCATTATTGTTTTTGAGTTGCGCTGGGAGTAGCAACAACTTCTTGTTGAATTGCTTGATTATTAGTTTTGCCGATATAGGCAAACGAACTAGTAAAAAGATAATCAAAACCTCCTAAAATGAGGGCAATAATTACAGATAAGGATATTACCACAAAAGTTAGCTGAATTAAAGCGTCTTTTTTGGGCCAGCTGATATGCTTGAATTCAGCGATGACTTCCCTGATAAATTGAATTATCTTTTGCATGCGACTTATTATACCTTAGATTGGATTAACATGCCAGTAAAATTTGACCTGGTCTGAGCTAGAAAATGACAGTTGACAGACGCTAGCAGTAGCGTGTACGATATTTAATTACGCTATATGTTGTGTCCATATTGTGCTTTTGACGAGTCGAACGTAATTGAGAGTAGAGATGCTCTTGATGGTAAAGCAACCCGCCGTAGACGGGAATGTTTGAAGTGCAAAAAGAGATTTACTACTTATGAGAAGATCGGTGATATTGAAATTAAGGTAGTTAAAAGAGATGGAAGAGTTGAAAATTATAGAAGAGAGAAGTTAGAGAGGTGCTTTGAAAAGGCTTGTTGGAAATTGTCTTATGAAGAGAGAGGAAAATTAGTTGACCAAGTAGAAATGAAGTTACTAAATTGGCCGAGTGTAGAAATTCCGAGTGATGAAATCGGACAGATTGTTTTGGATTTGTTAAAAAAATTAGATAGTGTGGCTTATATTAGGTTTGCAACAATTTTTCTTAAAGTTCATTCAATAGATGAGTTTGAAAAATTGATTAAAAATTTTAAAAAAGAAAAATGTCAAAAGAAAAAATAAAAAGTGTAGTAAAAAAAATTAAAAAAAGAAGTGGTAAGGTGGTTAAGTTTGTGCCAAAGAAGATTCTTAAGGCGATTGAAGGAGCATTTAAGTCGGCCGGCGAGGAAGATGTGAGAGGTATACAGAGAGTATTTGCTGATGTATTAATGGAATTGGAAAAAAGATTTAATGGAACAATTGTTCCAGAAGTGGAACAAATTCAGGATTTGATAGAAGAGATGTTAAAAAAGAATGATTATGATGAAGTGTCTAAGGCATTTAAGTTGTACAGAGAGTTGCATAGAAAAATGAGATTGATATCGAGTTTAGTTGATTCTGATGAATTAATCGATAATTATATAAACCAAAGTGATTGGCGTGTTAAAGAGAACGCTAATATGACCTATTCCTTACAAGGATTAAATAATCATGTAGCGTCGATAATTAGTGCTAATTATTGGATGAATAAGATATACAATAAAGAAATTAGAAAAGCCCATATATCAGGTGATATTCATATTCATGATTTATCGTCTTTATCTCCTTATTGTACTGGTTGGGATTTAAAAGATTTTTTGATGAAGGGTTTTGGGGGAGTGTCGGGAAAGGTAAATAGCAAACCACCAAAACATCTTCGAACGGCATTGGGTCAATTGGTGAATTTCTTTTATACAATTCAAGGTGAGGTAGCAGGAGCGGTGGCAATGTCTAATTTTGATACGTATATGGCACCTTTTATTCGTTATGATGGTTTGGAATATGATCAAGTAAAACAGGCCTTGCAGGAATTTATTTTTAATATGAATGTACCAACTAGAGTTGGTTTTCAGACTCCGTTTACAAATGTTTCATTGGATTTGGTACCGACAAAAATGGTTGGTGATGAAACAGTAATTATTGGTGGTGAGCCAACAAAAGATAAGTATAAGGATTTTCAAAAAGAAATGGATATGTTTAATAAGGCTTTTGCCGAAGTGATGATGGAGGGAGATTCTCAAGGACGGGTGTTTACTTTTCCAATTCCGACTTATTCGATTACCAAGGATTTTGATTGGGATAATAAAAATTTGGAACCGGTTTGGGAAATGACCAGAAAATATGGTATCCCTTATTTTTCCAATTTTGTGAATTCTGATATGAGTCCAGATGATGCTCGTTCAATGTGTTGCCGATTAAGATTGGATAATAGAGAGTTGAGAAAGAGAGGTGGTTTGTTTTCTGCTAATCCTTTAACCGGGGCGGTCGGAGTAGTGACAATTAATATGCCAAGAATTGGTTATTTGGCAAGAACCTATACTACAAATTTAGAACAGGCGAAAAAGAAATACTACACTATGTTAGGTAGATTGATGGATATTTCTAAAGATTCTTTGGTAGCCAAAAGGGATCAAGTAGAAATGTTGACTGCAAGAGGTCTTTATCCATATTGTAGTTATTATTTACAGGGAATTTTTGAAAGAAATGGAGTATATTGGAAAAATCATTTTAATACGATTGGTTTGAACGGAATGAATGAATCTTTAATCAATTTAATGGGCAAGGATATTACTGATCCGGAAGCGAAAGAGTTTGCGATTGATGTGATGGAGTATATGAGAGAGAAAATTTTACTATATCAAAAGGAAACAGGGGAAATGTTTAATCTTGAAGCGACTCCGGCTGAGGGAACAGCTTACAGATTTGCAAAATCGGATAAAAAATTGTTTTCCGATATTAAAACAATGGGAGATAAAATACCTTTCTATACCAATTCGACACACTTACCGGTGAACTATACTGACGATATTTTTGTGGCCTTGGATCATCAAGATGCTTTGCAAACTAAATATAACGGGGGAACGGTTCTCCATGGTTTTATGAGCGAAAGTTTACCGGATACAAAGGCGGTGAAGAAGTTGGTAAAAAAGATTGCTGAGAATTATCATTTGCCATATTTTTCGATTACACCAACTTTTTCGATTTGTCCAAAGCATGGATATATGGCAGG
>CAZSCX010000014.1:0-4387 GCA_964605545.1 uncultured Gammaproteobacteria bacterium
AAGTAGGTAAAGCAATGGACGAACAAAAAAAGGAAGAGAAAAAAGTAACAGTAAGCGATGAAGAACAGGTCTCGGCGGAGGCGCCGGTAGCCAAAATTGTTTCGACAATTTTGGAATATGCTGTTCGAGCCAGAGCTTCCGATGTCCACATTGAACCACAAGAAGAAAATGTCCGGGTTAGATATAGAATTGACGGTATTTTACAGGAAAAATATTTGTTACCGAGAAATGTCCATGAGGCAGTTGTTTCGAGAATTAAAATTTTATCGGGGATGAAAATTGACGAAAAAAGAGTTCCGCAGGATGGTCGGTTTTATTATAGTCACGATCAATCGGAGGTGGATTTGCGGGTCTCTACCCTACCCTCGACTTATGGAGAAAAAGTGGTGATGCGTTTGCTGCAAAAATCAATCAAAACACCAAGTTTGCCTGATTTGGGTTTAAGAGGATTGGCGTTAAAAAATTTAATGTCGGCGATTGAGAGGCCGCATGGAATTATCATTGTCTGTGGACCGACTGGTTCTGGTAAAACAACGACTCTTTATTCGGTTTTGGGAATTGTGGCAACCCCAAAAGTAAATGTGGTGACAATTGAGGATCCGGTGGAATATCAAATGAAAGGAGTCAATCAAGTCCAGGTAAATGTTCAAGCGGGTTTGACTTTTGCCAGTGCTCTTCGATCTTTTTTACGTCAAGATCCAAATATTATTATGGTGGGTGAAATTCGGGATCAGGAAACAGCCGATTTGGCGGTAAATGCAGCTTTGACTGGTCATTTGGTTTTTTCTACCTTGCATACCAATGATGCTTCTGGAGTGCCGCCGCGTTTGTTGGACATGGGAGTGGAACCATTTTTGCTTACTTCAGCCTTAAATTGTGTGGTGGGGCAGCGGGTTTTACGTCGAGTTTGTCCAAATTGTGCTCAAGACATTGATATTCCGGCAAATCAATTTGAAGATATAAAGATGACTTTGGGTCCGATTTATGAAATGATTGAAGATAAGTGGAAGAAAGATAATCGATCGATGAAAGTTAAAAAGCCGGCAGGGTGTGACAAGTGCAATGGTACCGGTTACTACGGCCGAATTGCTATTTATGAAGTAATGCCAATTTCGGAAAAAATTGCCAAGGCAGTTATTTCCAAAGCATCAGCTTCCGATATCCAAAAGTTGGCGATGGATGAAGGAATGTTGACGATGAAACAAGATGGTTATGTTAAAGTTTTAGAAGGTGTAACGACCGTAGAGGAGGTATTGCGCGTGGCGCAGTATTAGTTATTATGAACACAAAATTACAAGAAATTTTGAAAGTGGCAATTGCCAATAAGGCGTCAGATATTCATGTGGCAGAGGGTTTTGTGCCTAAACTTAGGATAAAAGGGCAATTAGTAGAGATCAATAATTTTGATGAAGAAAGCAAAAAATCTTTATCGGAAATGATTTTGTCGACAATGACAGAGGAACAAATAACAAAATTTAAAGAAGAAAGAGAATGGGATTATTCTTTGGAATTTGAAAACCATCGGTTTAGGGTTAATGCTTTTTATCAACAAGGGAGAATGGCTTTGTCTTTACGGGTGATTCCTGGTGAAATCCCGACTTTTGAAGAATTGGGATTGCCGGATATTTTTAAATCGTTTATTGATTTAAAACAAGGTTTTATTTTAATGACTGGGCCAACTGGTATGGGTAAATCGACAACGGTGGCTTCAATATTGAATGAAATAAATAAACAAAGATCTTGCCATATTGTGACAGTTGAAGATCCAATCGAATATGTGATAAAACCGCAGGCGGCAATTATTTCCCAAAGAGAGGTAGGTTTTGATACTCACAATTTTGCCAAAGCTCTAAGGTCTTCGTTACGACAAGACCCAAATATTGTTTTTGTCGGAGAAATGCGTGACTTGGAGACTATTTCGACAGCTTTGACGGTGGCAGAAACCGGCCATTTGGTTTTTTCTACTTTACATACTAATTCAGCTTCACAGACTATTGATAGAATTGTGGATGTTTTTGATCAAAAAGATCAGATTAGGGTACAATTAGCTTCGGTAATTACCGCAATTATTTCACAACGCTTGGTAACGACGATGGATGGAACTTTGGTGCCGGCTTTTGAAATATTACTGGCGACGCCGGCGGTAAAAAATTGTATTCGAGAAGGAAAAACTTTTATGATTGACAATATTATTCAAACTAGTAGTGATGTTGGTATGGTAAGTTTGGATTACTCGTTGGCGAAATTGGTAAAAATGGGTTTGGTAACCGAAGAAGTGGCGATGACATATAGTGTTAAACCGAATGAGTTACAAGGTAATTTGAGAGGAATTAAAAATATTTAACTATGCCTAAATTTTATTATCGGGCAAGAAATTGGGGGGGGAAGTTGATTTCTGGAGTTTTGGATATGGCCGATAAAACCCAAGTGATTAATTCGGTCAAAGAAAGTGGTTTGGTACCGATTTATGTGATTCAAAAGAAAGAAGGAGTTTTCGATGAATTATCAAAAAAAGTAATGGGTAGGGCGAGTTCTAAACAAGTGGCCAATATTACTCGAGAATTATCGACAATGATGACGGCTGGTTTGGCTTTGACAGACGCTCTTTCTTTACTTCGAAGCCAGGTAAAAGAAGGAACGGTGATGTTTGAAATATTGGATCATTGTTTGAAGACGGTTCAGGGAGGTCAATCGCTGGGGACAGCTTTAAATAAGTATAAGGGAGTTTTTGGTGAAGCTTATGTAGCCTCGATAAATGCAGGTGAAGAAGGTGGTGTTTTGGAGGAAATATTGGCAAAATTAGCTGATAATTTGGAGGAACAGGAGGAATTTAAAGGGAAAATAAAAGGGGCAATGATTTATCCAATTATCGTTATTGTCGGTATGATTGCGGTGGCAATTATTATGATGGTAGTGGTGATTCCCAAATTAATGACGATGTATAATGACTTCGGTTCAAAGATGCCACCAGCAACGGTGATTTTGATGGCGATATCAAATATTATGGCCAAGACTTGGTTTTTGTTTCCTTTATTTATTTTTGGTTTTATTGTGATGATGAGAGCGGGAAACAAAAACAAAAAATTTAGAACAACCAGAGATAAAATTATGTTGAAAATTCCGATATTAGGACCATTGACAAATAAAACAATTGTTACCAATACTTGTAGGACATTGTCGATGTTGACGGCGGCGGGAATTTCAGTCAATGAGTCATTAAATATTGTGGCATCGGTAGCAGGTAATGAAATTTATTACGATGCTTTTATGAAAATATCACAAAGGGTCCAAAAGGGTTTTGATATTGCCTCTTCTTTTGAAGAAACCGGGATTTTTCCTTCAATTGTGATACAAATGGTGGCAACTGGTGAAGCAACGGGGAAATTAGATGATGTGTTGATGAGGGTATCTAACTTTTTTAAAGTTGAAGCGGAACAGTCGGTGAAAGCGTTGACGGCGGCAATCGAGCCCTTAATTATGATTGTTTTGGGTATTGGAGTAGCTTTTTTGATTATTGCCGTATTAATGCCGATCTATAACTTGACAAGTCAGTTCTAATGATCCATTATTAATGTAATATGAAACAAATATTACGAAGAGGTTTTACCTTAGTGGAATTGCTGATCGTTATTGCCTTGATCGCGATTCTATCAGTAGCTGTTTTGGCAACGATTAATCCAGTTGAACAAGCAAACAAAGCGAAAGACTCAACTAGAATGAATGATGCAGGAGAAGTTTTAAATGCGGCCGAGAGATATTATGCCAGTAATATGGCAAATGCTCAGTATCCATGGACAGGTTTTGCTGATGAAATTGTGAATGATGATGAAGTTATTTACACAAGTAATCAAAATGGTTTTGGTTTGTGTTTGAGTGCCGGTGCTTCTGCTGATGCTAGTAACATTGATTGTGCGTATGATCCAGATACAGCGACAACCAGGGGTTTATTGGTTACAACTACCGAATTAAAAGATTCATTTTTGTCAAAGGGTTATGCCGATGATGCTAATACTTTTGATGAACAATTATATTTAGTAAAAAGAGGATCGGATGAAGGAAACTCTATTTTTGTTTGTTTCATTCCAAAGGCTGCGGCTAACAGAAAAAGTACCTCAGATTTGAAGGTAATTACGATTACTGATTATGAGACTTATACTTTTGAAGATGCTGATCCAGACGCGGATTTCTTGGAAAATGGAAATCCTGACCCAGCAGTACGTGATTTCTTAACCTTGGAAACTTCTATGTTTAAGTGTGTACCTTAATCGGTATTTAGAATGAGTTTTAACCCCCTCCGATAGTTATCGGAGGGGGTTTTTGATAAACTAATTCATGGCGTTTTTGGTTTTTTTAATTGGTTTGTGTTGTGGGAGTTTTGTAAATATGC
>CAZSCX010000014.1:4487-15189 GCA_964605545.1 uncultured Gammaproteobacteria bacterium
ATGGCGTTTTTGGTTTTTTTAATTGGTTTGTGTTGTGGGAGTTTTGTAAATATGCTGCTTTATAGAACGGCAATTGATTACAAACTTGAATCCCCTGTTCGCCGAAAGCGAACACCCCCTTTATCAAGAGGGATTAAAGGCAGAAGTGTATGTGATTTTTGTGGGAGACAGTTGAAATGGCAGGATAATATTCCGGTTGTTAGTTGGTTTATGTTGAAAGGGAAAAGTAGTTGTTGTGGAAAGAAATTACCAACCACTTATCCCCTAGTGGAATTATTAACCGGAATTTTATTTTTGATAAATTTTTATGTAAATAATAATATATTTTTTTATCCGGTTTTAGTTTTTTTGGTTTTTAGCGCTTTTTTTGATTTAAAATGGATGATACTGCCGGATTTTTCAACTGCTTTGCTTTTGTTATTAGGATTATTTTTGAGTGTCAACATTTGGTCGGCGGTGTTTAGTTTGATTTTTTTGTTGTTTTTATATTTAATTACCAAAGGTAAAGGAATGGGTTTTGGTGATGTAAAATATGCCTTGTTTTTGGGATTAATTTTGGGTATACCAAAGATGATAGTGGCCTATTATATTGCTTTTATTGTTGGTGCACTGACCGGTTTGATGATGATGTTGTTGAAAAAGAAAAAATTTAAATCGGAAATTCCTTTTGGTCCATTTTTGATTTTGGGGACAATTGCGGCCTGGTGGTGGGGAGAAAACTTGTGGTATTATGTGTTAAGTTGGCAAAAATGAAGATGAAAATGAAAAAAGGATTTACTTTAATTGAAATGACAATGGTGGTGATTATTTTGATTGTTTTGGTGGGAATTTTGTTGGCGACTTTTAATCCGATTAAACAACTCAATAAAGGACATGATGCAACTCGTAAAAAAGATTTAAAGAGAATTGGGATTGCTTTTGAAGAATATTACAACGATAAGGGGTGTTATCCAAGTCAAGCGATGATTGATGCTTTATCGTGTGGTTCTCATGATTTCTATTCATTAAACCCGTGGCCGTGTGATCCAAGGGGTGGCAGATATAATGTGTTGGTAGATGATTCCCAGTGTCCTGGGTGGTTTACAGTGACAACTCGTCTAGAAACTGAGGGGGAAAATAGAGAGTGTAATTATGGGGTGGCCAGTACCAATCGGGATTGGCGGGAGGAAAATGTTTGTTACAGCGTGATTATTACACCGACTCCCGGAGCGGGTGGAGGAGCAACAACGAATACACCAACTCCATTGCCGGCGGATTGCTGCGATCCAGGCAATTGTATGACAAATGTTGGCGGTAATTGTAATTCAACGATGAATTGTAGTGGGGATAGTTGTTATCAAAGCGGAGAAAGTTGTCCAGGGTATACAGGCGATCCTTGTATGAGCATTTGCAAAACTGCTTCATGTGGGCAATAATGTATATATGAGAAGAGCGTTTACTTTGATTGAATTGTTAGTGGTGATGGCGATAATGGCGATTTTGACGATTATTACTGTTTCTCAGTTTAATACGGCCAAGGTTAAGGCACGAGATGCTCAGAGAAAAGCAGATTTATCTTCAATCAAGAATGCTTTGTTGATGTACTATGCCGATTATCAGGGGTTTCCCGAAGGAGGTACTGATGTTGGTGAATTGGATTTGTCTGATAGCGGTGAATTTAGCGATGAGGGTGGATATGTTTATATGAAGGTAATGCCCTTGGAACCGGTACAAGACAGAAGGACGGCGAATCCTTATTGTTATATGAGATTAGACGATGGTAATTCTTTTGCAATTTTGGGAAGATTGGAAAATACTGATGACAATGATACTCATCGTAAGGACAATGATACGGTGAGAAATATTACTTGTGGTGGTAATACAGATTATAATTTTGGATTTACCAGTCCAAATATTTCAATGGATGAAGTGGACACAAGCTTTTAAAACTGGTTTTACTTTGATTGAATTGTTGGTGGCAATATCAATTATTGCCGTATTGACGGCGATATTATTGCCAAATTTTATGGGGGCAAGAGAAAAAGCCAAGGATTCCCAGCGGGTTCAGGATTTGTATGCTATTAAAAATGGATTGAGAATATATTACAACGATCATCAAAGTTATCCAACTTATAGCGGATCTTTTCCCAATAGTGGTTGTACCAATTGTTTGGAGGATTTGGCACCTGATTATGTTCCGACGATGGCAGGTATTGGATATAGTTATATGTCAGAGAATAATGATGATAGTTTTGTCTTGTGGTTTGTAAAAAGTACGTCGGTGGGAGATGATGATACCGATTCGCAGACAAAATGTGGGTTAGGGACAACAGTCCAAGGTCTTTTTGCAGTTTGCGCAAATTAATAATTTATTAAATTATGAAAAATAAAAAATCTGGATTTACTCTTTTTGAGCTTTTGGTTAGTATTTCGATTATCGCCATATTAACGGTAATTGCGATGGTAAGTTATTCTAGTGCTCAGAAAAAGGCAAGAGATGCCAAAAGAATTCAAGATGTCGATGCGGTGGGAAAAGCGTTGGAGAGTTATTATAGTGATGAAAATGAATACCCGGCCGACCAATCTAGTTTAAGTAATTTGGTTGATGATTATATTCAACAATTGCCGACAGTCTTAAAGGCTGGTGACACAATTTCTTATTCTTTGATCAATACAAGTCAATCTTGTTATTGTATGAGTGTTGAAGAATCTGGTCGGGGTAATTCGACGGCAGAAACTTGTGCTATGGGAACTGGAGTGACTGGTCCATATTATTGTCGTAAAGGGCAACAAGAGTAATGAAAAAAAAAGGATTTACTTTAATTGAATTAGTTGTGGCTATTGTAATTTTATTATTGTTTACCGGTGGTGGTATTTTGACGATGAATAATTTTAATGACAAACAAAAAGCATTAGGAGTACGATCAGAAATTAAATCGATGCTGGATCTAACTCGTAATTATGCTTCAACGATGCAATATGCTGCCGATGCGGCTCCTGGTGTCTCCCCTGTTTATTATAAATTTAATATTACCGATTTTAATGGAAAAATTTCATTGGAATATAGCAATGATGATCTTGGTAATTTTGATAAAAATGATAGAAATTGGGCTAATCAGGGGGTGACAATTAGTGGTGATTTGACAATTTGTTATGAACCATTTGAAGCAGTGCAATATGATTGTGGTGTGGGATCGACAGCGACAAAAACAATTTCGGTAAATCGAGGTGGAGTAAGTTATAGTTTAGAAATTGATCCTTATGGCAAAATATCAGAAATTAATCCTTGAGAAGGGACAAGGATTAATAGAAGTTTTGATTTCAGTGGGAATAATTGTTTTAATTTTGGCGGGAATAGTGCCGATGATGTTAACGGCGATGGCTTCAAAAACAAAAACTTTTGAGAGGAAAAAGGCAATAGAATTGGCAGAAATAAAAATGGAAGATGTGGTGAATGAAGAAAAAAATAATGGAGCAAATTTTTGGCCTGATGAAGGGGAAGATTTTCCTGATGCAGGTGTACAATCGGCAGATACAGAAGGTTTTGCCGGTTATAGTTATCAAATAATTTATACACCAAATGGAGCGACTTCTCCTTGTGTGGTTGAGGATAATAATTGCGTTGATGTCAATGTGGAAGTGACCTGGATAAAGGATCCGACAAAAAAAGTATCCTTTAGTCGTTTTTTTGCCAGAAACTAAGTATAATGAAGTAATGAGAAAAGGATTCACTTTATTGGAATTAGTCGTGGTGATGACAGTGATTGCTGTAATTATGGTAATGGTGATGACAATAATGGCTAATACTTTTAAAGCTAATAATCGGACAATTGCTATGGGGAAAATTAATGAAAATGGAAGTTATGCTTTGGAACAGATTAGGCGTTATTTTTTAGATAAAACAGTGTGCGATGGTAGTGTTATAAGAGTGACAGACAATATTTTGTATTTAAACGATGTCACCATAACAAAAAATGAGGTAAGTGTGGGAACAACAGAAAATTCTTGTGATGTGGACAATAATGTTTTGACGATTGGTTTTACTCTAACTGCCGGGGCGGATAAGTCAATCGAATTTAGGTCAGAAAAATCATTTACAACTAAAATAGTTTTGAGAAATTGATGAAAAAAATAATATTATTTATTTTGATTTTGTTTTTGTTTTCAATAAGAAATGTGATGGCTTTGGTTAGTGAGTCGACTTTAAAAAATATTTATTACTATTGTCCTGGTGAGCGTCAATCATGTAAAAAGGGTTGTTTGGATCAAAAATTTGATACAACTTGCGATGATGCTTCTCATATTGGTTATGAAAGTGGAGTGATCCACTTGGGTGATGTTTATAAAGATCAGTGTTCTACTGGAGCTACTTGTACAGCTGGTGGATGTTATTGTGATTATAATCCAACGGCGCAATGGCAGTGTGATAGGGATTGTCAAAATGTGGTTAGTTATTGTGATATGAGTGGTGGCAGTTATACGTGTGTTTCAAAAGTTCCGAGTTGCCCAATAGTAAGTATTGGTAATGATAATTGTAATTCGTTGATAGGTAGATGTTCGATGGCTGGAGTGACCGAAACAAGTAAATGTTTTGATAATACAAAAGAATGTAGTAGTAAATGTTGTAGGTCTTATTGGAGTAGTTGGAGTGATACTTGTACCAAAAAATGTGGTCAGACTCGGACACGAACATGTGTTGGAGGTCAGTCTTGTGTTGATAATCTGTGTACAGGAAGTAGTAGTGAGGTGTGTCCTGGTGATGATTTGGTGAACTTGGACCAAGTGGAACTTGACTCCCCTATTGGAACAGTGGATAAACCGGTATTTTTGGATAAACCGGTAATTTTAAAATGGAAAGATATTGCCGACGAAACAGAATATCGGATAGAAATTTATGATCAAAATAATAGTTTAGTAAAGAGGGTCGAAAAAATTACCGGTACCAGTTATCAAATAGACAATACACTTTTGAGTAATGAAAAAATTTATCATTGGCGCGTTCAAGGAGTGAATAGCAATTGTAATGGTATTATTCCCGAACAAATTGGATTTTTTTCGGATTATGGTTATTTTCGATTAAAACATAAAGTAAAAGTTAGTGGTAGTTTGTTTTTACTTGACAAGATTGTAAAAAGTGAAGAATATGATTTGGAGTTTAATCATGAAGGGGAAATTTTTAGTCCGGAAGTGACAGAGGCAAATGATATTCAATATTCGGTTAACGATTTAATTTGGGGTTACGATTATTCGGTTAAATTTATTCCAAAAAATGATATCAGTATAGAAAGAGTTTTATTAAATCAAAAACCTATTTGGAATTTGACCAACAATACGGCCTTTTTTAATTTAGAAGATTATGGTGAAGCCTCATTAAATTCTATGGTTATGAATTTTTATTTAAGTAAAATTAATGAGCCTTGGTATCAGACTGATGATGGTGGAGTGTGGGCGAATACGATAAAAAATGTAGTGCCGGCAGGAAATAAATTTGCCAATAAGGGGATGGTAATGGGAGAGGTAATTAATTGTGAAAAATGTGAATTTGATAATGATTGGGTATTTGAAGATGTTCCTGGTCCAAAAAAATTAGTTTGGGGAGAATTGATGGAATTTTTGAGTCGAGTCCAAGGTGATAAAGATTGGTTGGAGGTGAGCGAGGGGGACAAAATTTTTGAAAATAATTCTTCAAATAATGGATTTAAATTTTATGCTGTCAAAGGGAATGTAGTCATAAAACCGGAAGTGACCAATATCAATGGCATTATTATTGCCATGGGAAATATTAGTGCCAATGAAGGAACAGAGCAATTGACAATCAATGGTTTGTTGTTTGCTAATGGCAATATAGTTTTAAAAAGGGACGATCAAAATAATAATTTACCTGGGGTGAGAGTGATCTACCATCCCGAATATTTGTTTTACTTACCATCAGAGTTATTTGTTTCTTATGCTAACTGGAAACAGGGAGTCTAGTAAACAGTAAACAGTAAAAAATGAATAAAAAAATTAAAAAAAATAAAGGGCAGGCCCGCCTGCATCGCTTTGCGAAGCAATGCGGGCAGGTGATGCTGGCGATATTGCTTTTGGGGACTTTTGTGATGACATTGGGGTTGACGATTTCCAAGAGAACAATTGGAGAAATACGGATAGATACTGATGAAGAAATGTTAAAAGATGCTTTTAATGTGGCGGAATCTGGTATTGATTATTTTTTGAAAACCGAAAATGGTAATTATAGTCCGGAAAATATTGAAATGATGGCCAAGGTGACAAAAGATACCGAAGTGTTTGATAACACCAAAGCGTTGGTATACAAAAATAAAATTGAGGTTAATTTAGATTTAAGTAAATTTGATGGTAGTTCTTTGAAAGTTCAGATAAATAGAAATGCCAAAATTAGATTGGATCTTTTTTGGGGAAATAATCGAGTAGAGAGATTTTTGTTTGATAGACAAGACGGCAGTGATACGATTTCTATACCGGCTGGGGGTAAGAAATATTTAAAGATTATGTCGATTGATGGAAAATCATGTGATTTTACGATTATTCCTTCCGGGGGAAAATTTGAACAATCGGTGATTACTTCAATTGGTTATGCCAAAAAGAGTGATCCAAATGGAGTTAAAACAGTGATATCGACAGAAGAGGAATTCAGTATCCCCTATTTTCTTCTTGACGCGGTGACGGCAGTGGGCGGGGTGAGTAATTAAATTATTCCGCTTTCATTTGTTGATAGGCTTGGTCGATTTGGGCGCGGAGGGATTCGATTTGTAGTTTTTTTAAATCTTTTTCGATTTCTCTTTGGATTTCGGTGGGGAGAGAACTGGGATTGGTTTCAAAAACGATTTTGGCGCGTTTGTAATTATCGACGCGACCGTCTTTGGCTAATTCAAATTCGGCTAGATCGGCGGCATCAATACGGCCATCTTTATTTAAATCACATTTTTCGGTTTGACTAGTCCAATCGTTATCGCCTTTGAATTTTCCGAATTCATCCATGATAATTTGTTCATCTTTTGGCCCGACCCAGGTGTCGGAATCAAAGTCGGTTTTATTTTGTCTACTAACACCTTGATTTGGATACGCATAACCAATATCATTTACGGTAAAATAGATTTGATTTCCTTTATCATCTTCAACACTAATATTTGAAATTAAATGTGCATAACATAAATTTGGAGTATCTTTTTTTATGTGTTCATAAAGCGAAAATATTTTGGTATTTTTTTCAGATGTTATTGGTTTATTGAATTCAATTATTATTTCGTAATTTTTTGGATCGAAGGAAAACTTAGCTTTTTCTTTAAGATTTTTATCTAATTGACCCGCTAGAATATCGTAGATATTGGAATCTCTATTGTTTTTATAGATTGAAAATTTAATCTTTTTAACATCTTTTAGATTATTAACGAATAAGCTTCGCTCTTTCATACCTGTAAGATCAAGGTATTCATCAGAAGCCATTGTTCCTTTTTGGTAATCAATTACAGATTTTGGTCTATTATCCCAATTAAAGTAAGCTGGTTCTTTAATACCATCTAATTCGGCGAAACGGCAGAGACCGGTGGCGATTATTTGTTTTGCATTTTTATCTTGAACATTTTTGTTTTGAAGAAAAACAACAAAACCGGATTGTTTGCGATTTTGATCTGTTATTTTATTAAGGTTAAAAGAATAGGAAAGTATTCCTTCTTTACTAATTTTTCTTCCTATCCCAAGAGGACTTAACGGTGATTCAAGAAAGACATTTCTATATGTTCGTTCACCGTTTTCGGCATTAACGTTAACCCAGTCTTGGTAGGCGATAACGACTAAATTGTAATTGTTACTGTTGAGAAGTTTTTTTTCTGTAGTGGTAAATTCGACTTCATATTTTTTGTTTTTTTCGACTTCATTGATACTAAATTTGCCTTGTTGTTGCGGATTTTCTTTGGTGTGACTAATTAGAGATTCAAATTGATTATCAATATTTCCGCTAAAAGCGTTATTTGATTTACCATTGAATATCAACTGTGGAATTAAATTATAATTATTTGGTGGTGAAAGAAGATAGTAATTAGCTCTTTTATTTGATTCATCAGTGGCATAGACATCGTTATTACTGCCTTTTTTGAGAGGAAGTCTAATAATAAAGAACGAATCCGATTCAATCTTGTTTAAGTATCGCATTACTTCTACAGTAGCAATTCCACTTTCGTATTTTGACCAAGTAATAAATTCTCCCAATTGAGTATTATTGAGATTAATATTAGCGTTTTCAGCTTCACTTTTTTTAGTATTTAGAGAGATGCCAAGAGTGGTGGCGAGGGCAAGGAGAGCGGAGACAGGTTTAGTCCATTTTTTTTCGGTAGATTTTGAGGGAGAGGGGTTGATAGGAGCTGATTCTGTATTCATTGCCAATTTTATCATATTTTAGCTGTTATTGTCAAATATTATAGGTTGTTTTGAGTTTAATAATTATTTTAATTATGTTAGGATTAATTAATGAAGTTTTTGAGATTTTTGACGATTATAATGTTTTTGTTTTTTACTGTGTGTGGAGCTGTAAGAGCGCAAATTGTAAAACCACCTACATTACCTCCTCCTATCGAGCCTCCACCTGAAGGACCAATTATCACGATGGCGCCTGGTGATACGACGCCGTGGGCGGATGAGTGTTTTGCCGGTCAAAAATGTTTTAAGTGTTTATTTGATGAAGGTAATCCCGACCCAAATCAAGATGTAGGGATGACAGATATGCCGTGTAATATTTTAAATCCCGATGAGACAAGACAAGCGATCGCAGATTTAGAAGCTGATGGTTGGTATTGTCCGGCAGCACATTATGATTTAAGTTTTACTTCTGATAGTGGTTGGCCTGTTGCGGCAAGTTATTTGGAATATTTACGTAATTTTAAAGAATTTATTGATAATGAATATTTTGATCACATGAATGACGCTTATCTGGCTTGGGTAGAAATACAAGAGTGGATGTTTGCCTGTTTAGGAAAAACTTGGGTGTGTGATGATAGTGTTGCTGTATCTGCAGAAAAATGCACAAATATTGATTGTGATATTTATGGTCAATGTGAGTGGGATGAACAGGTAAATCATTGTTTAGAGGGTGAACCGGAATATACTTTAAGCAAATTTTCTTGTTACGATTGTGACACTTGGGATGATTTAACTCAGAGGTGTATTTATACTTATCCGGACATGTGTGTCTATTATCCGGAATACGATAAAATCATAGGTCGGAAAACTTTGTTGTCATCACCAAATGGATCTTTAGAGTTTGTATCTAACTGTGGTGAAACTTATCCTGGGTGTCAGTCAATTGTGTGGGAATGGGACGCGGTAGCGGGTCGAAAAGTTAATCAATGTGAAGAGTATTGTAAATCTAATTTAGGTGTATGGCCTCCGAATTTATTTCCGGATGGAAGTTGCTTTGGGGGGACGACTCAATATTATCAATGTAATAATTACCCCAGTGATGATGATCCGCCAGAACTGGGAGAATCAGAGATGTGTAGAATTGCTGGTGAAGACCAGACTCCTACTTGTGTTTCTGAGGCAACTTGTTGGGCCAAATCTGAATGTGATGTAACTTGTCAGGAATTTTATTACTGCAATAGTGAAATTACACCGGTTTGTCAAAAAGGTTATTATAAGGATTTAGAGGATTGTGAAACAAAGAATGATGGTGGTTGTTATGATACTAGATTAGGATGTTTAAGCGCGTGTGGTTGTGGTGAAGATGGCTGTGGACCGACATTGAACGAACCACCTAAGATTGAAATTGGTGATGGTGGAATGGATTCAATTACTATACCCTCAGATGGTCGGGTTCATATTTGTGATAGTCAATTTTGGCTGGATTCGGTAGTTAAACCAAACCAAGCTTATTTTAAAATAAAAGTTGATCATTCCGAAAGTGCCCAAAAAATTGATGTGATTGCTTTGGGTTTCAACCATATAGAAAATGGTGAGACGGTTGATGATTTATGGTTACCGGTGATTGGTCTGTCTGCAAATAGCGGGAGTGGACCGGGAATCTTATCGGTTGCTGGCGAAGAATCAGATAAAGTAGACGTAATGTCGATCACAGAGGATTTGAGCGAGAGTCCAGATGAAACGACAAGAACAATGACTTATTTGATTACCTATGAGGATGATTTTCCAATTAATTTTAATTATATTTGGGTGTCGGCGATGGATGATACCGGGAGAACTCTCCCCTGGACTTATACCGATGCCGGTTTTAAATTTTGGAACTGTAATGTTGATTTTGAGGGAAAATTGTATGATGATTCAGAGGCAGAATCGGTATCTTGTCCAGTGAGCGGGTGGGAAACAGAGGCCTCGGAAACAGTTAATTTTAATTCTTTGAGTTTTGTAAATGTTGGAAATACCGGAGATACTTTGGCAGCGACTATTGTCGGTGACAATAGCTTTTCCGGTAGTGGTTTAATGTGGGGTAAAACATATTCTTCAAATTTTAATGAAGATATCAATTGCGACATAACAAGTGTTTTGGCTAGGTTGATTGATGAGAGTAGTGTGGGGACAACATCGTGTATGGTTAACAGTCAGGTAAATACAGTCAGAAAATATGATCTGACGATACCGGAATATTCGATCGATCCATTTGTCGATGATCCAAGAGTACAGATTGATTTTTCGATTGCCCAATTTGCCGATCCTTGGTATCAAATTAGCGGTGGGGATTTGCGGGCTTTGGGAA
>CAZSCX010000015.1:0-1974 GCA_964605545.1 uncultured Gammaproteobacteria bacterium
GAAAAAATGGCCATTGAAAAATATTTTTTAAAATATTTTTCCAGCCTTTTTTTTGATATGGAGGTCTAAGTTTCCAATCTAAGAGAACTAAAAAAGAAAGTGGAATAAGGCAAAGAGTAAGCATCAGATTGGCAATTTTTGGTAAATTAAAACCAAGATTGGTTTGAAAAAAACGAGGATTAAGGATCACCGGAAGTGATGCTCCAAGAGTGAGAATGAACCAATTACTAGACCAAAGCCAGTGAGATTCAAATAATTTATAGACACGAAGAATACGTTTAATTAAAGGAATTTCTTTGTGGGCTCGAGCTTGTTCCATGGCATAAGGAAAATCGGTAGCACCCCAAGCGTGGCGGATACATTGATTGTAACGATTTTTGAGAGCACTCCATGTATTGACGCCATCCGGAGCATCAACAACGGTGGGCAAAAATATCGGTTCAACAGAGACATTGCCCTTGGTGGCAAAAAAGGCTTGAAGAAAAATATGCCAATCTTCGGAAATCATATCCGGATCCCAATAACCGGTAGAATCAATTAATTTGTAAGAGGCAGAATAACAAGAATAATTAAAAAATAGACCATCGGGCTCTTGGATATGAGCAATATGAACGACATTTCCCATAATACCCGTTATACGAATTAGAGCCGGAACTTGATTGATATTGTGGTGCCAAAAAATGGGAGATTGCCAAAAGCGCTCATATCTTTCGGAATTTTTGGCAAATTCATAAGTTAGGGCAGCGAAATATTTGGGATTAAAAATAGTGTCAACATCACAACTAGTGAGAGTTAAATTTTCTAATTTATACTTGCCTTTGTCGATATAATTTTTTTTAAAATACATAGCTGCCCAACGTTCATTGGTGTGTTTGCCAACACATTCACCAGGAATATCTTTTGGGTGTTCGGTAAAAATCAAATCGCCAAAGACATTCTTATATTTTTTGGAAAAATAATCAATAGTTTTTTGATTATTTTCTTTGCCAGCCCGCTCTTCTTGTCCTAAAATAACATGAATATTTTTTAGATTTATTTCAATTTGTGCCGCAAGGGAGCCAATAGCCATATCGATAACATCATTAGGTTCTTTGTAAGAAGATATTACAATAACGTGATGAATATCATCGTGTTTAAGCCAATTGGCACGAAAATCTTGATTAAATTTATCAATGTAATTTTGGGCTTTAGCGTGTTGAATTTTGTAGTAACCAATAAAAGCGAAGATGGCTGATTTAAAGGACATATAAAACCAATAGACGAGAAAGGCGATGACGAAATAAGCGACAATTCTAGGGATAACAAAGGCACCCCAAAAAGGAAATAGAATGGTCATCCAGGAAGCGAAACCCGGAAGAATTTCCCAAAACCGGTAAATACGAGAATGCTTGTTCATAAAGATAGTGTATTATATCAGTAATGAGCCTAAAAGACGATATTAAAAAGACAATAGAATACGCGGAATCATACCATTGTCGTTTGACAAAAGAGCAGATATATGGAAGATTGATAAGTAAAAATAATTATAAATTAAGAATTACAAATTACGAATTTAAACATCAAAAATTAGATAAAGCTAAAAATCTTGCTCAAATATTGAGGAGGAAATTTAAAAATATATTATTTATTGGGGTGACTGGGTCGGTAGCAACTGAGTTTCCAAAAAAGAATGACGATATTGACCTATTTATAATAGTAAAAAGAAATACCTTGTGGATGACTAGATTTTGGGTAAGATTTTATATCTGGAAAAATGGAATTCCTCATAGAAAATATGGTAAAAAAGAAGGAAAAGATGAATTTTGTTTTAATATGTGGCTGGATGAAGATGCTTTATTGTTGCCTAAAAACAGGCAAATTTTAAGAAATGCGGTAGATTTGGTGTTGATGAAAAAGGTATTTGATAAAGAAAATACATATTTAAAATTTTTAAAAATTAATAAGTGGGCGAAAAAGTGGGTGGCGACGCCATAT
>CAZSCX010000015.1:2074-14221 GCA_964605545.1 uncultured Gammaproteobacteria bacterium
TAATGATGGTAGAACACGTCAGGGACAATCAGATTTAGATTCAAATAGAACTGGTAATTAGTAAATAGTAGAGTAATTATTTGATGAAAATTTATTGATGACGGTAAGAAAATAGGTTTTAAAATTTTTGGAGGAGAGGTAAATTTTTTTGAATTTGTATTTTAATTTGTAAAGATCGGGATAATTTTTTAAATAATGACTAAAACCTTTGGTTTTTGGAGTCCAAAGTTTATTTAGAATAGGGTCAAGACCTAAAATACAAACAGTACTAATTTCATTTATTGCCCAAAACTTTTTTTCTTCTTCTTTGTTTAATTTACCAAAATGGTAATAAATATAAGACCAAAGATGAGACATGAGAATTTCGTGAGCAGTAATACGACATTGATCAAAGGGGTCTTCATTCTTGGATCTGATAACAAAATTATGACCATAGCTGGTCATACCAACAACAGTATCACTAAGTTTTACTTTAAATATTTTGTGTTGCCAGGGGAAATTAGTGATCTCCTTTATTCTTGTGACAAAAACATCATTAATTTTGTCCCAGGCCAATTGATATGATTGACTACCTTCAAAGATGACTTTCATGACTAATTATAGCTTGGCGATGAAGTTAGGGGTGATTTGGAAGAGATTTATTTTTAGTCTAAAGAGATCTTTGTGATACAATTGGCCATTATGAAAGGACCAGAAAAAAGTATCCATGATTATTGTTCTGATTTTTATGAAATAAGGAATACACATCAGAAAAAAATAGAGATTAAATACGCACCAAAGCCAATTTCAATGGAAATTTTTGATATTTGTGAAAACCTAGATTTAAAAAACGGGAAATATACAAGAGTAGGAGTGGATGAATTTATGATTTATGAATTAATGATAAAAAAGAAAGATCCGGTTTGTTTTGAACTTTATTTAATAAAAAATGAGTATGATGATGGTGTGGCAAGAGATATTCCACCACTGCGATTATCAACAATTAAACCTAACTTAGTAAGTGAAGAATTGACAAATAAGGATGAAACTTGGATGGATGGATATGAAAAACTAGAAATAATTAAAAAAATGGTAGAATTCGTAAAAAGAAAAAATGATTACCTTAGGGGAAACAGATAAATTGAAAGATATTAGTTTATAATTAATTATGGTAGTGAGTGAGGCGAGTAAAAAAAGAAGGAATATCGGTTTTTCGATAATGGCAGGAGTAATGGCATTTACGGTATTGTTTATTTCGATTGCCAGGGCTAGCCTTGAAATTGCCAGTTCAAAAGAATTAAACAGCGAAGTGAGAAAGATGGAAATTGAAGTGGATATTAAAGGAGAGAAATTTATCTATAAGTTTCCACAAGCTCGAACCTTACCTGATGATCCGACTTATTTTTTCAAGAAGATACGTGATTTCTTGTGGTTGAATTTTGCCGGTAGTCCAAGTAGTAAAAGTGATGTGGCTTTATTTATAGCTGATAAGAAAATGGCGGAAGCACAGGTATTATTATCAAAAAATAAAACAGATTTAGCTTTGGCGACTAGCAGAGAGGCATTAAATAAATTAAAATATGCAAGATCCATTCATTATTCGGATCAGATTTATAGAGCTGGTTGGGCTTATGAAAAAATTCTTGCAAACTATAACCAAAAACTTGAAGAGCTTGACGAATGGAATACGAAACAAGTTCGTTAAGAAAAAACTGACTAAGGGAAAAAGAAAAAAAATAAAACGAAAAATACTTTTGGTTTTGGGGATTTTGTTTTTGTTGGGCCTGGGAGCAATGGTTTGGCTTTTGAGAGATGTACCCAGTCCTTTAACTTTAGGACGGGGTGATATGCCTCAATCGTCACAAATTTTTGATAAAAAAGGAAGATTGCTTTACGAAATATTTGCTGATAAAAAAAGGATTGAGGTTGATTTAAAGGAAATTCCAGTAAATATGACTCGGGCGACTTTGGCGATTGAAGATGTTAATTTTTATAAACATTTTGGTTTTGATATTAAAGGGATTTTGAGAGGTTTTTACCGGACTTTATTTCAAAAAAGATTACAAGGTGGTTCGACTTTGACCCAGCAATTGGTAAAAAATTCATTATTGACGCCGGAGCGAACTTGGAGTCGAAAAATTAAAGAAGCATTTTTGACGATAATAACAGAAATAATGTATACCAAGAATCAGATTTTGGAAATGTATTTAAATCAAACACCTTATGGAGGAACACTTTGGGGAGTGGAAGCGGCTGCTAGAGGAATTTTTAATAAATCAGTAAAAGAACTAAGTTTGGCCGAAAGTGCCCTATTGGCAGGATTACCTGCTTCACCATCGAAATACTCCCCTTTTTCCCACCCTGAATTGGCTAAAGAAAGACAATTGCAGGTTTTAGATCGAATGTTGGAAGTTAAGTTTATAAACAAAGAAGAGTATGAAGCGGCAAAAAATGAAAAATTAAATTATTATGTTTCTAAGCAAGGAATTGAAGCGCCTCATTTTGTATTTTTTATAAAAGATATTTTAACGGAAAAATATGGAGCGGATAAGGTAACTGCCGGTGGATTAAAAGTTTATACAACCCTGGATTTGGATTTACAAAAAATGGCTGAAGCAACGGTCTCGGCTGAGGTAGCAACTTTAAAAAAATATAAGGTTTCTAATGGTGCTTCTTTAATCACCGACCCCGGAACAGGAGCAGTCTTGGCAATGGTAGGATCGATTGATTATTTTTCCGATGATATCGATGGAAAATATAATGTGACAACAGCTTTACGTCAACCGGGTTCTTCAATTAAGCCATTAAATTATGCGGTGGCAATAGAAACCGGAAAAATTACGGCTGGGTCAATTTTGTATGACGGGCCAAATTGTTTTAATGTCGAAGGGCAAAAACCATATTGTCCTTCAAATTATGGTGATAAATTTTATGGTGTTCAGTCAGTAAGAAATTCATTGGCTAATTCTTTAAATATTGCCGCTGTAAAAGTTTTAAAATTAAATGGGGTAGAAACATTTATCGCCAGTGCCAGTGCTTTTGGAATTAAAACATTTAAAGATCCCGCTAATTATGGATTATCACTGACTTTGGGCGGTGGTGAAGTCCATATGACCGATATGGCAGTGGCTTTTGGAGTTTTGGCTAATATGGGCTTAAAACAAGAATTAAAACCAATCTCAAAAGTAGTTGACAAAAACGGTAAAGTGTTGGAAGAAACGCAATATGCACCAGGCGAAAGAGTTTTGTCGAGAGAGACCTCGTTTATTATCCAACAGATTTTGTCTGATGATGGGGCCAGGTCGATGGTGTTTGGTAGTGGTGGATTGTTAAATATTAAGAAACATCCTGAGGTAGCGGTAAAGACAGGAACAACAAATGATTTGAGAGATAATTGGACAATTGGATATACACCTGATTATGTAGTGTTAACCTGGGTGGGAAATAATGATAATTCAAGAATGAGCGGATTGGTTTCCGGTATTACCGGAGCAGCGCCGATTTGGCATGATATTATGACGGAATTATTGAAAGACAAAGAAATAAAAAAACCATCGCGTCCGGCAGGAATAGTGGGAAAAAATGTATGTAATTTGACAGGTGGAGCAATACCACCAGAAGGCTGTGAGTCACATTTTGAATATTTTAAGAAAGAATATTTACCTGGAGTAATTGGTGTCAGTAGACAACAAGTATTGATCGATAAAGATACTGGACGAATTACAACGCCTGAAGCAAAAAAACCAAATACAGAAATGCAAGAGCATAGTGTTTTTGTAGATATTTCTGGAGAAACAGTATGTCTTGATTGTTTAATAATAGAAATAACGCCTACCCCACTACCAACAAATTAGGATGAATATTCTATATTTGATAAAAGATATATTAGTGAGCATAGGAAGAGGAGTATTAAGATGCGGAAAAATTTTCAAATTCAAAATTCCAATTTACAAAAAAAGGAATAAGAGAAAATTAAAATCGAAAATTATTTTTTCTCAAAGGAAAAGAAAATTCGCCAAGTATTGTTGGCGAGGGATTGATTTTGGCGCGATTTTGGTTATCTTACTGGCAAGTATTTACTTGTTTTACAAAAACATAATTAGTGATTTACCAAATGTAAACACAATTTATAATCCACCTAGATTGTCAACAAAAATATTAGACAGAAACGATAAAATTCTATTTAAATTTTATGAAGATGAAGATAGAAGCTGGGTGTCTTTGGATAAAATTCCTCAAAATTTAATTAAGGCAACAATTGCTATCGAAGATAAAGAATTTTATCGTCATCGAGGAATTTCGATTAAAGGAATATTGAAAGCAATATGGTACAACTTGAGGCATCGTAACGGCAGACGAGGAGGATCAACAATTACCCAACAGTTGGTAAAAAATGTCTTTTTGACCAACGAAAAAAATTTGAAGAGAAAAATTCAAGAGGCTATATTGGCAGTAATAATAGAAACAAGATTGAGCAAAAATGAAATTTTGGAAAGATATTTTAATCAAGTAGCCTATGGCGGAGAAACTTATGGAGTGCAAGAGGCGGCGTTGAAATTTTTTGGAAAAAATGTTTGGGAAATAAATACTGCTGAGGCAGCATTCTTGGCGGGGTTGCCGGCAGCGCCAACTGTTTATAATTTTTTGGATTTGGCAAAAGAGAGGCAAAAAAACGTAATAGACCAAATGGTAAGTGCTGAATTTATTACTGAAGATGAGGCAAAAAGATTAAAGGAAGAAAAATTGGTAGTGAGCAAAAATCATATTAAAATTTCGGCACCGCATTTTGTTTTTTATGTTCGTGATTATGTTTTGAAAAGATTTAATATTGAAAATTTTTCCCGAGGAGGTTGGATTATTAAAACCAGTTTGGATAGTGAAATTCAGAAAATGGCAGAAGAGATAACAAAAGATGAAATTGCAAAAGTAAAACATTTAAATATAAGTAACGGGGCAGTGTTAGTAATCGATGTAAAAAATGGTGATATTTTGGCTATGGTAGGAGGAGTAAATGGAGATTTTAATGTGACAACAGCTTTGCGTCAGCCAGGTTCGTCGATTAAACCAATCAATTATTTATTAGCGCTTAAAAGAGGATTTTTAATTAGTTCAACGATTGAAGATAGACCGACAGTTTTTCCTTCGGCATACTCAGGACAAAAACCGTATGCGCCACAAAATTATGGCAATAAGTATAACGGAACGGTGACATTGAAAACAGCTTTGGCATCATCGCTTAATATTCCTTCGGTAAAACTATTAAAAAATAACGGGGTGGAAAATATGCGAGAATTAGGTGTAAAAATGGGAATTACTACTTGGGATGATCCCTCAAAATTTGGTTTATCGTTGGCACTGGGAGCCAATGAAATAAAAATGATTGATATCGTGGGAGCATATAGTGCTTTTGCAAATTTGGGAGAAAGGGTAATTGTCAATCCGATTTTGCAAATTAATAATTATTTAAATGAAGAAAGATATACAAAAATGGTGGAAAAAGAAAAAATAATTGAAAAAGATTATGCTTTTATAATTAACTGGGCTTTAAGTGACGATTTTGCCAGAGCTCCAGCTTTTGGATTAAATTCAAAATTACAAATACCCGGAAAAACTGTAGCGGTAAAAACGGGAACAACAAATAATATGCGTGATAATTGGTGTATCGGCTGGACACCAAGTTTTTTGGTGGCTGTTTGGGTGGGAAATAACGATAATTCACCTATGAGTAAGGTAGCGTCGGGAATTTCCGGAGCAACACCGATTTGGAATAGAATTATGAGTAATCTACTCTTGGAAAAAGAAAATGAGAATTGGCAGGAACCAGAGGGAATTAGGGAGCAACTAAATGCCAGTAGATCTTCTCAACTATTGAAGGAATAGAATTAGCACTATTTTTGGTTGAAGAGCCTGAAATATTAAAAAGAATATATATGTCACGATTGGGAATACTGAGACGAAAATAGGCCTGATATTTGTCGTTTGAAGAAGTAATAATTTCTCTGATAGTAACACCCTTGGGAATTTTTTGATAAAGCAAACTATCTTTGACAATACCGGTTTGATCGAGAAAATTGATAGCCTCATTAATTTGATTTTGGTCGGAAAAATTTTTTTCATATATAAAATCATCTGATTGAACATAGATTGACCAGATATTTTGATTATCGACTTCTATTTCGAAAACAGATGGAGTAGTGGTTTGAATATTTGGCAGTTTTGGTAGAGAAAATTGAGGTAGGCGAAAATGACGGTAAGTATAAAAAATTAAACTGAGACCAATAGTGAGCCCTAGAGAAATAAAAAGCCATCGTTGTTTACGAATAATATGTTTTTTTTCGGAAAGTTCGTCGACAAGATCGAGTTGCTCCGATTTAATTTTTTTAGTTTTTATTGGTTTTGGTAGCATGAGTGATTTGACTTAAAGTTAACAGGCCTTTTTGAGCACCAAGATAAGAAACAACGGAGGCAGAATTGTGGATACCCCAATTAAGAGCGGTTTGGAGGTCATGGCCATGGACAATGGCAGCAGTAAAAGCTGAACCAAAAGCATCACCAGCACCAAGCTCATCGACAGGGACAACATTTAGAATAGGTGAATAAAGTTTTTGTACAGAAGTTGTAATATATGCCCCATCTCTCCCATTTGTTACTACGCAAATCTTGGCTCCCATGTTTAGTAATTTGGGCCAAAAATTAGAATCTTGAAAAGCCAGACCAGTTAAATCTTGAGCCTCAGTTTTGTTTAATAATAAAATATCGACATATTTTAAAAGAGGAATTAAAAGCCTGGAAGATTTTAGCTCGCGGCGACCAGGGTTTAGAGTAATACCAATATTGTTTTCATTGGCAAAGCCAATTATTTTTTCGACAAGATTTAGATTACCTTCGAGAGAAGAAATATAAAGCCATTTGGCTTTTTTTAATTTTTTCCATTTGATTTGTGATGATTCAAGACGAGTTTTGCCACGATTAGTCAAAACACAACGACCTCCGTCAGGACCAACTAAAATGACAGAATAGTCAGTATCTTCTTTTTTGTAATGAACCAAAAGACGCCGGGTAACTTTATTATTGGCAAGACTTTTGCGGACAATTTTACTTAAAATATCGTCACCTAATAAAGAACAACAGGCTGATTTCAGGTCAAGACGAGAAAAGGAAATAGAGGTATTGACCGCTCCCCCGCCAGAGCCAATAATACCTTCTTTGATTTCGTTTTTGGAAGAAGGAGTGAGTCCTAAAATATCG
Source organism: uncultured Gammaproteobacteria bacterium (assembly GCA_964605545.1). Lineage (GTDB taxonomy): Bacteria > Patescibacteriota > Microgenomatia > UBA12405 > UBA12405 > DAOTMI01. The sequence continues at coordinate 9,302 of CAZSCX010000015.1, forward strand.
GGGCGTGATATAAATTGATCTGAAGTAACGATAATATCGACAACGGCACCGCCGATAGAAATTATATCGTACATAAATCTAGACCATAAAATTTATAAAGATCTGAGGGATCACCTGATTGACCAAATTGGTTATCGACAGCGACGTGACGAAATTGACAATCAATTTTTTGATTTAAAATTAAAGCAGCGATAGCTTCACCTAAACCGCAGTTTTTTTGGTGATCTTCGACAATAAGGAGATTTTTAGTTTTTTGAACTGATTTAATAATTGTTCTTTCATCTAATGGTTTTATGGAGGAACAGTTTATAATTTCGGCATCTTCGACTTTAAAAGCTTCAAAAAGAACAGGGCCATAGCCAATAATTGTGATTTTGCTGCCAGTTTGTAAAATATTGGCTTTACCAATTTGAAAATTTGGCTGAGAAAAAGTTGGGGTATCGGGACGGACAAGACGAATATAAGAAGGCGAGGAAGAGGCAGCTACAAGAGGAAGCATAGTTTCAATTTCGTTAGCGTCCAAGGGAGCAAAAACTTCCATTTTTGGAAGAGAACGCATCAGGGCAATATCTTCAAGCATTTGATGAGAAGCACCTAATCTGCCGGATAAAAGACCAGCATGCGAGCCAACAATTTTGACATTTAATTCGTTTTCACAAATTGATTGACGAATTTGGGCCCAATTAATAGCCGGGGAAAAACAAGCAAAAGAACAAAGAAAAACAGTTTTGCCGGTTTTGGCCAGACCAGCAGCAAAAGAGGCAGCGTGGCTTTCGGTGATACCACATTCAATAAAACGATCGGGAAATTCGGCAGCAAATTTATCGATAGATAAAGAAGAAGCCAGATCCATACTAACAACATAAATATTTGGATTAGTGCGAGCAAGTGTTAAAAGGGTTTCGCCAAAAGCTTGGCGCATAGATTTATTTGAGTTCAGCGATGGCTTGTTCATATAGATCCTGCGATAAACTTTTAACATCATGATATTGAAAATTATTTTCCATATAGGAAATCCCCTTACCCATGATGGTTTTGGCAAAAATACAAGTCGGTTGATTTGATTTTTTTGCTAATTCTATGGCTTTTTTTATTTCATCCTGATTGTGTCCATCGATTGTAATCGTATTCCAACCAAATTGAATATATTTTTCGGAAAGAGAACCAAGTGGCATAATTTTTTCTATTTTGCCGTCAATCTGGAGACCATTAGCACTGATGATATTTATTAAATTTTTTAGTTTATATTTATTGGCAAAGGTGGCAGCTTCCCATATTTGACCTTCTTGGTGTTCACCATCGGAAGTAAGGCAAACTGAGTAATGACTCCGATCACCAAGGGCTAATCCGGCGGCAAAAGAAAGGCCTTGACCAAGAGAACCGGAAGAATATTCAACTCCTGGAACTTGATGAGAAACATGACCTTGTAAGGGAGAACCAAAACAAGAATATGTATCAAGAAGTTTTTTGTCTATTTTGCCGATTTTAGCTAGGACAACGTAAAGAGCAGCGGCAAGATGACCAGCAGAAAGAACAAAATGATCTTGGTCAAAATTGAATGATTGGCCATCATAAAGGGTGTCGATAATATCTAGTGCAGAAAGACAACCACCAATGTGTCCCCCGTTTTTGTAAATCAAATTAAGAAGATCAAGCCTGAGCATATATTAAGTATAGGCTAGTAATTAGTAATTAGTAATTAGTAATTAGTAATTAGTAATTAGTAATTAGTATTATAATAACTCATGAGGAGTTTCTATAAGAAATATTATTCGGGAGTGAGGGCTTTTGTAGCAAAAAAAATTGACGATGAACAAGTAATAGAGGAAATTGTTCATGACATTCTTTTGGCTAGCTGGGAATCAAAAGAAAATTTTTCAGGTAATTGCAGAGAATTTAGTTGGATTTGTGGAATCGCCAAACATAAAATTGTTGATTATTTTCGAAAGAAAAAAATAAAAACAATTTTGTTTTCGGTGTCAACTATTTTTGAGGAAATTGCTGATGAGGCACTGACACCGGAAAAAGACTGTTTAAAAAATGAATTAATTGCCGAAGTGAGAAAATCATTAAAAAGATTAAGAAAAAATTACAAAAATATTTTAACTTTAAAATATTTAAAAGGATTGGCGATAAATGAAATTGCAGAAATTTCGGGTAAAAGTAATAAATCAGTAGAATCAATGTTGGGACGAGCCAGAATGGCATTTAGGGAAATTTGGAATAATGAAAATAATTAAATTAATTTTTCTAATAATAGTGAGGCAAGTTTGGAAATTAGGGGAAAATATTTATCATTTATTTAACGAGCCATTTTTGACAATGAAAAAATTAAAAAGCGATAGATCACAAAAATATTTGATTACAATAACGGCAATAATGCCTATTTTTGTTTATATTACCGCAAGAATAGTATGGGATTACTATCGATTTGGCGGAATGTTAAAAGCAGTAGGAATTGTCTTTTATTGTATTTTATCTTTAGAAATTTTGATTTTTTTGTATTTAGGATATTGGCTGATGCGAGTGATTTTAAAAAAAGGGACGACTAAGTATTCATGACAATAGTTACTAAAACTCTGGAGTATAAATCGGAAAAATATTTAGAATTTAAAGATATTACTGAAGATGTCGAAAAAATTGTTGAAGAAATAAAAATAAAGGACGGACAAGTTTTGATATACAGTCCACACACGACAATGAGTATTGTAGTTAATGAAAAGGAAAAAGGGATTTGCAATGATTTTGCGAAAGTTTTGGATAAATTAATACCACAGAAAGAATATTATGAACACAATGATTTAACAAAAAGAACAGAAAATTTGGTTTGTGAACCAGGGGCAAGCGATTGTCTAAACGGCCACAGTCATTGTCAGCATATGTTGATGACAACTTCGGAAACGGTTCCGATTATGGAGGGAAAAATGATGCTAGGAATATGGCAAAGAATTTTTGCAGTTGAATTGGATTGTTCGCGAAAAAGACGAGTAGTAGTACAAATTATTGGGCAGTGAGATAATTGTATACTTCCTCTAAAATATTTTCTGGGGTAGAAGCTCCGGAGGATATGCCGATAGTTTGGCAATTTTTAAACCATTCTTTTTTTATTTCGGAAATATTGTCGATGATGTAAGCGGGTTTTTTGGTTGAAAGAGCAGTTTCATAAAGACGGAGAGAATTGGAACTATTGGGAGAACCAATAATCAAAAAACAATCACATTGGCGACTTAAATTTAAAACCGCTTTTTGACGATCGGTAGTGGCAGGACAAATGTGAGGAAAAATCTCGAGATAGGGATATTTTTCTTTTAAATAATCAAGGATTTTTTTGGTTTCTTGGACTGAAAGAGTAGTTTGGGTAATCAAAACCGAATTATCGATGACTTTTATTTTTTTATATTCGGAAAGAGTATAGGCGGTAATATTGGTCCCTTGAGCAAGGACACCCACTGCCTCATCGTGTTTTTTGTCGGAAACAAGATAAATAATATTTTTGTCTTTGTTTTTGCGGACAAATTCATGTACTTGGAGAACTAAAGGGCAAGTAGCATCAATAATATTTATGTTTCGTTTTTTGGCCTCTTGATAGATTTTTGGGGAAGCGCCATGGGCCCGAATAATAATAGATGATCCACTGGGTACTTCTTTGATGCTTTTGACGGTTTTTAGTTTTAAGGATTTGATAACATGATCATTGTGAACAATATCTCCCAAAAGATAAGTGTTTGGAGTAGCGTTTTGGGCTATAGTTATGGCTCTTTTTACGCCACCACAAAAACCGTGGGGAGTGGCGATAATTACTTTTTTGGACACAAGGGTATTATACGATATAATCGCCTATGAAGTTGTTTGTTTGGGATTTTCATGGAGTGCTGGAAGAACATAATGATTTGGCCTTACTGGATATTACCAATATTATTCTCAAAAAAAATAAATTTAAAGTGCAAATAAACCGATGTTTAGGGGAAAAACTTTATGGAAAAAGATGGTATCAATATTTTGAATTTCTTCTACCAAAAGAATCTTATTCGACACATATCAATTTGACCCATCAATGTTATGTCTACAATGATAGTCATCCGGAGATTTCAAAAAAATATATAAAAGAAGCAAAGTATGCAAGAAAAGTATTAAAAGAAATAAGTAAGAAACATGAAATGATATTGATATCGAATACCAATACCGATTCCCTATTGGCTTATTTAAGGGCAGTTAATTTAGAAAAATTTTTCCCAAGAGAAAAAATTTTTGGAACAGATTCACACCGAGACAAAAATACAAAAACAAAAAGAGAATATTTGGAAGATTATGTCAGGATAAATAAGGGAAAATTTGAAAAAGTAATTGTCATTGGTGATGCTTTGGAAGAAATGAAAATGGCTGATTCAATTCGGGCAAAGTTCTATTTATATGCCCATAGGGGTAAAAATTTCCGCGACTGTCCGTGTGAAAATAAAATAAATGATTTAAGAGAAATATTGAGAGAGTTATGAAAATTACAGGTGAATCAACTCTATGTTTTTTGATAAAAGAAAATAGGATTCTTCTGGGAATGAAAAAAAGAGGATTTGGAATAGGAAAATGGAATGGAATAGGAGGTAAGAGACATAAAAATGATAAGGATATTATTGAAACAATGATAAGAGAAACAGAGGAGGAAATTGGGGTAATACCAATAGAATATAAATTGGTGGCTAAATTAAAATTTATTTGGGAAGATAAGGCAGAATGGAATCAGAGGGTATCAGTCTTTTTGGTAACAAAATGGAAAGGAAAACCGATAGAATCCGAGGAGGAAAAACCAAAATGGTGGTCGATTGATAAATTACCTTTTAATAAAATGTGGGAAGATGATCCAACCTGGTTGCCGGCAATATTGAAAGGAAAAAAGATTAGGGGAAAATATTTTTTTGACAAAGA
>CAZSCX010000016.1:0-13150 GCA_964605545.1 uncultured Gammaproteobacteria bacterium
TCTATCCCTTACTCAAAGCGGTCAAATCTATATAGACTATAACATTAATCCTGAAATTCTTACCGAAGCCGGTTTTGCCTCTGCCTCAGAACTTATTGAAACGAGTCAATACCATCTAAAGGATTCAAAAGGTAACTTAGTAACTCGTATTGCTGATTTTGCCCAAATCGCTGTCGCCAAGCTCACCGCTGGCTTCATCAAGGCCGATTCAATTAAAACTAAAACGCTCGTAAGTGAAACTAATATCGCAAAAGACATCGTCACCGATACAATAGTCACCCAGGATGCCACTGTTTCTGGAACTCTCACTGCCAGAAAAATTATTACTGATGATTTAATCGTCAAAAATGAAGGTTCCATCACTTCTCTTATGGCCGACAAGGTTTCCTCTCTCCGCGAAGAAGTCAAACAAATGATTCTTGATATGGGTACTACTACTCCGGAAGCTACCGAATCCGCTCTTGTTGCTAACTCAGAAACATGGAGTTTTGAAACCGACACTGAAGCTAATTCCGTTAAACTCAACGGCTCCTTCACACTCTCGGATAATATGGTTATTGGTGCCAAACTCACCGTTCGAGGTGATGCCCAACTCGCAAATGCCTTTATTACTGGTACCTTCACTGCCGGTGAAATCGCTATCAAAGATAACTTTATCGAAACCACCAATACCGCTCTCTATATTCAACCTTCCGCTACCGGTTCTGTCCACATCATGGGTGACACTCTTATCGTTGCCGAGAATGGCGATGTTGTCATCAACGGCAATCTAGCTATCACTGGCAAAATCACCGCCACTGAAGCCACTGTTTCTGGCAATCTCTTTGCTAAAGTTATTGAAGCCGATGAAGTTAAAACTAAAAATCTTATCACTGAAAATATCTCCGTCGCCACCGATTCTGCTACCACTATTATTGCTCAAAGTGGCTTCGAAAATCTTGCCACCAACTCAGCCGAAGTTGCCAGTAACGCTACTGCCGGTAAAGCGATTCTTCCTGCCGGCAAAACCGAACTTATTCTCCATAACTTAAAATTAACCGACAAATCGATGGTTTATCTCACTCCTGCCGGTTCCACCAACAATCAAGTTATTTATTTAAAGAACAAATTTATTCCTTCTACCCTAGAAGCTACTGAATCGGCCGAAATTACACCAACCCCATCTTTTACTATTGCCATCGATCAAGCTCTCGACAAAGATGTCGAAGTCAACTGGTGGATTATCAATTAATTATTCATTATTATTAAACAATGCCCGAAATAAATCTGCTCACCAACTACAAACCAATTCAACCCAAAACAAATTATATTCCCCTAATTTCAATTTCCGGCATTAGTCTTCTCTCACTTGGTGGTATCGTTCTTCTTAAATCTCGTAATACTGCTATTTTACCTCCGCCAACTGGCGGGCCTTCTAATCAATCCACACAAAACGACCCTCAACCAACTCAAGTACCAAAAAGTATCCAGCATTATCTCCTCGCTTCTCAACAGAATTTCACCCAAGCCATTACCGCTACCGACGAAAAACAAAAAATTGAACTCGTTAATCAATCAATAATTGCCGCCTCAAATGCCATCAAAGAATTTCCTCAAGACTATCGTGGTTACCATCAGCGCGGTCGTATCTACCAAAGTCTTATAGATTCTCAACCTCAATTTATTGATCAAGCTATTTCCGATTTTGCCTCTGCTTACAAACTAAACAACAACAGTGCCGAAATCGCCAGAGACCTAGCCACCATTTATGCCAAGAAAGGTGATGCTCAAAATACTATTGCTTACCTTGTCCAAACTGTCTCACTTGAACCTACAAAGGCTCAAAACTTTTATGATCTCGCCAAAATTCAACAACAAGCCGGTTATTTTTCCGATGCCCTCACTACTTATAATCAACTTCTCACTCTTATTACCGATCCGGCTCAAAGACAGCAATTAGAAACAGAGAAGCAATCATTGGAAAATATTATTTCCCAAAATCCAAATACTCCTAAACTTAATCTCCCACCTACCATTGAAAATCCAAAACCCAATTTAGACTCGCCTACCATTCAAGCCACCGATATCCTCGCGCAAGGAATAATTATTGCCGCTCCGGAAACAGAAAAGAAAATCGAAGTTAGCAATCAAACTGAAAGTAATTCACTTTCCGGTTCCTCTACACTTTCGTCCGGTCAAACATCCATAACTCTAAATAACACTCAAATTACCAACTCCACTCAAGTCTACGTTACCATAACCAACAACATCAAAGGTGTCAATCTTAAAGTCTTATCTAAATCAAATGGCTCATTCACTGTTGGCATAGATCAACCTATCCAAGAAAATATTGAATTTAAATGGTGGCTAATTAATTAAGGAGTTGCTGCTGGAGTTGTTTCTTCTGCCTGAGTCGGTAATGGTGTCACCTCAGGTGGCTGAATTTGTTCCACCGGCACATTTACTTTCTCTTCCTCTCCTACTGCCTGCGTCGGTATTACCTCGGGAGCCTTCAATGTTTCCGGCTCTTTTTGTGTAGTTTCAGCTGCCGCTTTTTGTTTTTTCATCAATTCTTCCAATTCCTTTTTCCATTTATCCAATTCTGCACTGGCCTTTTCATAATCACCACTATCTTGTGGTACTAGAGATAAAGCCTGTTGTAAATCTGCTACTGCCATCTCCAATTTATTTTGGGCCTTATCGGCATAAGCCAAATTATACCAACCATTTGCAAAATCTGGTTTATCTTTAACTACTTGTTCAAATACTCGACCGGCATCTTCGTATCTTTGCGCCGCAAATAATAATCCACCCATATCCAATCTTGTTAATGGGTTTACTGGATCCAAAACCACCGCTTGTTGATATGCCTGGAATGACCAATCGGCTGTTCCTTCCACCAAGCCAATTAATTGCTTATAAATTACTGCCAAATTACTCCAATTCATCGTCTCCATTCCATTCAAAGTAATTGCTGACTTTCCCTGATCAACCGCCTGTTGAATCAAAGTTGATGCTCTTTGTTTATCTTCATCAGTCAAGTTTTGATTTTGTAAAATATTCGCCGCAATTGCCAAATTAGTTTGTGAATATAACCTTCTATAATTAGAATGATAAGGATTATAAGTAATTGCCTTAATCTCCAAATTATAAGCAGCTGTTCCATCATTCTTGGCCGCTGCCACTAATGCTTTTCTCATTACCATATCACCCAAAAATACCCTTACTTGCCAATATCCTCCATAAATAATTCCCACCGCCAAAGCTGCCGTTACCACATAAGGCAAAACATTAAAATTATGTTCCCCTACATACAAAACCATTTTTGATTCCTTAATTTCTCCCGTCTTATAAACCAACAACCAAAACAATAAAAATAACACAACCGGATTAATTGGCAATAATATTGTCAAAATTACCATCAATACAATCATCCACATATCCTTTTGCTTCACCTTTCTAATTATTCCAACCGCTCCCCAAAGAATTAAAAGCAACCCTACAATTCCTGTTTCAGTCCAAAGATGTAAAATACCAACTGACGATAAACTAAAAGTATTTGCCCAATATCTGGTCAAATTATAAGATGCCGGTTTAAATAAATTAAAGGCTGTCAAAAAATTTCCCATTCCCACACCAAAAATAGTACTTCCTTTAATTATATTTCCCTTTAAAGTTTCTACGGCAATATTCCAGGCAGAGAAAAAATCCATTGCCAACCAACCAAAAATAATTATTTTATATACTCCCAAAAGAAAAGCTAAACCAAAAATACCAGTCAAAACCGCCTCAACAATATACTTTTCTTTCTTCTTTAATTTTGATAGAAGTCTTTTTAAGAATTCCACTCCCAAAACTAAAAACAAAACTGTTTCTGCATAAACCGAACCAGCCAAAGACCAGCCCTGATTTATAGAAATCAAAGGATTTTCACTAGTTGGCCAATTTATCGGCAATCGGCTATTTGGGATCAAAAAACTTGCCACCGATAAAACTATCAATATAAATCCGGAAATAGACATAAAATTAACTTGAGTTTTAAATTCACCCTTTTCATACGCCTGAATCCACAAAAACATCCAAACCAAAAGCGAAATCGCCATCCCTATTCCAAACGGTGACATAAATGAAGCCATTCTCGCTCCCAAAGGCAATCTCCACCAACCAATTAAACTCCAAATTACAAATATAAACGCCAACCAAAAATATTTATTAAATTTAATTATCCCCTTTCCCTCAACCAATACTTTTGCCCCCCAAAGACCCAAACCGATTAATCCAGTCAGCATAAAAAACCATAATTTACCCATTCCATATGGATCCAAAATAATTGGAATAAAAACCAATGGAAAAAGTAAACTGGCAACACGAACATAATACTGAAATATTTGTTTCATAAATGCAGAATAACAAAACAATTTACCATCGACAATATATCAAACCACCTATTTACCGCATAATTATTTCAAAACCACCAAGGGGTTCAATTTTGCTGTTGGCCCAATGACCTCAAAATGCAAATGAGTACCAGTCGATCTTCCCGTACTACCCATATTTCCAATTCTTTGTCCTTGATTAACTTTTGTCCCCGGTGTCACCGAAATAGACCCCGTCGACATGTGAGCATATAAAGTTTTATAACCATTACCATGATCTATTACGACATAATTACCATAACCTCTAGCATCCCATCCAACCGTTGTCACCGAACCACTTTGGGCTGCCTGAATCGGCGGGTTACTGGCATTGGCAATATCCACCGCTTGATGGTACCAAGCATAACGCTGTGAAATTTGTCCCGATGTCGGCCACATAAAGTTACCTTCACCCACCACCCCGGGAATTGGTGCCACCGATCTCGCCAAATATTTCTTTGTATAGACAATTATCTCCTTTGGCTTAATACCATCCGGAATAATTAATTCCTGCCCTGCTGTCAAAGCAAACGTTTCATCATTGGCAAAAGAATTAAAAGGATAATCGATAATGTTTTGAGCATCTACTTGATATTTTTTAGCAATACTATAAATAGTTTCACCTCTAGCCACTTTATATTTTGCCCCGGTTACCGGCAATATTCTCAATATCTGATTTGGCTTTATAGCATCAACCGATTTCAATCCATTTTCCCAAATAATCGTATCCAAAGACACTCCAAATCTCTGAGCAATCGAAGATAAAGTATCTCCATCTTGGACCCTATATTCTGTTATTTCTCCTTTTGGTAAATCGGAAATCAAAGTGTCTGCACCACCAATTCCTTCCGCCGCCATAATCAAATAATTGCTTCCCATTCCTTCTTGATTATCATTCCGCATAATAATTTCTTCTACTTTACTCGAAAAAGCCACCGCCAAAAATGATAATACCGCCATAGAAATATTGATAAAACTCTGTGAGAACCTACCTCTTTGTCGATACATCGATTTTGTCATCCAATCCTTAATTAACACTACCCAACCCAACATTGCTTTTCCATTATTATTTAAATATTTACCCTCTTCACGCCAAAACTCCCGCCAAAGTCTTTTTTCAATTTCCCAATACCGTCGGTTAATCAACATAATGTATTCTATCAAAAAAATAACATCAAATTTTTTGAAATTATGTTTTTTCAAGCCTTCAACCTGCTCCGCAGATTGACCAGCGCCGAAAAAATATAATGAAAAAAATATATTATTTTTTTCCGACCTTTTTTAGAAATTCCTCATTATCCTTTGTCTTTTTCATCTGTTCAATGATCATTTCTGTCGTTCCGTCATTTTCGCCCAAAGCATCAAACATCCGTCTAATCGCCATAATTTTACCTAAATTTTCTTCAGACAAGAGGAACTCTTCTTTTCTGGTGCCGGATTTCAAAATATCAAAAGCTGGGAACACCCTTCTTTCCGATAAGTGTCTATCCAACCTCAATTCCATATTTCCGGTTCCTTTAAATTCTTCAAAAATCAATTCATCCATTTTTGAACCGGTATCGATCAATGCAGTTCCTATAATCGTCAACGAACCACCATTTTCAATTTTTCTGGCCGCTCCAAAAAATCTTTTTGAAGGATACAAAGCCGCTGGATCAAAACCACCAGACAAAGTTCTTCCAGAAGTTGGAATTGCCAAATTATATGCTCTTGCCAATCTGGTAATAGAATCAAAGACGACAAAAACATCCTTACCTAATTCCACCAATCTCTTAGCTCTTTCAATACCTATTTCTGCAGTTCTGGTTTGTTCTTCCGGTTTTTGATCAAAATGAGACGCAATTACTTCCCCTTTTATAAATCTTTGCATATCGGTAACTTCCTCTGGTCTTTCCCCTACCAAAATTGCCATCAAATGCACCTCAGGATGATTTACCGCCACCCCAGCCGCTATCTCTTTTAACAAAGTAGTTTTACCTGCTTTTGGCGGCGACACCACCATTCCTCTTTGACCATAACCAACCGGACAAAATAAATCCAAAATTCTTGTTGACATAATTCCCGGATCAGTCTCTAATTTACAAAGTTTCTGAGGATAAATCGGTACCAAATCCTTAAAATCAGGTCTGTTCAAAGCCGAAGCCAAAGGCAATCCGTTGACCGAATCTACTCTAGTTAAACCCCAATATTTTTCATTTTCTTTTGGTGCCTTGGCCGCTCCAATAATCATATCTCCCGGTCGAAGACCATATCTCCGAACTAAATTGGAACCGACTACCGCATCTTTTGGACCAGGTACAAATTTTGGCCTGACAAATCCCTGACCGTCATTCATTACCTCCAAAACTCCCGTTATTGGTTCGGTGTGAACTGTCGGTGAAACCGGAGCAGTGTATGTGTTAACTGGGGTTGGAGCTTTATTTATTACTGCTTCAACCTTATTAGTATTTACAGGCGTGTCTGAAACCGCCTTATCTGTGGCTTTTTTTAGCATTTTTGAAAAAATTTAAAATATAATCCATGAATATCAAAATGAAACGCAAATCTCTTGGGAAACATCATCATTATAACACTTGGAAAAAAGATTAGTCAAGGCTCAATATTCCATCAATACAACTAATTATACCATATTATAAGCTATTTGTCAAAAGATTTTTACAAGCTAAATAGTGCCCATTTAACTATCAATGGACTAAATATCGTCGCTACCAAAGACATCACTGTAATTAGTGTATTTATCGATGGACCGGCTGTATCTTTGAACGGATCACCTACCGTATCTCCCACCACTGCCGCTTTATGTGCTTCACTTCCCGGCCCTCCAAAAGCCCCATCTTCAATATATTTCTTGGCATTGTCCCACAAACCTCCCGCATTCGCCATAAATAAAGCAAAAATTATTCCAACCACAATTGAACCTGCCAAAAATCCACCTAAAGCATTTACCCCCAACAGAAACCCTACCATCAACGGTGCTAAAAATGCACACATTCCAGGCAATATTAACTCTTTCAAGGCTCCTTTAGTAGCGATATCGACACATCTACTACTATCCGGTTTACATTTCCCCTCGACCAAACCCTTAATTTCCTTAAATTGTCTTCTTATTTCGTTCACCATTTTAAATGCATTTCTACTTACCGCCAATATCGTCAAAGCCGAAAACAAAGGTGGCATCATTCCTCCTAAAAACAAACCAATCATTACTCCTGGATTAGTTAAATCCAAAACCTTCAATCCTACCGTTTGGGTATAAACCGAAAACAAAGCTAATACAGTCAAAGCTGCCGCTCCAATTGCAAATCCTTTTGTAATCGCTTTCGCAGTATTTCCAGCTGCATCTAACTTATCACAAACCGCAATTGTTTTTTTCTGTTCCCCTCCAGCCTCGGCACATCCTTTTGCATTGTCTACAATTGGCCCATAGGCATCGGCACTGACTATCATTCCGGTTACAGAAAGCATTCCTACCGCTGCCAACGACACTCCAAATACTCCTGATATTCCAAAATAAACCGAACCAAACCATGCTACGATCATTGCCCCACAAATTCCTAGAACCGAAGGCAATACTGACAACAATCCATATGAAAAACCATTCAATATTAAAATTGCCGATCCTGTCTGGGCTGCCTTGGCTGTATCCTGAACCGCTCTTTGTTCAATATCGGTAAATTTATCGCTGGTAAATCCCAAAATCATTCCGGCAATTAAACCGGCAATTGTAGGCACCAAAACTCCAAATGGCTTATCTATTTTAAGCAAATAAGTAGCCACATATGCCAAAATTGCAAAAACAATCGTTGTCGCCACCGTCCCCCCATTCAAATTAGCCCCAGGATCCTCACTCTTTTTATATTTTACCCAAACCATACCCAAGATAGACGCCAATATTCCCATCGCCCCCAAAAACAAAGGATACAAAACATATTCGGGCATTTTTCCATAAAGTTCAAAAGCCAAAATCATCACCGCCACCATCGAAGCTACATAAGAATCAAAAATATCCGCTCCCATTCCCGCCACATCTCCGACATTATCTCCCACATTATCAGCAATAACTGCTGGATTACGACTATCATCTTCTTTCAAATCAAATTCTACTTTTCCTACCAAATCAGCTCCAATATCAGCCGTTTTTGTGTAAATTCCACCTCCTGCCTTCGCCAATAAAGCTAGAGAACTGGCCCCAAAACTAAAACCTAAAACAATATTTGGATCACCAAAAATATAATATAGTAGACTCATGCCCAAAAGCGCCAAACCAACCACCGACAATCCCATTATTGCTCCCGCAAAAAATCCCACTGGAAAAGCTGACTTTACTCCCTTTTTTGCCGCCCACGCCACCTTGGCATTAGCCCGAGTCGAAATATACATACCCGTCCAAGCCGCCAAAGCACTACAGCCCGATCCTAAAAGATATGCCAAAGCTGTTTTCCATCCCAAACCAAAATAGACAATTACAGTAATTATTCCTGCCAAACCTATCAAGGCTTGAAACAATCTTTTTAAATATGCACTTGCTCCTTTCTGAATTTCTATTGAAAAATCTTCCATCTTAACATTTTTATTTACCTGTTTTTTTAACCATCCATATAAATAAACAGCTATTACTATAGATAAAATACCTATCAAGGGGATAATTGCTTTGATTATATTCATAATATCCAAATCTTATCATCTCGTCTTCGCTGTTGAAAGTGGTAGACCTGCCCCCTCTACCACTCTCAACACCAAAGATAAGACTTGACATTTGACTGTCAAAAATATATCTTTAATGTGAAGAAACAACATAATACGTGTTCCACCTGCTTTGAGAATATCGATTTTGTTGTTTCTTTTTTATTTTTGTTATAAAACTAATCTGCCCCCTAACTTTCCCATAGCCTGAAACTGTTTTCTCGCCCATCCCTTATCATCTCCACTGTCTTTTATTCTTTTCAATAATTTGTTTAGCATTAACTTTAATATAACACTGTTTTCTTCCTTGTCTATACCCTATATAAAATATCTCTCCAAAAATCTTACCACCTATAATGTTTTTTCTTGTGCAAATTAGCTTCAAAAATAACTATTTCAAAGACTTTTCAACACCATGTGGAAAACTTCATCAACTATTCTCTTTTTCATTACTTTTCTGTCTTCTCCTAATATTTTTGTTTTTCTCAAAACCAATTTCTTTTTAATCCGAACACAAATAAAAACTTCTCCCGGAAATTTCCCTGTCACCCCTACTCCAATATCTCCTTCTATTTTTTTTGCCATTTCCTTTGCCACCTCTTTTGAATAAACTCCATATTTTTTTATGATTTCTTCATCCACTCCAAATTTTATTTTTGCTTCATTACTATATGTAACCAACCCCAACTTAAATACATCACTTGAACCAGGATTATTGGTAATCGCATTAGCAATCGCTCCCCCGGTACACGACTCCATCACCCCAATCGTATATTTTTTCTCTTTTAATATTTTAATTATGTTTTTCATTTTAGTTCTCTCACATTTTTAATCTCTCTAATCTTCCTTCCCATTCCCTTTGCTTCCTTTTCTCTTTTTTCCCAATTACGCACCTTTTTTATATCCCCCAACAAACTTACCTCACCTATACTAATAGTATTTCTGCCAATCGGTTTTTCTTTATAAGAACTATATATCGCCTCGATCACTGCCAAATCCGCTCCCGTATCCTCAATTTTAATTCCCCCTGTTACTGCGATAAACACATCGTATTTATAAAGAGGTATCCCCAATATTTTTTGGGCCACCGCTAAAAGTAATTGTCCACGATTATAATCAAATCCAGAAAATATTCTCTTTGGCATTGGCGAAAAACTTTCCACCACCAAAGCTTGTATTTCCAAAGTCATCAATCTGTTGCCTTCAAAAACTATTGTCAATGCCGAACCAATTTTACTCCCCTCTTCAATTTTCAAATCTCTCACTTCTTCCAGACCAGATTCCATCATTTTAAACATTCCTACCTCATCTGTCGGCCCAAATCTATTTTTTGTCACTCTCAAAATTCTCAAATCGGATGTTTTCTCTCCCTCAAAATAGATCACTGTATCTACCATATGTTCAAGTAACTTCGGTCCAGCTATATCCCCGTCTTTAGTTACATGCCCAACTACAAAAATTGCTACTCCAGTTCTCTTGGCCAAAGTCACTAATCGGAAAGCACACTCTTTAATTTGGGCTACCGATCCCGCTTGCCCGCCGTAGCCTTGGCGAAGGCTGGGCGCCTCACTCGCCGTCACCTGAATCGAGTCAACAATAGCTATTTTGAACAAATCTTTTGTTCTCTCAACATTGTCTTCAATTTCTTCAATTGAATTTGTCGCCAAAATATCGAATTTTTTTGGATCTAAGCCTAGTCTTTTTACTCTAATTGCAATCTGGTCGGCACTTTCCTCCCCAGCCACATACAAACCACCTAATTTTCCAATTAATTGTGTCAATAAAGTACTTTTCCCTATCCCCGGTTCCCCGGCAAAAAGCACTACCGACCCACGAACAATTCCTTTACCCAATACTCTATCAAATTCCCTAATTTGGGTAGAAACAACTTCAATTTGACTCTCATTTTTACTTCTTTTTCCCAAATTTATTATTTCCGTTTTCTCCACTCTTTCTTTCCTCACCCCTTTTCTCTTACCGGTTTTTTTCGTCTCCGAAATTTCCTTCAACGAATTCCATTCCCCACAAGCATTACACTTACCGCTCCATTTTTGGTACTCATTTCCACAACTTGCACATACAAACATATACCCATTATACCTTACCGTCTGTTTAAGGTCATTTTACGCAGTCAGCAAAATTTTATCCTAAATATAGAGCATTTCTATTATTTATATATAATATTCTTCTTATTTGTCTCCACTAGACCCAAAGATATTTTTCTTTTCTTTACATCAATGCTTTCGATGTAAACCAAGACTTTTTGTTTTTCTTTGACAGTAGTTCCACCGGTTAATTTAGAAATATGGATTAATCCTTCAACACCAGTTTCCAATCGAACGATTGCTCCATAATTGGCAATTCGAACCACTTCACCTTCAGATTCCTTATCTTTTGGATATTTTTCTTCAATTTTCTCCCAAGGATCAATTGAAAGTCTCTTGATAGAAAATTGCAGCCTTCCATCACCTTTATTAATCAAAACCACTTTTATTTTATCTTTTACTTTATATTTTCCAGAAATATCTTCGACTTTTTCCCAAGAAACCTCAGAAATATGAACTAAACCTTCAAGATAAGAAGATTTTTCTCCCTTTTCTTTCTTCGCTTGAATATCAATTTTTACAAAAATACCAAAAGGCTCTATTCTAACTATTGAGGCATCAAAAACATCACCTACTTGTAAATTTTCAATGGCCACCGATTCTTCTCCAACCTTATTTGGTTCAGAAACCAATCTTTCGGAAAATACCAATCTATTTTTAGATTGATCAACTTCCAAAACCTTTGTTTTAATCTTTTTACCAATCATTTTTTCTGGATCACCATCATATTTACTACCAATCTGTGAACCTGGAATAAATCCAAAAAATCCAAACGGAGCCACTACTACTGCTCCACCTCGATTTAATTCTTTAGCAAATACAGTTATCTCTCCACCACTTCTTTCTTTGTCTTTAAAATAATTCCAACCATAGCCACTGGCTGCACCTCTAATCGAAACCAAAATTTGACCCTTATCATTTTCTGGAGATTTTACTGAAACCTCAATTTCATCACCAATTTTCAAATCGGCAATATAATCTTTTACAAATTCGAATTCCTTTCCCATCACCACCGCATCAGTTTTTCCACCAATATCAATAAAAATTGCCTTATTTTTGATTGCTGTAATTTTTCCCTTAACTTCCTGTTTTTTCTTTAATCCTTTAATTTCAATTCCTTCCGTAGCTAAAAGATCAGCCATAGTGCTGATTTCTTTCTTTATTTTTTTTATTTTTTTTGCCATATTTCAAAGGGGGTTTTGGCAACCCCAAATAAACAAATAACTTAAAAATCTGTTGAATCTACAGTTCCTCGATTCCGGCCACGACCTATCTTCAAGCCCCGTCTCCGGGGTACTATTGTCAGCGCTGAAAAGTTTCACTTCTCTGTTCGAAATGGGAAGAGGTGGTTCCATCTCGCTCAAGTGACCGGAATCGAAGAACCAATATATTTCTTGGCCTCTAAATTGAGTCGCCATCCTTTCTTATGACTTATTACTCCAAAGAGATGGAACAATAAGCCATACTTTACTGAAAAATTCTTTCAATCTTTCCTTTGCTTAGCTTAAACTCTTACGAGCCTTCCACGCGCAAAGTATTAACCGGTAGTCTCCCGGCGATTTCTCGTCCAACTTTCGTCGGACTACGATTCCTTATCTTGGGATCAGTTTCCTGCTTGAGATGCTTTCAGCAGTTATCTAATAGAAACGTAGCTACCCAGCGATGCACCTGACGGTACAACTGGCACACCAGCGGTTTCCTCATCTAGGTCCTCTCGTACTGTAGATGAATTCCCTCAAGAATCGAACGATTACCGTGGATAGAGACCGAGCTGTCTCGCGACGCTCTGAACCCAACTAACGCAGCGCTTTAATGGGCGAACAGACCAACCCTTGGCCCCTTCTTCAGGGCCAGGATGCGCCAAGTCGACATCGAGGTGCCGAACCGCATCGTCAATATGAACTATCGGATGCGACTAGCCTGTTATCCCCAGAGTAGCTTTTATCCAGTAAGCCCGTGCCTATACCA
>CAZSCX010000017.1:0-12748 GCA_964605545.1 uncultured Gammaproteobacteria bacterium
GCCACCTTTTTAATCAGTCTGTTTATTCACAAGCCTTTTCTTTCCAGTCTTATTAATTTCAACGCCGCCGGCCCTTTTTATTTTATCGCCTTCTTTTTGCAATTACTTTTAATTGCTCCAATTTTAAATAAATTAAATTATTTTTTTCTTCCGCTAATTTTTGCAGTTTCTTTTCTATTAAATCGTTTTCATTTTACCAATCTTTGGGGTGGGGGAGAATTTCTTTTCGGTGGATCCTTTTTATTTTTATTTTATTTAGGCATTATTTTTTATAAAAATATTTCCTTTTTTAAGCCCAAATTTATATTCTCCGTTATTGCTGCTTTAGTTTTAATTTTTTTCGAACTTTTCAATTTAATACCGAATACTTGGCATAATCCGCCATATTTACTTACCATGCTTTATACCTTTACAATTTTTTCGATTTTTTACAACCTAAGCCTACCATCAAATAATCCGGTAATCCGTTTATTCTCTTTTTTCGGTCGCTACTCTCTCTATATATTTCTCTATCATTCCCTTATTTTTCCCATGCTTGAAAAAATCCTCAAAATAACTTAACATCAGCCAATGAAGGAAAGAAACAGAAGATACAAATATCGAAAGGAAAGCAAGCCGGATTCTACACCAATTATTACCAAAGAAATATTTGAAAAAGACAAAATTCCTGTCTTAAAACAAAGAGAATTTGATAAAAAATTTAAAGTAGAATTAAGCGATGATGAAAACGCCTATCATTTTATTGCTACCAACAACAATCTTTATAACTTTGTTCATCATCATACACTTCAAACTACCAAGAACAGGCTAATTGCCCAAGGTTATAACTGTGATCCATCTTTTGACGATGACGAAGATTTTCCTTTTTATCCACAGACACTAGATACCAGCTTTTATTCCAATTTCCCTTTCTTTTTTCTCAGACAATTAAATAACAAATATGAAAAAAATGATCAAGATTTCCCAATAATTTCTGAATCAACTGTTTTCTCTCTGCAAATAAATGTTCAGAACCCTGTCGACAAAAAAATAATTTTAAATAGAATTACCCTTAGTATGCAAGAAAATAATCAAGAACTTTTAGCTCGTATCAATCATGAAGCCGATAAATATTCACTTGTTAGAGACGAACTTGTCGAATCAACTCTCCTCGGTTTTTATTTAATCCAACAACAACTATTAGCCAACCTTAGCAATCCTCCGGAAATCCGTCCCCAAAATCCTCAAAAAGAATCTCAAAACTAAACCGATTCCCAAAGATCAATCCAACCCTGATAATTAACAGCGATTTGATCTCTGGCCTGTTCATGACTAAATTCACCCGAATCCCACTTTTGAATTGCTTCCAAAAACACCGTTCTCCCAATAGCAAAACCAATAATCTGTGGATATTTCTTTGCTTCGGTAATCCATTCTTTTACCTTTTCGGCATTCTCTCCTCTTCCCAAAACGATAATTTTATCATCTTTGGTTTGAGCCAAAACCTCTTCCCATTGACCAGGCTCTACTCCTTCAAGTTTCCAAATATCCGGTGACATTTTTTGTTTTATTTCTCCAATTGCTGTCGCTGTTACCGCCGCATCCCCAGTCAATAATTCAAACAAAAATGGATAATTATTTTCTTTACAAAAATTATACAATTTCTCCAGTCTTTCCAGCTGAATCTGGTTATTTTCTTTTTCGGCCGGGTTATATCGCACCAACACCTTGACTAAATCCGGCTGAATTTCCTTTATTTTTTCTTGCCAGTTTTCCCACTCATAATCAAAAACCGTTTGACCACTTTTTTCAATACAGGTTGCTCTAATAACTCCCTTAGATTTAGCATCATCCAAAACCGCTCTGGCATAAGTATTGTCAGCCAAAATTCCCAAATTTTCCTTATTGGGATAATTTTCCCAAACCTTTAAAAATCCTTCATAAATTATCATCTTTGCTTCTGGTATTTTTTCTAGTGCTACCGCTTTTTCAAATGAAGAACGATGGTCGAAGGGGAGTATATATAGTTTATTCATATTAATTAGAGTATAACATTGATTTTATTATTGTTTTTGATTTTTTAATTATTTTTTGGAAATATCCGGGTCTTAGGTGAGGTTGACATAAACCTTTTTTGACAAACTCTACTACCTGCTCTCTATTTTTTGGTTCTCCCAAAATTTCCGTATCAAAATATCGGCCAACAATAAAATTCATATGGGCATCACTATTGGCCATTGTTGGTAAATGACAGATTTTTGCAATTTCCTTCCTGCTTTTATGGTACCAATCGTAAATAAATTGAGGATATCCTTGACGATAAGAACCATTATGTTCTTCAATCGCATGTATATATTTTAAATATTTCATTATTTCTTGGAGATTCATCGAGCCAATACCACCAAAAATATGAGGATGGGGGACGATGACTAACCCTTTATGTTTTTCCGCCCATTCAAAAATTTCCGATAACAAAAAAAACCTTCCTTGTTTTTTATATAATCTAACCATTTTTTCAATTTGCTTTTGACTTATTCCCACTATTACCACATGTTTTTGATAAAAAATTGAAATTAAATGTGGATGTTCAACACAGGTAAATTCTATTCCGGGTAGCAACCATATTGTTTTTTCTAATTTTCTTTCCTTAATATATTTTATTCCTTTACGATAAGCTCGGCAATCATTATGATCGGCAAAAGCAATACATTTGATTCCCTTTCGGATCGCGGCATTTATCATTGCTGCCGGCGTATTTTGCCCGTCACTGAACCTTGTATGTATATGTAGATCGACAAACATGCCTATATTGTATAATAGACCATGCTCGTACATCCAGTTTACGCTCAATGTCCTGTCTGTATCGTTACCGTTGGTGGCGGTTTATTTATCGCCGAAAGACTCAATATTGATAGTTTTTTAGTCTCCATTTGGATTTCTGCCCTCAACACTGCTATTGCCTACTATTTAGCTACCAAAGTCAAAAAGCCAATTTTTAACAGTGGTTATTTTTGGTCAATTATTTTTTATCTTCTCACCGTTGCCTATCTCGATATCAGTCGTCAATTGAAAGGTATCAATCCTATCTTTGGAGTTGACCGCTCTTTACTTGGTTTATCAATTGGTCTTTTGCTTTCAATTTTTTCTATTCATTTGGAATTTATTCTTCGCCGTTTCAATAACGGAAAAGTTTTTTTCTATTACCAAAAAGTTATTATTCCCCTTATAATCTTAATTATTACCACCTTAGTTTTAAAAAATATTCTATGAAATCAGACGACATAAAAAAATTAATGGATAAAGTAAAAAGTCTTGAAAAAGGCCATAAACTTGATTTATCATCCGGTGAAGATCTTTCGGTTGCCATCATGAATTTAATTGGTATCGAAGAACATATGTTTTTCACTTCCCAAAAACTTGGCAATACCAAATATCTCGACATTCTCCAACAAGCCCGGGAAATGCGTAAAGAATTAATGAAAAAAATTGTCAAAGAAAATGAAGGTGAAGTTTGGTGTACCAGTAAACATCTTCTATCCGCTTCAATGCGTCTTATGGAAGTGGGTACTAAATTACTCAATAAAGGTGATAAAAAAGAAGCCAATGATTATTTCAAAAAATCTTTTGATTTATATAATTTATTTTGGGGATTAAATTTAGGTTTTGTAAAACCAGATCCCAAAAAAATAAAATTTGAAGAGAAACCTCTCAAGAAAAACGATTTATTAGGTTCAATCAGCCGTACCATAGGCAAAATATTGGATTGCTGCCGTGAATAATTTTATTTTTAAAAAAGGTATTACCGAGTCTCAAATTGACGAGTTAATCCATTACTCAAATACCGATAAACAGGTTCTCTCTTTTACTTCCGACAAAACCCGTTTTGCCAATCGTCAGGCTTTTAATAGCTGGTATTTGGTCAATCCCACTATTTACACATTGGTAAACAAGAAAGGTAATCTCTGTGGCCTCATTTGGTTTCAGGACGAAACTCTCAAAGACCATCCTGATTTTGATATTACTTTTGCTATCCGTCTCTATGCCCAAGCCCGAGGAAAAGGTCTAGCTCTAGAATTCATGAAAAAAGCTTTTAATACTTTAAAACCGCAAAATGTTTGGCTTAAATGCAGTGCAGACAATCTTCCTGCTGTCACTCTCTACCAAAAATTCGGTTTTAAACTGGTTGGCGAACCGGATAAAAACAATAAAATTATAATGCTTTTAAAAAATCACCCCAACCGATTTTAGTGTAAGTTTCTTTTGCTTCTTTTTCCAATACTCCCGCTACAACTTTTGGCACTTCATCAAAAAACGGTTTAATCTTTGCCAAATTTTTGTCTTCTAAAATTTTCCACTTACTATACCCACCCATATTTGGCGATCTCACCCCAAAAACCACTTTTTTAAAATGCAATTCTCTAATCATAAATGAACACATTGGACAAGGTTCACAATTTGAATAAATTTCACAATCTTTCAAATCTTTAGTATTTAATTTCTTCTGTGCTTTTCTCATCACCATAATTTCAGCATGACTGGTTACATCGTGTTTTTTCTCATTAGCGTTAATTGCAGTCGCAATAATTTTTCCGTTTCGCACAATCAAACTCCCAAACGGTGCTTCTCCTTTTTTTATCGACATCTCTGCCAGGGCAATACACTTTCTTATAAAATACTCATCTGTTTTTTGTTTCATATTTGTTATTATAGTACATAATGTTCTCGTCCCTCTTTGCTTCGCCCGTCGTAGCTTTAGCGAAGTCGGGTCAAAGAGGGAAACCCCGCAGCTGCGGGGAGGGAGATTTAAATTTATGCAAATTTCATCCAAACACGTTTTATCCAATTTATTGGCCATAAAAAACGACAAACAATCGTCACTACTTTCCCGTTTTTTCAAAACCGGCAAAGGTCAATATGGCTATGGTGATCTTTTTTTGGGCATCAAGGTACCAAACCAGCGTCTTATTGCCAAAAAATACAAAACTCTTTCTCTGTTTGAAATTCAAAAACTTTTGGACAACAAATTTCACGAAGCTCGTCTTACAGGAATTTTTATTCTTATTTCTCAATATCTTAAAGCCGATAAAAAACAACAAAAAATTATTTACGATTTTTATTGCAAAAATATTAATCGGATTAATAATTGGGATTTGGTTGATTTATCGGCCCCCAATATAATAGGTCATTACTTATCTAGTCGTTCCCGTCGTCCTCTTTATAATCTATCCAAATCCAAAAATCTGTGGCATCGCCGTATAGCTATCCTTTCCACTTTTACTTTTATCAAAAACAAAGACTTTGCCGATTCCTTAAAATTAGGCCAAAATTTATTAAAAGATGATCAAGACTTAATTCACAAAGCCGTAGGTTGGATGTTACGTGAAATTGGCAAGAGAGACGAGTCTGTTCTTTTGGATTTTTTAAAGAAAAACCATTCGCTCATGCCTCGTACTATGTATCGTTATGCAATTGAAAAATTGGACAAGAGTCAATTGGCACTGATACAATAAGGCAATATGATTAAATTTCTTGCAGATCACTTGCCCCACATTACTCAAATCGGCGCTATTGCTGCCGCACGTGCCGTTGGTCTTGGCGACAAAAATGCCGCAGACCACGCTGCCGTAGAAGCTATTAGAAAAGCATTTAACGATCTTGATTTTAATGGTCGAATTGTTATTGGTGAAGGTGAACGTGACGAAGCCCCAATGCTTTATATCGGTGAACAGGTTGGTACCGGTGTGGGTCATCAGGTCGATATTGCTATTGATCCGTTAGAAAATACCAATGCTACGGCAAATTTTAACAACAATGCCATTTCTGTTATGGCTGCCTCCGAAAAGGGTGGTCTTTTTCATGCTCCCGATATGTACATCAATAAATTGATTGTTGGTCCGGAAGCTGCCGGCAAAGTCCATCTCGATGCTCCGCCAAAAGAAAATTTAAAAATTTTAGCCGAACTTTTACATCGTGAAATTCGTGACTTGGTTATCGTTATTTTGGATCGTGAAAGAAATGAAGACTTAATCGCTGCTGTCCGTGAAGCTGGTGCCCGGGTCAAACTTATTGCCGATGGTGATTTAATGCCTGGTGTTGCAGTTTGTTTACGGGGCTCAAACATGCACGCTGTTATGGGTATTGGTGCTGCCCCAGAAGGCGTCATCACCTGTGCTGCTATTCGCTGTCTCAAAGGTGAATTCCAAGGTCGTTTTTGGCCCAAAAGTGCTGATGAAGAAAAAAGATTAAAGAAAATGGGCGGTGATTTGAAAAAAATTTATACTCAAAAAGAATTGGCCAGCGGAAAAAATATTGTTTTTTGTGCCACAGGAGTCACCACTGGTGATATTATTCAGGGAGTCCGCTTTTTTGGTGGTGGTGCCAGAACCAACACTCTCCTAATGGCCAATGAACTCCACGAAATTACCTTTATCGACAAAACTCATATCTTCGACAAAAAGAATATTGAATTCCGTTTAGTCTAGCCTTTTCGTTTCTTTTGTGATACAAGTGAATATGAAATTTATTTTCATCTCTGGTGGTGTTATTTCCGGATTAGGAAAAGGCATTACCACCGCCTCCCTCACTTTTCTCCTCAAGTCCCGCGGCTATAAAGTTACTCCGGTCAAGGTTGATATGTATTTTAACGTCGACGCCGGTACCCTCCGTCCCCAGGAACACGGTGAAGTTTTTGTCACTCACGATGGCATGGAATGTGATGAAGATTTGGGTCATTACGAAAGATTTTTTCATGAAAATTTACATCGGGAAAATTATATTACAGCCGGTCAAATTTATTCCGAAGTCATTCGAAAAGAACGCGCTTTTGAATATGGTGGCGAAACTGTCGACACCATTCCTCACGTCACTGACGAAATTATCAGAAGAATTAAATTAGCCGGCACTGTCAACAAAGCCGATATTGTTTTGATTGAATTTGGTGGAACTGTCGGCGAATACAAAAATGGTATCTTCTTTGAAGCCTCTCGTATTTTAAAATTCCAGAATCCAAAAGATGTTATTCAGCTTCATGTTACCTACCTTCCCTATATGCCTCATATTGGTGAATTAAAAAGCAAACCGGCTCAAACTTCGGTCCATGTTTTAAACAGCCTTGGTATTCAGCCCGATATTTTAGTCGCCCGCAGTACCGTTCCCATCGACAAAAAACGTCTCGAAAAAATTGGTTTATTTTGTAACATTCCCGGCAATCAAATTTTTAGTAATCCAGATCTGGATTCGGTCTACAAATTACCCCTTTATTTTCATAACCAAAAACAACACTTGGCTACCGCCTGTCTTAAACTCCTAAATTTACCCGGCAAAAAACATCACCAAATTCAAAAATGGAAAAAATTAATTCGATCGATTGATGCCAAAAAATCCAAAACCGTCAATATCGCTATGGTCGGTAAATATTTCAATACCGGTGATTACAAGCTTACCGATTCTTATGTTTCGGTTATCGAAGCTCTCAAACATGCCGCTTGGAAATTAAATATCGACTTAAAACTAAATTGGATTGACTGTGAAAAATTTTGCGAAAAAGATCTAAAAAATATGGATGGTATTTTGGTTCCCCAGGGTTGGGGTAAAAGGGGAGTCGATGGTAAAGTAAATGCTGTCAAATTTGCCCGTACTAAAAATATCCCTTATCTAGGTTTATGTTTTGGTATGCAAATGGCCGTTATCGAATTTGCCAGAAATGTTTTGGGACTCAAAGACGCCAACACCACCGAAGCCAATCCCAAAACCAAACATCCTGTCGTTCACATTATGCCCGAACAACAGGAATATTTAAAGAAACACCAATACGGCGGCACTATCCGTTTAGGTGCTTGGCCGTGCAAGATTAAACACGGTTCCGTTTTGGAAAAAATTTATCAAAAAGATCTAATTAGCGACGAAAGACACCGTCATCGTTATGAATTCAATATTGATTACAAAGAACAATTTGAAAAAGCCGGCATGATTTTTTCGGGGACTTCGCCCGATGGCAAATTAGTCGAAGCCGTCGAAATTCCCAAAAACAAATTTTTTGTCGCCACTCAATTTCACCCGGAATATATTTCCCGCCCCCTCACTCCCCACCCACTGTTTTTGGCATTTCTTAAATCATGTACAAAATAGCCTAAAATAGGATATAATTTCTTCATGCTAAAGACGCTAAAAAGGTACTATTCATTTTTGTGGCGCTATAAAACCTATTTTATAGTCTTCTTTTGCGCTTTTTCGATCTATGCCATTTCAGCCAATATCCAGCCATATTTTTTCAAATTGTTTATCGATAATATTCCAAAAAGTAATTTTGGGAATTTATTTAAAATATTTATTGCTTATATTTTGGCCCGTATTATCAATGTAATTGCCGATGTTATCAGCGGTATTTCTGGCGACAGAATGTTGATGAATTCTTCGCGTGATGTCCGTCTTGAATATTTTAAAAAAATTAACGATCTTGATTTTGCTTATCATTTAAGCAAAAAAATTGGCACTCTTATTTCTGCTGTCAAAAGAGGCGACAACGCTTTTTTTGATGTTCATTATGTTCTCCATTGGCGCATGGGTAGTGTTTTTATTAGTTTTTTGATTATGCTTTTCTTTTTTTCCCGTCTCAATATTTATTTACTTTTGTCTCTTTTGGTTTCTTTGGCGGTAACTATTATTATTGGAAAAAAATTAATTAGAAATAATTTAACAACAAGAAAAGCGTTTTTGGAAAAAGATGATCATATCATGGATGTCTTAATTGATAATCTAAATAATTTTGACACTGTCAAATTATTTGCCAAAGAACAATGGGAGCACAATCGTCTTTCCGATTTACATCGGGAATGGTATCAAAAATTTTATTTATTTACCAAATCATTTAGACAGATAGATATAAATATTGGAATGATAGGTAATTTAAGTATATTTTCAATTCTGGTTTTGGGTTTATTTCAATTCAAAAACGGCATGATAACCATTGGTGATTATATTATGGTCGTCAGTTTTATTACCTCTTTTTACCCTCGTCTTTTTGAAGTGATTTATGAAACCCGTCAAATGGTCACGGCTACTGTTGATCTGGAAAAATACTTTAAAGTTTTTGATGAAGAAATAAAGGTACCTGATCCAATCAATCCGGTAAAGAAAAAAAATGTACTCGGAAAAATCGAATTTAAAAATGTTTCTTTTATTTATCCTGATAACAAAAAGAATGCCCTCGATAATTTTTCTCTTTCTATTCAACCCGGCGAATCAGTTGCTCTCGTTGGCAAATCCGGTGCCGGCAAAACTACTATTGGAAAATTAATTTTACATTATTACGATATTCATCATGGCGAAATATTACTTGATGATGTCAATATAAATAAATACACGAAATCAAATTTAAGATCCTTTATTGGTGTTGTTCCTCAAGAACCAATTCTATTTAACGACACCATTGCTTACAATATTGCCTACAGTAAGCCCGCTGCCAGCAAAAGACAAATTATTGCCGCTACTAAATTAGCCAATCTTCACGACTTTATTATGACCCTTCCCAAAAAATACGACACTCTTGTAGGCGAAAGAGGTATTAGACTGTCCGGCGGTCAACGTCAGCGTCTGGCTATTGCTCGGGTCATTTTGGCCAATCCCGATATCATTTTATTTGATGAAGCCACTTCCCAGCTCGATTCAATTTCCGAAAAACTAATTCGTACAGCTCTAAAACATGCCTGCAAAAACAAAACCACCATTATTATTGCCCATCGTCTTTCGACCATTTCATGGGTTGATAAAATTCTAGTTTTGGATAACGGCAAAGTTGTCGAAACCGGTACTCATAAAGAATTAGTAGACAACAAAAATAGTCTCTATAATCATTTTTGGCAACTTCAAAGTGACCAGGTTTCAAACGAAATTTCTCTATAACTTTTCTCTTCAATTTTTTTGTATCCGATTTCGCCAAATATTTTGTTGTGATCCAAACCATGAATTATTTCTCCATAGGGAATATAAACAAATTTCTCTTCGCTCGGTTTTATTTGTTTAATATCTTTTACCTTGATATCTTGCCGGTAATAATTTATCGGACTTTCAAAAGATCCAATCATATAAACCTCATTTGGTAAATCATGTGACATTTTTTTCCAATCTTCCCGATAATATTTTGAATTAAACAAATACATTCCCGAAAAAAGCCAAAGAATAATCAAAAATAAAATACTGTTTTTAAATTTTAAGGCAATCAAAATCGATAGGGGAATTATCAAATATTGCACCCGAAAATATTGCAGCATCGGCACTTTAAACGAAAATACCAAAACCAAAATCAAGGGCACCACCAAAAGTTTTAAGAAAAATTTATTTTTCAATCCCGATTTTATTGCTGTCAGCCAAAACAAAAGTGTCGGCAAAATATAAATTTTTTCAAACGGTATTCTCCCGGTTATCATTTTTATAAATATCAACAAAATGTTTTTTAAATTCACAGTCCCCAAAGTTAAATTCCAATTTACCACCTCGCCCAGCAATGAGTGTGATGTGGCAAATTGTTTTAGCAACAGTGGCAAGAGCACTATTCCCGCCGCCGCCAAACCCCAGTTCCAAAATTCCAAAGCCAGCAAAATAAATACCGATCCATAATAAGTGCAAAAGGCCAAAAAGCTCCAAAGATATAATTCCATTTTTTTATTTCTCGTTTTGGCATAAATTGCCAGGGTAATAAACATAACCGCCATGGCATACATTCTTGCTTCCTGAGCGTAATAAATCAAAAGTGGATTAAAGGCAATTAGGGCAGTTCCCCATAATGCCACTTTTTCACTATATTTTTTTAAAATTAAATAAACTATATAAATAGTAATAAGAGAAAAAATAATCGACGGCATTCTCAGGGAAATCTCACTATATCCAAAAACGCTTGTCCACAATCTCATGAACATATAATAAAAAGGCGGGTGAAAATCTCCACCCGAAAATTGCCTGATAATATTTACCAGTGTATAATTTTTGACAGTATAAGCTGTTATCGCCTCGTCTAACCAGAGAGACTGATTCAGTCCGATACACTTTATGAACGCACTACTTGTCAAAATCAACCAAAGAAAAGAGTTCATAGTTATTTTTATCATAGTTTTAACTGATTTGATTGGTTTTGGTTTAATTATTCCCATTCTTCCCAAACTTGCTGTTGATTTCAATATAACCGGCATCAAACTCGGTCTTCTTTTAGCTTCTTATTCCTTTGCTCAATTTTTTGCCGCTCCCTATATGGGCAAGCTTTCCGATCGCCACGGCCGCCGCCCGGTTCTCTTGATTTCCAAATTCGGTACCGTTATTGCTTACATTATTTTTGCCTATGCCAAGGTTTATTGGCTAATCATTATTTCTCGTTTGATCGATGGTTTTACCGGCGGCAATATTCCCGCCGCTCGTGCCTACATTAGCGATATTACCAAAGATCACAACCGCCACAAGGGCATGGCTTTAATCGGTGTTGCCTATGGTTTGGGCTATATCATTGGTCCGGTCATCGGCGGTGTTCTCTTTGGCCTCACCCACGACAAAACTATTCCCGCTCTTGCCGGCGCTCTTCTTTGTTTGTTTTCTTTTGTTTTGACTTACTTTTTTCTCAAAGAATCTCATCATCCCCAGGAAATTGAAGAAAATGTTTCTATTAATTTAATTGCCAGTTTCAAAAAAGTTGTTTCCAACCCCGCCTGCAAACAAATACTTTTGGTCCAATTTCTTTTTATGGTTTGTCTCTATTCCTTTCAATCCACTCTCCCTATTTTTGCCACCAACCGCTATCACCTCACTCCTCAATCTATCAGTTTCTTAATGGTTTATATCGGCTTAATCAACATTGTTATTCAGCTTTATATCGTCAAATATGGTAGCGGTAATTTACTAAAAAGTGTCAAAATTGGTTTGATCCTTACCGCTTTAAGTATTTTATTCATCCCCCTTATTCCCACCTTCTGGGTTATTTTCCCTATCGCCTTCATTATTTCCATTGGTATCGGTCTTTTAAATGCCTATTACCCCAGTTTATTTTTGCGGGTCGAAAGTGAAGTTCAGGAAGGAGAAAAAATGGGTGTTTACGAAAGTGTTTCTTCCACCACCCAGATTTTTGGTCCGCTTCTGGCCGGCTCCCTCATTACCCGTTCTCCGCCTCTCGTTTATTACGGTTCTACTTTAATTATTCTTTATTGTGTTTATCTGATAAACAGAAACAAAATTTTAACTGGATGAACAATTTTTTTCCACTGGCTGCCCAACTAAGACCAGAAAGTCTGGATGATTTTTTTGGCCAAGAACATTTGGTGGGCAAGGGCAAACCTCTGCGAATTTTAATCGAAAATAAACAATTATTTTCTATGATTTTTTGGGGTCCACCGGGTGTTGGCAAAACTACTTTGGCTCGTATTATTGCCCACGAATCCGGCGCCGAAATCCACGAACTTTCTGCCGTCTCCGCCGGCAAAGACGATATTAAAAAAATTATCGCCAACAAAAGCCTGCCTGCCGGCAGGCAGGTCCCTCTCATTAAAAAAATTCTTTTTCTTGACGAAATTCACCGTTTCAACAAAGCCCAGCAGGATTTTCTCCTCCCCTATGTTGAAACCGGGGAGCTGACTTTAATCGGTGCCACTACCGAAAACCCCTCTTTTGAAATAATTTCTCCCCTCCTTTCCCGTTGTCGCGTCTTCACTCTCAAAGAATTGGACGAAAAAGATCTCAACAAAATCATCGACAAAGCAATTGCAAAACTAAACCCTCTTGATAAAGAGTATCC
>CAZSCX010000018.1:0-10757 GCA_964605545.1 uncultured Gammaproteobacteria bacterium
AGTTATAATGTCAAAAACATAGTTAAACAAATCCATGATAAAAAATAAATTCTATTTTGAATTCTGTAAACGATTTATCGACATCTTTTTTTCCTTATTTCTTATTCTTCTTTTTTCACCCTTATTTATTATTTTTACTATTCTTATTAAAATTACTTCGCCTGGACCAATTCTCTTTAAACAAAAACGAGCTGGTAAAAATCATAAAGAATTCTATATGTATAAATTCCGTACTATGTATATTGGCGACAATGACAAGCGTCTAAAAGAAAATTACCCTCAACTTTGGAAAAAATATAAAGAAAATGGCTGGAAACTACCAATGAAAGAAGATCCTAGAATTACTTCTATTGGGAAAATAATTCGTACCATATCTCTCGATGAACTACCTCAATTTTTTAATATTTTAAAAGGAGAAATGAGTTTAGTTGGTCCTCGTGCTTATCGCGAAGAAGAATTAAAAGAATACGAAAACAAATTTCCTCATACCAAACAGTATATTAAAGACATTCGCTCAGTTAAACCGGGTCTAACCGGCATTTGGCAAACTTCAGGTCGCAACGATCTTCCTTTCGAAAAAAGAGCCAAGATGGATTCCAATTACGTTCGCAATCGCTCCCTGCGTCAAGAAATCTCAATTATTCTCAAAACCCCATTTTCCATGCTTTCTCGCTGGTAAAATCAAATAATTTCCTCTAAAATGAATTAATGCGTTTCAAATTTAAATTGCCAAAAATTAATATTAGAATCAATAAACCAAAACTCAAGAAGTTTTCTGTAAATTTTCTTTCTATTTCCGCCATTGTCGTTACTGTCTTGGGTTTATTTTTATTTTTCTTTGTTTTTGTTCCCGGAAAAGGTTTTTATGATCAAATCAACATCACCCGAGAAAAAGCCAAGAATATTCAAACAGCAATTAGTGCCAAAGACCTCGATCTTGCCAAAATAGAAATCAATGAACTTAAAACTCAACAGGTTTTATTACAGAAAAAATATTCTCGCCTAAAATTTATCGGTTCTTTTCCTTTCGTCAATAAATACTATCAAGACGGCAAAAACTTTTTAAATATTTTTAAAACAGCCATAGAAACAGGTGAAATAGTTGTTCAAGCCATCGAACCTTACAAAGATTTTTTGGGTATCAAAGGTGCCGCCACCGATTCAGCTAAAACCACCCAAGACAGGATCAGTTTTCTCACCGAATCAATCGAAAGTATCATTCCCCACCTAGATTCAATTGAAAAAAAATTGACTGCGATTGAAACCGAATTCGATCAAATCAATATTGAAAATTATCCCGAAGAATTCAAAGGTATTAAACTTAAATCCAATCTTGTCAAAGCCAAAGAAATTTTGGGTGAAAGTGCTAAGCTCCTCAAAGATGGCCAGCCGATTCTCCAAAAAACGTCCTGGCTGTTGGGTAAAGATTCTCCTCGCCATTTTTTCCTGATTTTCCAAAACGATGCCGAATTGCGCCCAACCGGAGGCTTTTGGACTGCCTACTCTATCATCAAAATTGACAAGGGGAAAATCACTCCGGTACTTTCGGACGATATTTACTCATTGGATGCTAAATACAACAGCAAAGTCCCTGCTCCGCGACCCATAAAAGCATATCATATCAACGTTCCTTATTTTAATCTTCGAGACATGAATATTTCCCCTGACTTTCCGGAAAGCATCTCATCTTTTATGGCCATTTACAACAAAATCGCCCCCAGCAAAAATAAAATTGACGCCGTCATTGCCATCGACACCAATGTTCTTGTCGATTTGGTCAAGGTCCTGGGTCGTATTGGCGTTTCTGGTTATGGTAATTTTTCCGCCGATCCCGACAAGCGCTGCGACGGCTGTCCTCAGATTATTTACCAGCTCGAATGGATTGCCGGTCGTCCCCGAAACTACATCGAAACCGATCGCAAGGGCTTCCTTGGTCCTCTCATGAGCTCTTTGCTCAGCAATGCCATGGGCAGCGAGAAAGAAAAAATCAGTTCCATCATGCAAGCCTTTTTAAACAATGTCTACCAGAAACACATTCTTTTTTATTTCACCGATCCCGAAATGCAAAAATCGGCAAAATTAGCCAATATTGCCGGACAAATTAGTGAAACCACAGGAGACTATTTTCATCTCAACGACGCCAACATGGCCTCGGCCAAAACCAACCTTTTCCTAAAACAGAAAATAAAACATGAAATTACCGCTCAAAACGGTAAAATCGAACACAAAATTACTATTACCTACATCAACCCCTCAAGGGCCTCCAACTGCAATTTGGAAAAAGGGGATCTTTGTCTCAACGCTCCAAAATACCGCAACTGGTTTAGATTTTACGTGCCAACCGGTTCTAAACTTATTAAAATGACCGGCTCCGAAATAGAACCAGTCCAATACGAAGAACTCGGCAAGCAAGTTTTTGAAGGATTTTACGGCGACAAATTCCCTCTATATGCCAAATCAAGTCTAAAAACGTCAATCCAATATGAAAGCAGTGTCCCCGCCAACAATAATTACTCTCTCCTCCTTCAGAAACAACCCGGCACCAAAGCTATCGATTATGAACTATTTGTCAACGGCAACAAATACGATTCTTTCGAATGGGTTGCCGACAAAACTATCAAAATCAGCTTCTAATGCCACTTTACAAAACAGTTACAGGAATAGTCATCAATAAGCGAAATTATAAAGATAATGATTTGGTTATCACCCTCTTGACCCCAAATTACGGCAAAATAAATTGTTTGGCCAAAGGCGCAAAGAATATAAAAAGCCGTAGATTAGGACATCTTCAATTGGGCAACACTATCAAAGCCTCACTCTTTGAAAAAAACAATTTCTCCTGGCTTTCCGAATCAACCTCGATAAAATCATTTATGCAATCCAGTAAAAACTTAGTCCAGCTAAACTTACTCTTTTTATTCCTGGAATTTATTAATCAGCTTATTCCGGAAAATCAAAATACCCCCAAAGTTTATGAAATCTGTCAAAAAATTATTTCGGCTATTGATAAAAACCAACTCAAAACCTATATTTCCAACGAAATTAATCTAATAAAAACCCTCGGTTTTGGAATCCCAGACGATATAATTAATTCTTATAATACAAATAATTTTAAACTCACTCAAAATCTTCTAAAAAACCATTTTGAATCTATCTTGGAAAAACCAATTGAATCAAATAGGCTGTTTATGTAGGGGCGGACTGCGTCCGCCCCTCTCTTTAATCATCCCCATTGACAAACTACATCCCATAGTATATAATATAAGTATTAACAGTCAAAAGAGAGACTCTCGGGGTAGGTGGCTCCTCTAAAGCTTTCCCACTCCGTTTCTCTTTTGACTGTTATTTTTTGTGTGATAAAATGATGTATACGAACTCGTACGGGGCTGAAATGCAGAAAGGCTCTACTGCGGAGTGTGAGTAGGTTTCAAGTAATTGAAACATCGAAAACACTACGATGAAGGAAAGCCACCCTTCCAGCTCCATACGAGTTTGTAAGGTTTTAAATAAGCCTCATCCCTGATTCGAAAAACTGTAACTACAAAATTCGTGTGATCACAACCTTCATCCAAACTACATTCACA
This sequence comes from uncultured Gammaproteobacteria bacterium, assembly GCA_964605545.1. GTDB lineage: Bacteria > Patescibacteriota > Microgenomatia > UBA12405 > UBA12405 > DAOTMI01. The sequence goes on from CAZSCX010000018.1 coordinate 3,585, forward strand.
ATTATCTAAAGAACAAAAATATTTGATACCTTTAAAATCTTTTACCAAACAATAACTCCCACTCTTACTTGGTTTATTTTGATAAATATGATCCGGAAATTTCACTAAATCAAACAAGTACTTTAAAATACATTCGAATTCCTCTGCTGGTTTTTTATCATAAAGATGTTTTAAACATTTTGAAGTAACATAAACTTTTTGGGATTTTACACTCAACTCTTTTGTAACAACATTAGTTAACGAACATAACAACAATATTTTATCCGCTACATATGTTTTTTCTTCCGTACCTTTAATATACCTTTTAAAAAACTTGCCTAAACCACAATTATCCATACACTAAAATACCATAAATTCCGTTTCTCTTTTGACTGTTATTTTTTGCCTGCCCACGCTTCAGGGCGAGGGAACCTCGCCCATACTGTCAGCTCTCAAAGATTTAATGTAAAATTTAGTATTGACTATCTACCAAAAACACACAACTAGATTAGGAAAACACAATTATTCTATTTCTGAAACTTATGCCATTACGATAGGATCATTCAAACACTATTGCTTATTTGGTGATATTTACAATGGCAAAATAATAAAAAATAAAGTTTATGAAATAATTTATAAGAACATAATTGATTTACCCAAGAAATACAAAATTGTAAAAATATTAAATTTTCAGATTATGCCAAACCATATTCATTTAATTATTAAAATTGATAGCATTGGTTTAAGTAAAAAAAACGATTTATCAAAAAGCAATTTACACATGCAATCATATAACATATGTCCTACCTTAGGACAAATAATTGCCTATTTGAAATACAACATTACTAAAGAAGTTAATAGTGATTTAGGCGACCCCGCCGCGGCGGGGTCGCCCTACTACGAAGGGAAATTATTCCTGCGTGGTTATTTTGACCACATTATTAGAGATAAAAATGACTTAATTGCTCAAATGAAATATATCGATAATAATCCCAAGAATTGGTTTTATGATGAGTTTAATAAAAACAAAAAGCAAGGAAGTTAACAGTAAGGGCGAGGTCTCCTCGCCCAAATCAATCCTTTTTCTCTTTTGACTGTTATTTTTGTCTGCACAACCATGCCTCGTGATATACTCCACATATGGAAGTAAAATATCTGAAAGCGTTGGGCTTGGAAAAAAGTAACCAGTCAGATATCGTTGGTATATTTTCCAATTTCCAAACATCTCATGGTAACAGCGACTATAGCGCATTTACCGCTCGGTTGAATAAACTTCCCTATACAAACTATTGCGGTAACCCCATGGTTACCGGCACAGGCAAAGACCCTCTAGGAAATTTTAACTTAACCGAATATGATTATGGTCATCATTGGATAAAAGAATACCATCCCAACTCCCATGTCGGTGCATCAAAAACTCCATTAGTATATCGATACATATTAATACCAACACCGACAGAAATTTTTACCGGAAAATGGGATTACAGCAACAAATCGCAACTTCCACTTATAGATATAAGTACACGAAGCGGTTTTGAATCTTACGGACAATTTTGTTTTGTCACTATGCCCAAAAAAATAAATAATTTTAATTTGCCAATTATCCGTTCCACAATTGATAAGCACCTTGAGGCATTTAACGATGCTTTAAGAAACCATTCCCCTCGCTTAGAACCTATAAAATTTGAAAGAATTACTTTGGACAAAATAGATTTCTAATTTTGTGGTACAATCCACTATGTCAAAAGAAGGAATACACACCCAATACACACCAAAACAATATCTCTCCGGTATTTACATTAATGAATTAGTAAAACCAAACCAACCCAAAGAACCTCATTTTTTTGTAGTTGATTTAAGAAAAAATCTTGGTATTGATCCTCATGGTCAATTTTCCATAACTCCCCATATTTTAAATGACGAAACCCTCTCTTTTTACAAAAAATATACCAATCTTCCTCTTGCCCTAACTTATCTTGGCACAAAACAACGTCATCCAATTGAAGAACAACCCTATATCATGAATTATAGAATTGAACAAAGAAAAATTGTTGGAAAATCAATCGCTGTTTTATCAGATAATCCAGAAGCTATCTTGAAGCTACCAATCCTAACTATTCTTGGTCAGGATTTACATCCTGACTTCTTAGCATGCAATGTCATCATTCCCAGAAATATTTCGCTATAATAGGATATGGCTGACATACAAAACGAAAAAGTTTCTTCTTTAGTCTCCCTTTGCAAACGTCGCGGGATAATATTTCAAAATTCTGAAATCTATGGCGGAATCCAAGGATTTTATGACTACGGCCCTATTGGCGTTTTAATGAAACAAAACTGGAAAAATATCTGGTGGAAAGAAAATGTCACTCAACGTCGCGACGTTTTGGGTCTTGACGGTTCCATCATCACTCATCCAAAAGTTTGGGAAGCCTCCGGCCATATTAAGAATTTTGCCGATGTCGAAGACGGCAAAAAATTCAACATCATGTTTGAAACCCATGTCGGCGTTAAAAAAGGCGAAACCCTCAAAACTTATCTAAGAGGGGAGGCCTGTCAAACTATTTACCTTGATTTCAAAAATATTGTCGATTCAGTTAGAATAAAAATTCCTTTTGGTATCGCCCAAATCGGAAAAGCATTCAGAAACGAAATCACACCCAAAAATTTTCTTTACCGCACCCGTGAATTTGAACAATGGGATATTCAATTTTTTATTCATCCTAAAGATGAAAAAATTTGGTTCGATTATTGGAAGGATAATCGAATGAATTTTTACAAAAAATTCTTCAATGAACCAGATAGACTTCATCTCCGTCAACACGAAAAAAATGAATTGGTTTTTTATGCCAAAGATGCCTATGATATTGAATACAACGCTCCTTGGGGCTGGGCTGAAATGGAAGGAATTCATGATCGTACCGATTATGATTTAAAACAACATTCGGACTTCAGTCATCAAGATCTCCAATATCTCGATCCGGAAACTCATGAAAAATATTTTCCCTACATCATTGAAAGTTCTGGTGGTGTTGATCGTAGTTTTTTCTTTTTGCTCCTCGACGCCTATCAAGAAGAAAAATTAGAAAACGGTGAAACCAGAACCGTTCTAAAAATCCATCCTCAAATCGCTGCCTACAAAATGTGTATTATTCCGTTAGCTTCCAATAAACCAGAATTAATCGACAAAGCTGAACAAATTTACAGCAAGCTTTATTCAAAGTACTCAATTGATTTTGATGATTCTAGCAACATCGGCAAGAAATATCGCCGTCAAGATGAAATCGGTACTCCCTGGTGTTTGGTTGTCGATTATCAAACCCTCGAAGATCAAACCGTTAGTATCCGAGACAGAGATACAATGAAACAAATTCGTCTAAAAATAGACGAAGTTGACAATTGGCTCTATAAAGAGTTAAATAAAAACATATGAAAAAATTATTGATAGTATTTGTCTGTTCATTATTTTTATTTGGTTGTGGCAGTAAAAAAACTTCCAAAACTACCCCCACTCCGGTTCCACGCACTTTTGAACTCCAAGAAGTTGATAAACCGGAAATTACTCTATCTTCCCGAGATGACGGTCACATGCTTTATTTAAAAATTAGCAAAATTCCTAGTTTTGTCGCCAGCATCGAATATGAATTGCTTTACAACGCTTCCGAAAGCGGCATGGAAATCGAAAAAGGACTAGGGGACACTTTAAAAGTTGAAGGTACCAGTCTGAGCCGTGATCTTCTTTTGGGAACAGAAAGTTGTACCAGTGGTTGTAAGTACAAATATGATGAAGGTATTACTGGCGGTACTCTAAATATCACTCTGGTTACCAAAGATAACCAAGTCGCCCCAATCCAAAAAAGCTTCACCCTCAAAAAAGATTCTAAAACTAAAAAGTTTCTTGTTACATTAACTGATGCTTTATCACCAACCGATACTACTGAGTGAGGTTTTAGAAATATTAAAACCAGCTAGTGGCAAGACTTATCTCGATTGTACCCTGGGCAATGGCGGTCATACCCTAGCTTTATTGGAGGCCGGCGCCAAAGTAATTGCCTTCGAACAAGATCCAGACAATATCAAAATTGTCCAAGATAGGATTAACAATCCAAATTTAACAATAATTAACGATAATTTTTCTAATCTAAACAAACACTTATCCACTCTATTTGATGGTATTTTATTTGATCTTGGTCTCTCTATCAATCAACAAAAAGCCGTCAACAGGGGATTCTCTTTCAATGACGAACTATCTCTTGATATGCGTCTTGACCCCAATAATCAAACACTCACCGCCCAAGAAATCATCAATACTTTTAACCAAGAAGAGCTCTTCGAAATTTTTTCCAAAAATGCTCAAGAAAAAAATAGTCGTCAAATTGCAAGATTGATAACCCAGCATCGACCATTCAAAACTGCACTTCAACTCGCCACCATAATTAGAAAAAATTATCCTCAAAATTCTAAAATTGATCCTGCCACCAAAGTTTTTATGGCTCTTCGTATCTATGTCAACAATGAATTTGAAAATCTAAAAAATGCCTTAGAACAGACGTTATCTCTGATCAAACCAAATGCCCCAGTCTGCATTATATCTTTTCATTCAGGCGAAGATAGAATCGTAAAAAATTTCATTCGCTCCCATCAACTTCAGTCAACCATGATCCTTCCCAGTCAAGCAGAAATCAAAAAAAACCCACTATCTCGCTCCGCCGTCCTCAGATCGTATAAAATAGATTAATGAGGCAAAAAATAATTTACATTATTACTTTCCTTCTTTTCCTTCTTCAAGTATTTTTTTCTATCTACTATAGCAATTCAATCGTGATCGAAAACCAAACCATTTCCGAATACCAAAAAAAACTTAATCAATTAGAACTAGATAATCAAACGTTCAAAATTAAATATCTCGAACTAACCTCTCTGTCTATTCTCGAACAATACGCCAATTCCAAAAATTATATTCCCATTAAAAATATACTCAAATGAACCAACAAAGATTAAAACTACTTTCATTAAGTATCATCTTGGTTTTTGTTGTCGTTGTCGCTAAATTATTTTTCTTTCAAGTTATTTCTAGTTATTCCCTAAAAAGCAGAAATCTTTCTCAAATGTATAAAACTGAAAAAATATTACCTTCTCGAGGAGAAATAAAAGACTACAACAATTTTCCTTTAGCCACAAATATCAATCTATATAAATTAGCTATCTATAAACCAAATTTAACAGATGATTTAGTTAATGTTTTCAATAAAATTAATACTGTCAAACCAAATTTCATAATTGACAATCAAAACAGTATAAATCAATTTACTGCTAACCAAAATCAACTTTGGTATGTTTTTGCCACTCCTTTTACTGATTTAGAAAAAAAACAAATTGACATCGATGGTATTAGTTTCGAAAAATACCAAACTAGATTTTACCCGGAAAAAGAAATGGCTAAACCCATACTTTCCGGTTTAGAAAAATACTACAATAAACAATTAACTGGTAAAACAGGCTTTATTCTCGCATCAAAAGATGCTATTGGCAACACTCTTTTAAGCCAAAAGACTTGGAGTATTCCTCATCAAAATGGATTCAATCTTCGTACCGGTATTTACAAAAATATTCAGTTTTTTACTGAAAAAATTCTCAAAGAAGGAATCGAAAAATATCAAGCCGATTCCGGATCTATTATAATCATGAATTCTCAAACCGGAAAAATAATTTCCATGGCTAGTTTTGAAAGCACTCCCTCTGCCAAAAACATTGCTATCGGCAATCTCTTTGAACCAGGATCAATTTTCAAACCCTTGGTCATGACCATGGCTCTCGATAATCAATCAATCAAACCAGATTTTATTTGCGATAAATGCGACAGGGATAGAAATATCGGTTCTGACATTATTACTAATTGGGACGAAAAACATCATCCTGATTCCAATTTAAAAGATATTATTATCAATTCAGATAATATTGGTATGAGTTATATTATCGATGAATTAGGCGAAAAAAAGTTTTTGGAATATTTTCAAAAACTTGGTCTCTCTCAAAAATCCGGCATTGATTTACAAGGCGAAGCCAAACCATATCCGAAAACTTACTGGTCTCATATTGATCTTGCTGCTGCAAGTTTTGGTCAAGGCTTTGCTTTAACTCAAATAAAATTTTTACAAGTTTTTAATACTATTGCCCTAGACGGCAAAATGATAGATCCAAAAATTGTTCAATATCTTGAATCAGATAATGAAAAAATTCAAATAAAAAACCGTCCTCCAATCAATATTTTTAACGAAAAAGCTACTAAAGAAATGAAAAACATTCTCAAATATGCCGTTGAAAATGGACCACTTAGTAGTTTAAAAGACAAAAATATGGAAGTTTGCGCTAAATCTGGTACAGCTCAGGTTGCCATTGGCGGTAAATACAACGAGAATTCAGCTATTGCCTCCTACGTTGGCTTTTCACCTTGTGATAAACCCAAATTTACTATGATAGTCACCATAAATAACCCAAAAACTGCCATTTGGGGTTCCCAAACAGCTGCTCCAATTTGGTATGAAATTGCCCGATATCTCTATAATTTGTTATAATTGCCATAATAATGTTCTCTTTAACAGAAATAATTTACGGCTTTCCATGCAAAAAAATTAAATTTATTCGTCTCTCAGGATTAGAGGGAAAAGCCAGTACTGCAAAATTAATTCAACATATTTTAAATCACCAGAATATTGGTTGTAGTATTTATCATCCCAAATACAATTTAACCAAATTTGCCGCCAAACAAATAAAACAAAACATAAAATATATAATTAGCGAATACCCTCATCCATTAATCAAAAAATCAATTAATGCTACTGTAAAACTTGATATCGATCCAGATAAAATCGCCCAAAAAATAAAAGTTACTCCAAAATCACTTTCTTTTGAATATAAGAATATAAATTTTGTCACCAACAGTCCCTTTTATTTTTTAGTCAATATCATTACTGTTGCCTTTGATGTTTGTAGTAAAATCGGAATTACTACAGCCGATTTTGTAAGAAACATCGAATATTTTCCAGAAATACCCGGTCAAAGAGAGGAAATCACCAATAAATATAAATTTAGAACTTTTCTTGATTCATCCAAAACACCTCTAGCCATTAAGGCCATTCTTCATTCTCTGTCTCTAATTCCTCACAAAAAATTTTACATAATTTTTGGTTATTC
>CAZSCX010000018.1:10857-12220 GCA_964605545.1 uncultured Gammaproteobacteria bacterium
TTCATTCTCTGTCTCTAATTCCTCACAAAAAATTTTACATAATTTTTGGTTATTCCAGTTTTTGGAATCCTGTCTTCAAATCAGAAATCGGTCAAATTCTAACTAAATACGCTGACAAAATTTTTTTAACCAGTGATGATTTAAAAAACGAAACAGTTGAAAAAATTTCTCAAGATTTGTTTGGTAAAAATCAACAAAAAATTATTATTATCACCAATCGTCAAGATGCCTTTAACGAAGCAGTCAAAACTGCCAACCCTTCAGATTTTATTATTGCCCTCGGTCATGGTCGAAAGAATTATTTAATTCAAAATAATACTCGTTTTCCTTGGTCGGAAGCTGAAGCTTTTCGCACCGCTTTTAGATTAAAAAAACAATAATATGCCTCAATACAACATTAAAACTACGGATATCGATAAAGCTTATTCTTTAGGACTTTTACCTCAAAGAAATGATCCTTTATTTTTCTATCAAGATACTTCTTGTCGCTCCAATTTAAAAGAATTTGTTCTGTCATCAGAAAATAGACGAATTATAAATAAAACCCAGGAATTTAGTTATAAAAAAATACCCCTCAAATTTGATCTCAACATCCAAAAACAAATATTTTCATGGCTAAAAATATTAAAATGGGATTTTCCAATAAGTTCAGTTAAACTAATCTTTACAAAACATATTTTCAATTACCTTTACGTTTGGTATGATCAAAACCAAAATATTGCTGCTTATGCGATTTGTTACTATTCAAAAAAAATATCTCATATTGCCTACGTTTTCTATGATCCAAAATATGACCACGGTAATCTTCCTATTCGATTGGTTTTGGAAACTATCATTGACAGTAAAAATCAAAACTTAGATTACTGTTATTTAGGACGTTTTTCAAAAGACACAGGTTATTACAAACGCACCATGCCTGGATTCGAATATTTTGATACCGGCATCTGGAAATCTTTATGAACATTCATATTTTAGGAATTGCCGGCTCCATGACTACTCCATTAGCCATCTTTCTAAAACAACAAGGTTATACTGTAAGTGGTTCCGATCAAGAAAAAATATTTCCGCCTACTTCCGACCTTCTAAAGAATATACCTTTAAACAAACCTTTACCCAAAAAAATAGATTTATGTATTGTCGGCTCTTCTTTTAATAAATTTCAAAAAACCAAAGAAGAATTTGAGATTATTCACGACAATCATATTCCTTATATCTCCGCTACCAATTTTATCAGCAATCAAATTTCCAAAAACAATTCAATATTGGTTGCCGGCACTTATGGCAAAACTAGTATTAGCTCACTTTTGGCTTGGAACCTCCATCAAGCCAAACTAAATCCTTCTTATTTTTTTGGCGGCACTGC
>CAZSCX010000019.1:0-10991 GCA_964605545.1 uncultured Gammaproteobacteria bacterium
TGGCCTGTGTCATATTTACCGTTGGGTGTAATATGCGCTGTCCATTTTGTCATAACCGGGATTTAGTTTCAGCTCTAAATGTCGAAGAAATAAAAGAGAATGAGGTCTTGGATTTTCTAAAAAGTAGGAAAAAAATTTTGGAAGGAGTAGTAATATCCGGGGGGGAGCCGACTTTACAGCCCGATTTGTTTGATTTTATAAAGAAAATAAAAGAAATGGGTTATTTGGTTAAGTTGGATACCAATGGTTTGAATTCAGGGATTTTGAAAGGCTTAATTGATAAAAAAATGATTGATTTTATAGCAATGGATATTAAGGCTGATTGGAATAACTATGATAAAGCAACAGGAGTGAGGATAAATTTACAGGAGATTAGAAAATCAATAATGTTAATTGAAAAAAGTGGTATTGCTTATCAATTCAGATCGACAATTGTAAGAGGAATACATGATAAGGAGATAGTTGGTAGAATGAAAAAAGAATTTCCGGATTTAGTTTTACAAAAATTTAGACCAAACAATTGTTTGGATCCGAAGTTTTTGACGGTTTTGCCATGGAGCGATGAAGAATGGAATGAATTTCTTGAACTAAATTAGTGTACGGAGTATTATCTGTTAGAACGGTATAATCGGCATATTTTTTATTTTTTAATTCACTATCAATGTTTTTTAGTCGATAAATATCGCCCCTTTTTTTGATTCGATCAATTAATATTTTTTTGGTGCGAGTAGTGACAAAAAAGAGTATTGGTTTATATCTCTTGATGTTTTTTTTGATATTTAGAGCTCCGTTTATATCAACTATATGGATGGGAATTTTGGAATTACTTTGATGATAATAATTACTGCCATAAAAATTGTTTCTATATTGAGAATATTCCGAGAAAAAACTTTCCTTAATCTTTTCCTTAAATTTTTTCTTGGTTAGGTAAAAGTAGGGATAATTATTGTTTTCTATTTCTGATTTACGTGGCAGCCGGGTAGAATAACTTTTATAGACAAAATATGTTTTTGGATATTTTTTTTCCATAAATTCAGCGAGAGTGCTTTTTCCGGCTCCAGATGGTCCAAAAAACAACAAAAGCGGTGTTTTGTTTGACATGGTAATATATTATATATGAAGAAAAATGGAAGTATTGTAGCTGTAATTATTGTATTATTTTTATTGGTTTTTCTATTGCCAATGGGCAATATTAATTGGGGAAAGATCAATATAGGACAGGATCAGGGAATTACGGTAGTAGGAGAGGCAAAGACTAAACTAAAAAATCAAGTAGCTTCGTTTACGGCAGGAGTAAATGTTAATAAGACAAATAAAGAAGAAGCGGTTAAGGAAGTAAACGAAAAAATGACAAAATTAATTGATGAAATAAAAGCTTTTGGAATAAAAGCTGGGGATATTAAAACTCAAGGAATAAGTATCAATGAGAGTCAAAGATATGATTCAAGAGAAAAAGAATGGTATGTTGGTAATTCAATTGAAATTATCTTACGGGAAGTAGATAAAACGAGTGAATTGACAGATTTATTGAGTAAATCAGGGGCTAATAATGTTTATGGTCCTAATTTGAGAATAGATGATAGCGATGAAGGAGAAAAAGTTTTATATGAGGTAGCGATAAAGGATGCAAGAGAAAAAGCGGAGGCAATTGCCAAGGCTTCGGGAAGAAAACTAGGAAAGATAATTAGTGTGACCGATGGTGGTACTGTGAGTGATTATAATCGTCCATGGTTGTCGTCGATGGCCAAAGAGGGTATGGGTGGGGCAGATATAGCGGCACCGGTTGAACCAGGCGTTAGTACGGTGAGTAAATCAATGACAGTGGTGTTTGAGATGAGATAAAAATCCCCTGCTTCGCTGCCCCCTTTGACGAAAGGGGGCTAAAAACTGAATTTTCTTTTGTATTAAGTTCCCCTTTTGTCAAAGGGGAAAACCCCGACGAATGTCGGGGAAGAGGATTTTATTCGTTCTTGGCGATGTATTGGCGGCGTTTCAAATAGAAGAAACCAAGGATGACGAGGGCGAAAATAACGGTTAAAGTAGATTCTATATTGCCAAGACCTTTGGCCAAATCAAGAAATGTTTGGCCCATTTTGTAGCCGATAAAGCCTAAGATGGTGGCACGGACGACTAGGGCAGTAAAAACTAAACCGAAAAATCGGAGAGGATTGTAGCGGAAAAGACCTGCCATTCCGGTAATGATAGAAACCGGAACAATGGGGATGGAAGCACCAAGAAGGACAAAGAGTTCATCAGACATTGATTTTTTGAAGTCTTTTTGAATTTTATCAACGAGTTTTTTGCTGATACCAACATATTTGCCAAATTTATCTAAGATAGGATGGCCACCGAAATAAAAAAGATAAAAAATTACAGCAGTTCCTAGGGTGGCGCCGATAGCGTAGGGGAGAGCAACTTTCGTAATTATTGACAGCAAGGAAGGAAGAAAGGAAGTGTGAAGACCAAAAAGTGAAGCACCTCCGGCCATGGAAATTATTGGAGATGGAATTGGGACGAGAATTTGTTCGATAATACCGCCACCGATCATAGCAGTAAATAAATTATGATTAACCATCAAAAGTACGTACTCGAGAATTTTTTCCATATGAGATAGAATAGGGAATATTATGATTAAAGTCAAACTAATAGCATATACAAGAGATCCGGAACAAAATGTGACGGCAGCAATTAGACAATGTTATAGTGCGGTAGGAGCCGAGGAAATAAAAAAGAAAGTTGATAAAGATACAATTGGAAGATTAATTAATCAAGTTATGGGGTCTGGTCATACATCAACAATTGAACATGCGGTGTTTACCTTTGCAATTGAAGGTGTGTCGCGGGCGATGACACATCAATTGGTGAGACACAGGATTGCTTCGTATTCACATCAATCTCAACGATATGTGGATCTTTCCAAAAATAAGTTAGTGTTTATTACTCCGCCGACGATAAAAGGCAATAAAGAGATAGAGAAAGAGTATAAAAAGACGATGAAATTAATCGAAAAACAGTATAAAAAGATGATTGATTTGGGGATAAAACCGGAAGACGCTCGTTATATTTTGCCCAATGCCTGTGAGACCAAGATTGTGGTGACAATGAATGCTAGATCGTTACATAATTTTTTTAGGGAAAGGTGTTGTAATAGGGCGCAGTGGGAAATTAGACAATTGGCAAATATGATGTTAAAAGAGGTAAGGAAAGTTGCACCAATTATTTTTAAAAATGCCGGAGCGAGTTGTGAAACTGAGAAAATTTGTTGGGAAGGGAAAATGAGTTGCGGCAGATATAAAACAATCAAAAATGCTCAGTTGTTAAGTAGAATATGATAATTAAATTTTCTCATTATATTTTTTTGACGCTGGTCAATGTGCGTAACACGTTGAAGGCTTGAAAAAACACAATTTCGAAAAATTTTTATCATATTTTTAAAATTATGAATACAAAAAAGGGAAAGTTTATTGTAATTTATGGAATGAATAATTTGGGAAAGACGACTGTTATCAATGGTTTAATTGATTATTTAAACAAAAATGGAAAGAATGTAACTTTTTTAAAATATCCGATTTATGAGTTAGAGCCGACTGGTCCACGAATTAATCAGTATTTGCGAGGAGGTAATCCAGAGAAATTGAATTCTTTTACGGTTCAGAAACTATATGCTCAAAACAGAAGAGATTTTGAACCAAAATTAATTTCTTTATTGGATCAAGATAAGATGATAATTGCAGAAGATTATGTTGGAACTGGGATTGTATGGGGAATGCTGGGTGGAGCAAGTTTAGAAGAGGTAGAGGAATTGAATAAGGGATTATTGGAACCGGATTTGGTTATTTTACTTGATGGTGAGAGATTTTTGACGGGAATAGAAGCAGGACATACCCATGAAAAAGTGACTGACGTTTGGGAAAAAGGGAGGCAAATTCATTTGGATTTGGCCAAGAGATATGATTGGAAAATTGTGAAAGCCAATCAAACAAGAGAACAAGTTTTGAAAGATGTTGTTACAATAGTAGATAATTATGAAGGATAAAATATTTAAATTAATTGAAAAAGAAGATAAGAGACAAAAAGAGGGAATTCAATTGATTCCGAGTGAAAATTTTGCTTCGGATGAGGTTTTGAAGGCAGTGGGAAGTTGTTTGTCCAATAAATATGCCGAGGGATATCCCGGCAGAAGATACTATCAAGGAAATGAAATAATTGATGAGATTGAAAGCTTAGCAATTGAAAGGGGTAAAAAGTTATTTGACTTGGAACATATCAATGTTCAACCTTATTCAGGTAGTCCGGCGAATAGTGAAGTATTGATGGCGCTATGTGAGGTTGGCGATACGATTTGTGGACTTAAATTATCGGCTGGAGGTCATTTGACTCATGGACAACCAAGAATTACTTTTTCCGGTAAGTATTTTAATAGTGTTCAATATGATGTTGATATAAACGGAAAAATTGATTTTAATGAGCTGGATAAATTAGTAAAAGCAGAAAAGCCAAAATTAATTTTTGCGGGGACAACAGCTTATCCTTATATTTTAGATTTTAAGAGATTTGGAGAAATTGCCGATAGTGTTGGGGCTTGGTTGGTGGCAGACATTTCTCATATTGCGGGATTGGTTGCCAGTGGGGTTCATATGTCACCAGTGCCTTATGCCCATATAGTTACTTCAACTACACATAAAAGTTTAAGAGGACCTAGGGGAGCTTTTATTGGAATTACAAAGAAGGGTTTATTAAAAGATAGTGAATTATCAACAAGAATTGACAAGGCAGTATTTCCTGGAATGCAAGGAGGTCCACATGAAAATACCATTGCGGCAATGGCCATAGCCTTTGCTGAAGCAGAGAAGCCTGAGTTTAAGAAATATGGTCAACAAATAATAAAAAATGCCGCCGTGTTGGCCAAGACTTTAAAAGATAAGGGATGGAAGGTTTATGGAACGGAAAATCATTTAATGTTGGTTGAAGTAGGTCTTTCAAAAGGAAAGGAAGCGGCAGTAGCTTTGGAAAAAGAGGGGATTTTTTGTAATGCCAATACTATTCCTCATGATGGTGGGACACCTTTTTTGCCATCAGGAATTAGATTGGGTAGCCCGGCAGAAACAACAAAAGGAAAAAAGGAGAATGATTTTATCGAAATCGGCGGAAGAATTGATAAAATACTCCGAAAGTTAAAATAAAGCCGAGGTATTCTAGAATTTGAGGCCAAAAGAAAACCTTAACTGTTTTATTGGTAACAAAGCCGTTTTGCCAATTATTGACTAAAACATGGGGGCGAGAGGGGATGGATATCCAACCGGTGTGATAAGATTGACCGTTGGTTTGGATATTTTGAGGTTTATTTTCTGGAGATACAGTTGTTATTTTGTTGTAATCGACCGGAATAACTACTATTTGTGCTAGTTCGTTTGAAGTTTCATAATCACCAAGAGAAATGCTGTCTACACTAATACTATAACCGACAAATTCATCTTGAGGAGGAATAAGGTAATAATCCCAGGTGAATTGTTGATTGTCACTTAATTGTTCATAGATAGTGCAGATATTGTTATAAATATTTTTGATGCAAATGCGGAAGGGAAGTCCTTTTTGGTGGCGACTATGGAAACCAATAACATAAGACTGGTCATGTTTTAAATCCAAAAGATTGTAAAAACCACCGGTAATACGATTAAGGGATTTATAGACTTTAGGTTGATCAAGTAAAATATTTATTTTATTACGATCCAAGAGAGGTTCGATTTTATTGATGTCAATTTTTTCACTTTTGCCTAAAAGACCGATTGATGGTTTTTGGGAGTAATAAGGAAGAGGATTTGGGTCCCAGTAATGCCAAAGATATGGTGTTTTGATATAGTTATTGATTTCTTTTGATATATTATTTAAAGAATTGTTGTTTATGGTGTAGACATGTAAGAAGTCAAAGCTGGTAGATTTTTGTATTATTTTTTCTTTTTCGAGATAATCTAACATGGTTTTAATTTCGTTTTCGAAAAGGATTTGGTTACGATTTTTGACGTAAGGGGTAATAATTGATTGATCCCAAAAAATATATTTCATACCATATTTTTGAAGGGTAGAGATAAATAATTTTGGGTCTTTAGAATAAAGAGAATAGAAGAATTCCCGGTATGCTTCTTCGTTTTGAGGAGCCCAGCGGTCAAAATCACGATCTAAAATGGGTTGTTTTAAGTTAAACCAAATAAATCCAGCACCTTGATAACCCCAATTGTAATATTGCCAGCCGGTGAAGTTGTGGAGGGGAAGAGGAAGGATGGTGCCTTGGGGGAGTTGTTTCATATATTGCCAAAATTTGGTGTACTGATGGGGGAAGGAAACTTTCATTTTGGGAGAAATAAGCTGGCCAAAGAACATTGGTAATCCATAGAAAAAGGTAGCAAAAATTAAACCAATTTTTAAATATTTTAGATTGAAAATGCTTAAAAAATAGGCTAAATAAATGGCAATACCAAAAGTAAAAAGAATTGATATTTTGGTAAAGATGAAACGAAAAGACTCTTCAAATATGGAAAATCGAAGGAGAAAATCAAAAAAATAGGAGAAAGGGGGAGTGTGGTTTAAAAGAAGAACTAAGGGAACGACCAGAAAGGGTGCAAGGTAAATTAGAGATTTATGTTTTTTGGTAAAAGACAAAATAAGACCGGAAAAAGAGAGAAAAAAAGTAAGATAGCCGATGATACTGATAAAGGGGTTGGCAAGATGTTTTTCCCAGACGGGCAAAAGATTGTCAAATCTTGAAGTTTGAGGGTCATATATTTGCCAATTGAAATAGAAACCTTTGACTAAAGCGACGTCACGAAGATAGCCGGTAGCTCGGTTTTGGAGGAGATATTCTTGGGAATAGAGACGGTTAACTTTGGTATTTTTAGGAATGGAGGATGAAGAAAAAATATAATAAATATTGGGTATGAGCCAGAAAGCGTTGAGAGCGAGGGTAAAGAGGATTAAATTAAAAACTTTTTTGTTACGGTTAAGAATAAAATGAAGAAGAAGAAAGACAAGATAAACGGCAAAAAAGGCGTACCAAAGGTGAGCGGCATAGGCTTGGGGAGTGGCCAGAAGGGTAAAAAGACAGAAAAAAATGAGATTCTTTTTTTGGTTATTCTGAAGATATTTGAGGGAATAGAAAATAATAAATGGGAGAAAAGCCCATTGGGTGGGGAACATTTCAAAAGGAACATAGAATTGTTGAACGGTTGAGAGATTGAAGATATAAAAAATGGCAATGGTAAAGGCGATGGAATCTTTTTTGAAAAGATATTTTATTAAATAGTAGATACCCAGGGGGCCGAGGATGAAACAGAGGAAAATATAGGCGTAGCGGAGAAAATTTAGAGGGAGAAGGAAATGGAAAAGCCATAGTAATAGTACACGGGGAAGATCGGCCATGTGGGAATGGCCGGCAATAGCGCCGAGGCCTTGTTCGTAGCGCCAGACACCATTGATTAAACGGGAAAAGTTAAGGGGAAAATTGAGTTCGGGATGAAGGGTATCCCAACCGGTGAGAAAGGTATTGGGTTTATAGTTTAGATAGCAGATTACAAGGCAGAGAATTATCAGGATTAAAGGGTAAATGTGTTTTTTGACAAAGGACATTAAATAAGTATAGCAAAAAAAGAAACCCCTCTCCCGCCTATGGCGGGTATCTCCCCTTGAAAATGGGAGAACGGCAATTTGATTGATAATTTGGGAAATTAAAAAAAACAAGACAGGAAAGAAATCCAAAAACAAAAATATGCCGAGGCATAAAATTATTATTGGTTTCTTTCCTGTCGATCTGCAGCGAATTTAGTGTATGTGGGTGTCCGTGTTGATTGGAGATTTAGTTTGGGAATATTTTTCTGACTGAGAGATAATTTACTGGAACATTTATGGTGTTGGCGTAAACTGTTTTGATTGATTCAAGACTGTTTCCTGAACCGTATATTGTGACTAATTTACGGTCACGTGGGTTTGCTGGGTCAGCTTGCTGATATCGTATTCGGACTTGTTGATCAGAATTGTTTTGAACTACCAAACCATTTAAGCAACTTTGCTTAAAATCCACCCAATTGTTATTTTGGTAGACCCAAACCCATCCAGTGCAAAATCCGCGTGGAGGAATGTAGCTATAAAGCCATCCTTCCTCATCTTGAGGTTGGGTGTTTGAGCCAGGAGACAAGGTTATTTTTTCGTAACCAGGATCTGTGGTGTATAACCTAGCAGAAGTGGTAACCCAAATCCACACAGTTTGAGTGGAGACAATAGTCGTGTTTTTGACAATGTTGATTGAATTAGTGTTCTGAGATTCAGACGTAAAGTTATAGTAAACAAGACCGGATGGGATTACGAGAAACTGGTTAACCATTAATTGTTTCCATTGGTATGTAGGCCAGTTTTCATTGGCTGGTTGCTGAGGGTAGTTTCCGCTCGATCCACGTGGCCAAGACAAACAGGTTTGATCTCGAGTCCAATTAGAATGAAGACGATGGATGTCGTTTTCTACGTCTGCTAATGTACAATTTTTCCAAACTGTACCTCCGTAGGGAAATTCAAAATACGATCTTTCGTTGACCGGGAAAACAGCGTATGTGAGTTCACTATCATCATGAAGCTTATCTCCCCTGTTTCCACAACTTGAATCGGATTTAAATACATCTGCGGATACAATTTCCCCGACTTCGACCCAGCATTTGGAACCATTAGCTACAGGACGGCTTTGCGGTTCGGCGTGGGTTATTCTCGGTAAAACGGCTACAAATAGACTTAAAAACAAAACAAAAACCAAAAACTTTTTCATTATTTACCTCCTAAGGTAAAAACTACGAACAAATTACACACATATATATTTGACTCTTCTTGCGAAGAGATTGATTGCTGCAGAATGTTAAAGAACATTACCTAATTGACAAAGCTATTTTGTCTAGGTGGGTGATTATACATCCAAATGTATCAAAAATCAAGATTATAGGCTTTCTTTTTTCGTTCTAATCAACTTTGATATGAACTCGTCAGTATTGGTTTCACCAATAGAAAAGAAAGACGAATAGGGAAAACCTAGAAAAATAAGAATTGAGAGTAAGTTGCCTTACTATTCTTATTTTAGGTTTTTTAGTCCCTATTCGTCGATTTGCAGCAAATTTTCTCCATTGGAGAAAAAGGCATAGACTAAAGGTCCATTCTTTCTCTCCATTATAGAGACTGATTGTAAAATCATAATTCTTTCACAATCACTTTTTTAAAACCCTCATTGAGCTTTTGTGACCTGAATGTTTCAAGAGAAACATCGCAAGCTCCGCTAGCTTTATAAGGGGCTCTGATCCTGATTCCAGCTGTTTTGCATTGAACGAGCAATGCAGTTTGAGCGGATTCATCTTGTCCTTCCGGGTAATCTTTCCAGGTGTCGTATAGACGTTTCCAAGATGTACCATCCCAGAACTCTATGTCGCCTGAGATTATATAACCAGCCACAGTAGTCCATTCTTCGTATTTGTCTAAATCAATGGGTTTACCGCAGGGTTTTGGGGTTGGAGTCGGTTGTGGCTTTGGGGTCGGTGTAGGTTGTGGATTAGGCTTGGGCTGTGGGGTAGGAGTGGGTTTGGGTTGAGGAGTTGGAGTCGGGGTTGGTGTCGGGGTTGGGGTTGGAATTGGTGCTTGGGCGACGATAATTGGTTTTTCAACCGGTTTTGTACCAACCTGGATTACCTTTACATTAGAAGCAACCGCACCGATCGGTTTCAGGGTGGCACCACATGGGGACATAACGGCGGTGGTTAGGTAGTTGAATTGGACAAAAACGGGATTACCGTGGACAATGTGCTTACCTGCGGGGGTAAACAACCAACCGTGAACTTCATACAAACCCTGTTTGATATTGTATGTATGTTCATTGATCCTAATTAGGCCTTCTTTTTTCTCTTTCTCTTCCTGGGCAGTTTTTTGCTTGAGGTTTTCTTCAGCCTGTGTTTTGATGTGTTCATCGACAGCATCTTTTTTTGCGGTTTCAATAGCATCGTTGTATTGTTTTTCTGTATATACTTTGTCAGATTCAACGGGCGGAGGAGTGTTGGGGAAGATGTAGCGTCCCGCTAAAAATGCGCCGACAAAAACTAGAACGACGACACACCAAAAGATCCAACTCTTAACTAAATCAATTAAATCCATTTTTTTATCCTTTTTCATTTTTTTTGATACGAACGACTCGAACACGACTTAAAATTCATCACCTCCTTACGGTGTTAAGATTTAGATCGACTCGACCACTACCATCTTTGGCTAGACCTGATAGAGCAGGAATAGTCCAAAGGCTTATCACTCTCCTTTCAAATTTTTGTTATTTTTTTATGAACTACGAACTGGCGGACCGAACACAGCTAAGAAGTTTTCGAACTTCTCGCTTACAGGATAGGTAATTATTTTAAAAATATACCTACCTTCTTCCAGGGTGATGCAATCGTTATGCTTAACAGTTTTATAACGCTTGCATGCTCCATTCGAGAACGTGCCACTCACTTCCGAAAAAGTTTGCGACTTTTCAAGTACGTAAATTTCGATCGTTGTTTCACAGTTTTCTGTGCGAAAATAAAACTTTTCGGTAGTCACTGTAACTTTCATAAGCTGATGAGTTTCTCCATAGGGAGAAATCCCTAGCCATTTGTTAAAGCGGGTTGTTGAGGACGTTAAAACCTCATCTCCAAGCCAAGTGTAAGCCGATGCTTTTTGAGTAAAGGCGGACACAACAACTATGGATAATAAAATAACAACAAAAACCTTAATAAACTTTTTCATAACAGAAGACCCCTTTCATATTTTATTTTTTTATTTTCAAAGCATATTTAAACTCTCTGCGAAGAGAGATTGGACGGATTTAGGCTATATTATTGACCCCCGGTGGGGGATTGGTTCCGAACTTTATTTGCTGCAAATTGTTAAGGTACGTACCTTCGATGATCGCTATGATCATTTAGGTAGGGGATTCTATCATAATA
>CAZSCX010000020.1:0-10720 GCA_964605545.1 uncultured Gammaproteobacteria bacterium
GTCGAAGAACCTACTGCCACTCCAACTATTGCTGTCACCGAAGTCAAAAAAGATATCAAAATCCAAGTTTTAAACGCTACTGAAATAAATGGTCAGGCAGCTACCTTAAAAGAAATGCTTACTAAACTAGGTTTCACCTCTGTTGCTGTAGGCAATGCCAAAGATTATGTTGATGGCAACGAAATCCGACTTAAAACCAAAAATGCTTCCGATTCTGCCTATTTTAAAGCCAAGTTACCTGAATTTCCGGCCGAATTTACCGAATTATCGGATAGCTCCACCTATGATGCCGTCTTTGTTATTGGCACCGATCTCAAAACAGGGACTTCTTCTCCAGCACCAACAAAAATTACTACACCGGCCGCTACTACTTCAAGTACAGTCACTCCAACAGCTAAACCCAGTGCTACTCCTACCGAATCCGAGTAAAAGCTAAAATAAATTTTGTTGTTATTTTATTTACTCCATTTCTATGGAAAAAATATCTTTATTATCAAAAATTAGGCATTCTGCAACCGAATTTGGATTTCTTTGTGATGATAAGCCAAAAGATTTGGCTCTTGGCAAGGAAATTCAGCACAAAAATATTTTTCATCAAACGAAATCAGAACGATATTGTTTTACGATTATTCAACCGGTACACGACAATGAATTAGTTGCTTATTATCCAAAAGATATTAAAGAAGAATATATGGAGTTTTTACACAAATTTAATCATCGTCTTAAAATAGCCGACAATATCAATGCT
Organism: uncultured Gammaproteobacteria bacterium; assembly: GCA_964605545.1. Classification (GTDB taxonomy): domain Bacteria; phylum Patescibacteriota; class Microgenomatia; order UBA12405; family UBA12405; genus DAOTMI01. Next base: position 749 of record CAZSCX010000020.1, read on the forward strand.
TCTCTAGTATTTCTTCCCCACGACACTCGTTTTTTCCGGCCTCGTAGCCAAAATCTTGTTAAGTATATTTTTTAAAATTTCAATCTCTTCTTCTTGATTTTTTGTAATTGGACTTCCTGCCCTTATACTTTTTTCTCTAATCTTTAAAGGTTCTGGTTTAACGATTTCAAAACCCGTATACTCATTAATTATTATTCCATTTTCATCAATTGCAAAGCGGCTCGGTCCTTTATTCAAACCTTGCACCTCATTTCTTAAGGATAATATTTCTAAATATTGTTTTTCTTCAATCCCTTTCTCTAAATAGGTAACCATATTAACAATATTTACTCTTTTTTGTTTTCTGGTATCTTCATAAGGAAAGCTTAAACTCAAAGCTAAATTATCTATTCTTAATAGTTTTTTTCTTTGAAACATTTCAATCTCCGCCACTTCACCCATTTTTAACACCAATTGATTAATTTCTCTTATAGACTTCAATATTTTCTTATCTTCTATCTTTCTTTCCATATGGCCGATTATAGCACAAGCCTCAGTTACAATTTGCTATACTAAACCTATATGAAACTTTTAATCACCGGTGGCCTGGGTTTTATCGGCACCAACTTCATCCGTTATTGGTTTCAAAATCATCCCGACGATAGCATCGTCAATCTCGACAAAGTCACTTACGCCGCCAATCCGGCAAATTTAACCGAATTTGAGGGAAAAGATAACTATAAATTTATTAAAGGTGACATTTGTGACAAAAATGTCGTCGAACAAGCCATGGAAGGTATAGATTTAATTATCCATTTTGCCGCCGAATCTCATGTTGACCGATCCCTCGATGACCCTGAATTATTTTTACGAACCAATATTTTGGGCACCTTTAATTTATTAAATATCGCCTCCAAAAAAAATATTCGTTTTCATCACATTTCTACCGATGAAGTTTTTGGTGCTTTGGAACTTGGTACCGAAGATAAGTTCAGCGAATCCACACCTTATGACCCCCGTTCACCATATTCATCCTCAAAAGCCTCTTCCGATCATTTAGTTCGCAGTTTTTTTCACTCCTTTAATTTACCAATAACAATTTCTAATTGTTCCAACAATTACGGTCCTTATCAATCACCGGAAAAATTTTTACCTCGCATGATTACCAATTTGTTAACTGACCAAAAAGTTAAAGTTTATGGTGACGGTTTAAATGTTCGCGACTGGCTTCATGTTCTTGATCATTGCCGCGCCATTGAAGCAATAATTACCAAAGGTAAAATAGGGGAGACTTATGTCATTGGCGGCCTGACAAAAGATGTAAATAATTTAGAACTTACAAAAACTGTTTTGGCTTTAATGGGCAAAGGCGAAGATCAAATCGAATTTGTCGCCGATCGTCCCGGTCATGATAGGCGATACGCCGTAAATTGGGAGAAAATTAAAAAAGAACTTGCGTGGTCACCTCAATATACTTTCGAAGAAGGTATCAAAGCAACTGTTGATTGGTACACTCAAAACCAATCCTGGTGGCAAGCTTCCAAATCCGAAGCCGAACAATTTTATAAGAAAATCGGGAGATAAAAATATGCAATTTACACGCTCAAGCAAAATAAACGATATCATCATTATCACCCCCGATGTCTTTGGCGATGAAAGGGGTTTCTTCATGGAAACTTATCGCGAAAATATTTTTGCCGAAAATGGTATCGATGTCAAATTTATTCAAGACAACCATTCCCGCTCTCAAAAAGGTGTTTTACGCGGCATGCATTTTCAAAAACCACCTTTTACTCAAAGTAAATTGGTCAGGTGTACCAAAGGCATCGTTCTCGATGTTGTTGTCGATTGCCGTCAAAATTCGGAAACTTTTGGCCAATTTGAAATGGTAGAAATTTCCGAAGAAAACAAAAAAATGGTTTTTATTCCAAAGGGCTTTGCCCATGGTTTTGTCGCCCTAACAGATATTGCCGACTTCCAATATAAATGTGATAATTATTACAATAAAGAATCAGAAGGTGGTATTCTCTATAACGATCCAAAGATTGGCATTCCTTGGCCGGAAATGGAATATATAATTTCCGACAAAGATAAGCTTCTCGGCGACCTAGATACGGTTAGAGGTATATTTTGAGATTAATGTTCTCCCTTGTCAAAGGGAGAATTAAAGAGGGATTTTGTTATAATTAATTATGAAAATCATTGGCACGGGTTTATCCGGTTTAGTTGGTTCAAGGATTGTTGAATTATTACCAGATTATCAATTTATCGATTATTCCCTAGCTACAGGCATATCTATTCTTGATCCAAATCAATTAGAAGAAGCCACTGCCAAAAATTCCGACTTTGATTGCTTTATTCATTTGGCCGCCTTTACCGACACCAATCAAGCCTGGGCTCAAAACGGTGACGAAAACGGTCTTTGCTATCAACTCAATGTTGTCGGTACCAGAAATATTGTTAATTTGTGCAAAAAATACAACAAACACCTAATCGCCATTTCCACCGATTTTGTTTTTGACGGTACTAAAGAAGGGGCTTATATCGAAGAAGATGCCCCCAACCCAATCGAATGGTACGGCAAAACAAAATATTTAGCCGAACAGGAAGTTTTAAATTCCGGCATTTCCGCATCTATCGTCCGTATCTCTTATCCCTATCGTGCCGCTTTTGCCGACAAAAAAGATCTTGTCAGAAAAGTCATTGATGCTATAAAAACCAATACTCTCAATCCCATGTTTGCTGATCAAATTACCACCCCTACTTTTGTTGATGACATTGCTATGGGTATAAAATATTTTATTGAAAATAAACCAAGCGGCATTTTTCATTTAGTCGGTTCATCTTCCCAATCTCCTTTTGAAATGTGCCAAAAAATCGCCGAAATTTGGGGATTCGATCCAAAACTGGTCCGGCAGGGAAGTTTGGAGGAATATATAAAAACTTTGCCCGCTGGCTCTCGCCCATGGCAAAAAAACCTCGCCATCAGCAATGAAAAAATAAAATCTTTGGGTATTTCCACAAAAACCCTCACCGAAGGCCTCATAGAAATGAAGCAACAACTTCCTTAGCCTGGCGTATCGCGTAATTCGTCCCCCTATCCTGCGGATATATCTGCGCAAAATTCATGTGAATAATTTTTTGTGTTTCGCCCCTGTCAAGGGGAGATGCCCCGCAGCGGCGGGGCAGAGGGGTTTGAGACGGGGGATTTGGAATATGTTGCGCATTCTTAAATCTAAACACATACTTTTCCTCCACCTCTTTCTCTTCAAAATCCTTAAACATCTTTTTCAAATATTCAAAAAATTCTTTATAAATCACTTCATCGTCCACTTTAAAATATTTATGATCCTGCGGATAATATCCGCCCATATAATACACATGTTTTCCGTAATCATTGACAAAATTCGTATGCTGGATAAACGCGATAAACGGCGCCTTCAAATCATTTATATTATGCCAATAATATTTTGATAAATTTTGTTTTGAGGTAAACAAAACGTCGACCGCCCCCAAATATTTCACCGATTTTATTGGGCTGGTATCAATTACAAAATCAAAATCTTTTAAATCTTTTCCACTTACTTCTTTATTAATAATTTTTAAACTATTTGATAGTTTTTCGATTATTTGATAAAAACCGCCTCTCAAATATCCAAGTTCGCTATGTCCTCTAAAATGTATTCTCGCCCAAAACCACGTCATCTCAATATCTTTATAATATTTGCCAAATTTACCTTTCAATAACGGTTTCCACAAAACCTCCCAAACATTTTTTCCAAAATATTTTTGCAACCATTCATACGCTTTTACATTTTCAAATTTTTTGAAATTATTTTCTTTTTGTAAATAAATTGACACCAATCCTAACCGAATTTTATCGATCAAATTTAGTGGTAAAAAATTTAGTAAATCAACAGGGGAGTTAAAAGCATACAAATTATTCTGATAATAAACCGCCATATTTTCTTTTCTCCATTGCATTTTTTCTCCCAAACCCAGCTCATTTATCAATTCCATAATATATTTATCACTTTTGAAAATATGATGATAGGTTTTTTCGAGATATTTACCTCCGAGTTTGAAACTACCTAATAATCCGCCAATTTCTTTTTCTTTTTCAAAAATTGTGATTTCAAATTTATCTTTTAGTTTATAGCCCAAATAAAGTCCCCCTATCCCTGCCCCAATTATTGCCATCTTCTTCTTCATATTTCTGTATAATTTATGATATGATACTATGTTTAAATACCATTTACTAATCATAATTTATGGCAGATGCAATCAAAATAACAAAAAACCGCGACGTTCCAATGGAGCTAGTCCGCAATATCGGTATTATTGCTCATATTGATGCCGGTAAAACTACTACTACCGAAAGAATTTTATTTTATACCGGAAAAATCCACAAAATAGGTGTTGTCGATGATGGTACCACCACCACCGACTCTATGGTTCAAGAAAAAGAGCGTGGTATTACGATTCAATCTGCTTGTATTACTACTTTTTGGAAAGATCATCGTTTTAATATTATCGATACTCCTGGTCACGTTGATTTTACTGCCGAAGTCGAAAGATCTCTTCGTGTTCTCGATGGTGCTGTAATGGTTTTTGACGGTAACGCCGGTGTACAAGCTCAATCGGAAACCGTTTGGCGTCAAGCTGACAAATATGGTGTACCCCGAATTGCTTTCATAAACAAAATGGACAAAATTGGCTCCGATATAGATATGGTTCTAAAAAGTATTAAAGATAAATTACGTGCTCCCGTGGTTCCTATGGTTTATCCTATCGGTAAAGAGCATGAATTTGTTGGCGTTGTCGATCTTATGACCCGTAAAATGTTAATTTGGGATCAAGATGAACAGGGTATTAATTATTCAACCAAAGATTTAACCGATGAATACAAAGAAAAAGTTGAAAAAGCTAGAGCACATATGATCGAGCTTATTGCCGGACACGATGAAGTTTTAATGGAAAAATTTTTAAACGACGAAGTTATCGAAGAAAAAGATCTTAAAAGAGTCTTGCGTCAAGCTACTATTGCTCGTAAATTATTCCCAATTTATTGCGGTTCCAGTTGGCGCAACAAAGGCGTTCAGCCAGTTTTGGATGGTATTGTCGACTATCTTCCTTCACCTATCGATCTCCCTCCCATCGAAGCTTATGATATTAACACTCAAGAAAAAATTACCAGAAAACCGGAAAGAACTGAACCTCTTGCCGCTCTTCTTTTTAAAGTTCAATCCGATCCTCATGTTGGTACCTTATCCTATGTTAGGATTTATTCGGGTATCTTAAAAGCCGGTTCCGAAGTCTACAATGCTACCAAAAAAACATCCGAAAGAATTGGTCGTTTATTGTTAATGCATGCTGATAAAAGAGAAGGTATTGAAGAAGGTTTTGCCGGAGAAATTGTTGCTTGTATTGGTCTTAAAGAATCTACCACCGGTGACACTCTTTGTGATCGTGACAATCAACTCTCCTTGTCTCCTATTCAATTTGCCGATCCCGTTATTTCTCTTTCCATCGAACCAGAAACTGCCGATGATCAGGAAAAAATGGGTCAAGCCCTCAATCGTCTTGCGGTCGAAGACCCAACTTTCAAAGTTTCTTACAATCACGAAACCGGTCAAACAATTATTGCCGGTATGGGTGAACTTTATCTTGAAATTATCGTTGATAGATTAAAAAGAGAATTTGGTGTCAACGTCAAAACCGGTCAACCCCAAGTTGCTTATCGGGAGACTATTTCTGCCAACGCCGATGCCGAAGGTAAATATATTCATCAATCCGGTGGTCATGGTCAATATGGTCACTGTAAAATAAAAGTTGAACCAAAAAATCGTGGTGAAGGTATCGAATTTGTTAATGCCGTCAAAGGTGGTGCTATTCCCGCCAATTTTATTCCGGCCATCGAAAAAGGTGTCAAAGAAACCCTTACTAAGGGTATTATCGCCGGTTATCCTTGCACCGATATTAAAGTTACGGTTTACGATGGTACTTATCACGAAGTTGACTCTTCTGAAATGGCCTTCAAACTTGCCGGTTCCTATGCTATTAAATCTGCCTTTGAACAGGCAAAACCAATCATTCTGGAACCAATTATGAAAATGGAAGTTGCCACTCCTTCGGAATTTATGGGTGCCACTATCGGCGATCTTTCATCCCGTCGTGGACAAATCAATGGTACTGAGGACGCTTTTGGTTTTACCACTATCAATGCCTTTGTTCCTTTAGAAGCTGTTCGCGGTTATGCCACTACTATTCGGTCTTTGACCCAAGGTCGCGGATCTTTTTACATGGAACCGGCTCATTATGATCCCGTTCCCCGTGAAATCCAAGAAAATCTCACCAAACCCGAAATCAAAAAATAAACCAAAATTTAATTTTCTAGATTGTCAATATCTTCCTGTAATTTAGAAATTCTTTCGTTTGCATTATCTATTTTTTCTTGTAATGATTCTTCTATTTCCTCCGCCCTTCTTCCTGGTCTTAAATTACCAATTACTTCTTCCCAATGTTCTATCTTTCCTTCAAGTTCCTCGATTTTATTTTTTTTCCAGCTAATCGATTCTTGTTTTTTTGTCTGAAAATACTCATTCTTTTCTTCCCAATAATCAGTGGAAATTTTGTTAAAATCATCCCATAAAGCTTGATTTTCTTCCTTACTGCCGACACTCCCCGCCGATTTAAATTCTTCCCTTAATTCTTTAATTCTCTCATCCTTTTCCTTAAATGTTTCACTACCATCTATTATCTTTTTTAATTCATCGATAATTCTTTCTTTTCTGTCTTTAGCATCTTGATTCTCATTTTTTCTTTTCTCAAAATACTTATTTTTATCTTCCCAATAAATCTCAATTTTTCCTTGCATTTTATCCCACAAAGCCTGGTCTTCATCTTTATTACCACAAAAACCGAGCCTTTTAAATTTTTCTTTTAATTCTTTTATTTTTTCATCTTTTTCTTTCCATTTTTGATTACTATCAATTATTACAGAAATTTCTTGAATAATTTCTTGTTTTTCTCTCATTACAGATGAATAATGTTCTGTTTTTCTTTCAGAAAAAATCTTTAACATTCCATAAAAATCATCATCAAGTTCTGTCCTTTTATCTCTGTTAAAAATTTGACCAAGATCTTTATACATTTGAGAAAATTCTTTTAATTTTTGATTAGCCAGTTTGATATCAGGATTATTTACCCAATCCCTAGCTTGAGAAATAATTTTTTGCTTTTCATGAATGCGATTATATTCTTGGTTTTCTGCTTTTTCAAAAAATATTTTGGAATATTCAAACCAATCTTGTCCTAATTGTCTGCCTTCCTCTCCGGGTAAAGGTCCCGCCTCCCTCCATTGCTTTAATAAACCATAAAATTCTAATCTAGCTTGAAAAAAATCGTCAGAATAATTAGCTAAATATGCAGCCTGTTTTAATAACTCACTCTTTAAATTATAACGAATATTCCATTCTCTCTGAGACTCAGACTCCAAATCTTTTATTTTTTTTGCTAATTTTTCAAAATCTCCAAGAGCGTTATAATTTGCCAAAATTTCATATTGATGTTTTATCTTTAATAAACAAGACGCTTTATCATTTGTGCTTCTATATTCATCGACAAAATCATTTATTTTTTCCTCTAATGCTACAAATCTCGTTGCAAAATAAGCAAGAGCATTTTCTGGTTTACCCCTCAATTCACCAATTATTCGTTCCTCATTGGTAAAATTATTAATACAAACAATCTCATTTTTTTCATTAATATATCCTGCTTTTTCCTCACCATTACCACAACCAAAAAAGAAAGTGTAATTACGATAAAATACTTTATCTCTAACATTTCCTAAATTGTCTTCTGTTACTGTGATTACGTCACAAAGCACTTTGGATACCGAATAAACATCACCAGTTTCTTTATCAAAATTACCTTTATGACGCAAATTCCTATTTTTATCCTCTATAAAAACCCTACCACTTTCGTTATTAATATACCCCTTTTTATAATTATTTTCTTTGCCCATAAAATAATTTTGGCATATTATAACACTTTTAAAAAATATCAAAAACAAAAAATTATTACTGTTATAATTAAGCATGACAGAAACAAGTCGAATCGAAAGAAATATCATTGAACAACCATTAACCATTGTTCACGGCTATGATGTTGATGGCACATTATCTTTCCCCAACGAATCTATTCCTGTATTTACTAAAGAATTTATAAAAGGTTTGCACCAAAATTTTGGTGTCGTTGGTATTCTCAGTTCAGGCAAATCTGCTTCCTATTTAGAAAAACAAGCCGAGGGTTGTCATATTTTTCATTGGTTTGCCGAAAATCATGCCGTTTTTCAAAAAAAAGGTGAAACTCCGCAAATTATAGACAAGGATAGTTTGGAACATTTAATTATTCTCAGACATGCCATCGGCCTGGAACCAACCCAAGAAGGCGTCAGCACCATACGCCTTGACGGTCTTGAAGCCGAAGTAGCTATCGAAGAAGGAAAATTAGGTGTTTTAACTATTTTTCCGGAAAATGGTCCCGTTGCCAAGAGATGGACATTTAATGAACAATTTACTAGACGGCAAGTGTATGACAGATTAAACGAAATTATCAAAAAAGAAAAATTACGCCTATTTGTTTTAGAACCACACGGTGATGGTGCCATTGATGTTGTTAGATTAGACAAATATAATCGCCAGCTCGATAAAAGTTCGTTTGCTTCTTTATGCCAAGATATCTTTCAGGGCAATTTAAATCTTGCCTATTTTGGTGACGGTACCAACGATGTTCCTGCTTGGAATAATTCTGATGTTTTTGGTATAACATTCAAAAACGCTCCCGATTCTGTTAAAGCCTCAGTCACCAATAAGGGTTATAAGGGCTACATCAGTAGCCTCAATGGTCCTGAAGGTGGCGTCTTTGCCGGCGTTGTTTATTTAGCCACAGAAGGTTTTTATGGCGGAAAACAATCCCAAAATGTCGAGCTTTATGGTAGGGAATTTTTAGATGCCTACAAAAAACAAAGAGTCATCTTTGTCTAAAAGTTTTTCAAAAGTAACTTCACGCTTGCATTAGTCCCAATCTACTGCTACAATTCTAAAGTCTTTTAAGCTAAAATATAGCTAAATTATTATCAATTATTATAAAAAAATAAAAATATGGCTGCTGCTACTTTTCAAAGAACAAAACCACATGTTAATGTTGGTACTATTGGACACGTTGATCACGGAAAAACTACCCTCTCTGCTGCAATCGCTAAAGTACAAGGAAATCCCAAGTCTTACGCTGATATTGCTAAAGGCGGTACTGTTCGTGACGCTTCCAAAATCGTTACTATCGCTATTTCTCACATCGAATATGAATCCGACAAAAGACACTATGCCCATATTGATTGTCCCGGTCATGCCGACTATGTAAAAAACATGATTACCGGTGCCGCTCAAATGGACGGTGCTATCCTTGTTGTTTCTGCACCCGACGGTCCAATGCCTCAAACCAGAGAACACGTTTTGCTTGCCAACCAAGTCAATGTTCCTGCTATGGTCGTTTATTTAAACAAAGTCGATTTAGTCACTGATCCTGAATTTTTGGATTTAGTTGAAATGGAAATTCGCGATTTATTAACCAAATACGGTTTTCCTGGAAACGAAGTTACAATTATTCGTGGTTCTGCTCTTAAAGCTCTCGAAGGTGATGCCGAAGGTGTTGAATCCATCAAAAAATTGATGGAAGCTCTTGATACCTACATTCCTGAACCTAAAAGAGAATTAGACAAACCATTCCTTTTACCAATCGAAGATGTATTTTCCATCAAAGGTCGAGGTACAGTTGCTACCGGTAGAATTGAACGTGGTAAAGTTAAAGTTAACGAAGAAGTAGAAATCGTTGGTCTTCGTGACACCAAAAAAGTTGTCGTTACCGGAGTCGAAATGTTCCACAAAATGCTTGATGAAGGTCAAGCTGGCGACAATGTTGGTTTACTCCTTC
>CAZSCX010000021.1:0-10006 GCA_964605545.1 uncultured Gammaproteobacteria bacterium
TCCAATCGTCTTAGTCTACTCGACTTATCCACCAGTGTCGGTTTTAGTACGAATTTACTATGTTCTAGTATCGACAATTTTCTTGGATACATGGGGTTCATTTAATTGCCTCAATTAAGAGACTTTTACTCGTGCTTCACTTTATAACGAAAAGGCGGATTTACCAACCCCTTCTAGCTATACACTTAAACGCTCGATCACACGAACGCTAAACTTTCCATATACCGTCATGACTCAACTTAAAACGAACATAATAAAGGACCGGAATATTAACCGGTAGTCCATCCACTACGCCCCCATTACAAAGGCCTCGTGTTAGGATCGCCTAACCCTCAGACGAACAACGTAGCTGAGGAAACCTTGGATATTTCGACGTTCAGGGTTCTCACCTGAATCTCGTTACTCATGTCTGCATTCTCACTTCCGACCGCTCCAGCTCCCCTTACAGGTAAACCTTCGCCGCAATCGGAACGCTCTCCTACCAATTTATACCGATAAATCGGTATAAATTCTTCAACTTCGGTATTATGCTTTAGCCTCCTTACATTTTTGGTGCGGTTCTTCGACCTTTTAAGGGGTCGATCAGTGAGCTATTACGCTTTCTTTAAAGGATGGCTGCTTCTGAGCCAACCTCCTGACTGTCTTAGAAAAACCACGCCCTTTCCCACTTAGCATAAATTTAGAGACCTTAGATGAAAGTCTGGGGTCTTCCCCTCTTGCCCGGCCAGCTTAGCCCGGTCGGACTGACTGCCAAGTTAAATTTACGGTATTCAGAGTTTGGTAAAAAACCATAGCTTGCGCTACAAATTTTCTTCCAGTAGCTTTACCCCCATAAATCAACACTTGACGCTATACCTAAATATATTTCGGAGAGAGCCAGCTATTTCCGGTTTCGATTGGCATATTACCCCTAACCACAAATCATCCGATATCTTTGCAGTGATAAACAGTTCGGGCCTTCCTCCGATTTTCATCGGAGTTCACCCTGTTCATGGTTAGCTCAACCGGTTTCGGGTCATCTTCAAGCACCTAATCGCCTTATTCAGACTCGCTTTCGCTACGCCTCCCCCCGCTTGGCGGGGTTAAACTTGATGCTTAAAAACACTCGCAGACTCATTCTTCAATAGGCACGACATCACCCTTACGGGCTTTGTCTGTTTGTTAGCAAATGGTTTCAGATCTATTTCATTCCCCTACATAGGGTGTTTTTCACCTTTCCCTCACGGTACTAGTTCACTATCGGACCGCTAAAGTATTTAGCCTTGGAGATTGGTCTCCCCAGATTCCTGCGGCATTTCACGTGGGCCGCAGTACTCAGGTACTTAACTAATACAGTACTTTACTTCAAATACGGGATTTTCACCTTCTTTGATGGCTCATTCCATAGCCTTCTTTTCATATTTCCTGTAATAAGGTCAAGCCCTACAACCCCCCAATAAATTGGGGTTTAGGCTTATCCGTTTTCGCTCACCGCTACTAACGGAATCTCATACGATTTATTTTCCTCCGGGTACTTAGATGTTTCAGTTCCCCGGCTTACCATCTCTCTAATAAATTAGAGGATCCTCTGCATTACTACAGAGGGGGTTGCCCCATTCGGACACCATCGGATCATCACCTGTTGACGGTTCCCCGACGAATTTCGCTGTCTTCTACGTCCTTCTTCGGCTTTAGCGACCAAGGCATCCACCATTTGCTTTATTTAAACTTTCCAGTAAAACGATTGTATGGCAACTCAATTTAGTTGCCAAGAAATTTATATTTATTTAATTACTTCGATTCAACAGATTGTTAATGTACAAAATCAAAATAAGAAAATAAATTTCTTTATTTTCTTAACACTGATTTCAAGTGGACCCAGAGGGATTCGAACCCACGATCTCCTCGTTGCAAACGAGGCGCTTTAGCCAACTGAGCTATGGGCCCAGAACAAAATGGCCAACTGATTTACCCGCCGTAGCTTAGCTGGTGGGCTTGCCCGCCGAAGCTTTTTGCGAAGGTGGGGCCATGGGCCCTTATTTAATGTGCTACGATCGATTTTTTCCAAAAAAAAACCGAAAGCTTCGATGCTTTCGGCTCAAACGCCCAACGGCACATATCACCCCTTCTTTCGTTTGTTTAATTTTATTTGAAACTTCAGCATCTGCAAGTGTTCGTATTTTACCCAAATTTCAATCATTCGTCAACAAGCTAAATAGATTCGCATCTCCCTCGTAGCCCAAAGCCCAAAAAGCCACCCCTTTAAACTGATTCTGTTTGACCAAGTCAATCTTAATTTTTAAACTCCTTTCATTCTCATAATAAATATGTCTCAATTGACCATCTTCTTCGAAAGACAACCAAGGACTAGCCGCCTCTTCATCCCATCTTTCAGTAAGTCCCTTTTCTTTTATCAATTCCTTCACCCTTTTTATACTCGCCACCTGATACCAGCCTCTCTTGATTTGGGCCCGATAATCATCACTATAAACCTTCCATTCATAGCCATAAAGCGGATAAGCCATAATAATTTTATCCCTTGGTAAGCCCAAATCATTAATTCTTTGAACACACTCCCAAATACTTCTCTCTCCTACTGGTGTTCGGATTGGCGCCACCGGCCCGGCAATATCCATCCCCGGTCGATGAAAATCATAAGCCATTATAATCACCTCATCCACCAACTCAAATAGTTTATTCAAACTTTCTTTATCTCCTTTAATAATAGTATTTACAAACACATCGACACCAATTCTCTTTACCCCCACTTCTCTGACTTTTTTCAAAAAATCAAAATATTCTTCACTCAAAACCCCCAAAGGATTATCATTAAATTCAAAATCAATATTTACTCCATCCAAAATATTTTTTGCCTTAATTTTTGCCAATTCAACTTGATAATCAATTTTTTCACTATTTACAATTTGCACCACACCGACTATTTTTTCTCCCCGAAATTTACTTGCCGCTTTTACCGATCCCTCGTCCCAAAAAATAATTTCATCAATATTTTTCGGAAACTTCTCATACTTATTTACCGACCAATTAGGTAAAAACGCCACCACCTTATAATCTCTCTTTTTGGTAATTTCTCGCATCATTCCCAACGGACTAATAATTTCTTTATTCAAATTCGAAATCACCACCCACGTCAAAGCTACCAAGATTAACAATGCAAAAATAATAATTACCACTCGTTTCATCCTACATCTATGATATACTATTCGTGCTTAAATACGGGTGATTAGCCCCGCCTGCAACGCTTTGCGTAGCAATGCGGGCAGGTCAGTTGGTTAGAGCACCTACTTTAAAAATTAGGGTGATTAGCTCAGTTGGTTAGAGCACCGTCCTGATAAGACGGGGGTCGGAGATTCGAGTTCTCCATCACCCACTCAGATTAATCCTTTCATTACCGCCAACATCACTGCCATCTTTGTTCTCGCATCTTCAATTTTCCCTTCTATCACCCATTTTTTTAATTCCTCAAAATCAACCAATTTAACTTCAATCATTTTATTTTCTTCAGAATCTTCAATCTCCCCCTCAACCACATTCCTAGCTAAAAAAAGATTACTTCTCGCCGCCGAATAACCATCATTGTTAATATAACTCCCCAAAAAAGTCCAATCTTCACTCGTATATCCCGTTTCTTCTCTAAATTCTCTTTTCGCCGCCTCCAAAGGATCTTCTCCTTCTTCAATTCCCCCCACTGGTAATTCCAAAATTTCTGCCTGTAAAGGATGCCTCCAAGTTCTTTCCAAAACTACTTTCCTTTTTTGAGTCAAACCCAAAATTGTTGCATTATCTTTCATTTCTAAAACAAAATATTCTTTCTTCTTGCCACTTCCATCATCAACCTCATCTATTCTCACCTTATGCCCTACTTCCCCTTTGTATAAATACTTACTTCCAACCGTTTTCCAAATTTCTAATTCTTTTTTCATAGTCCGATTATAACTTAATTATAATAAATATAATTTTTTGAAATTATGTTTTTTCAAGCCTTCAACCTGCATCGCAGATTGACCAGCGAAGAAAAAATATAATGAAAAAAATTATTTTATAAATTCAATTAACTTTCGCGCTACATTTATATTTGTCGCTTTTTCAAATCCCTGAAATTGACATTGTCGATTTACTTCCAGCACATATGAATTACCCTCATTGTCTTTCATAATATCCACTCCACAATAATCTAATCCACACGCTTTTGCCACATTTTCGGCAATTATTTTATCTGTTTCCGACAAATCCCATTTCTCCACCTCGCCCCCCAAACTAAAATTACTTCTAAATTCATCACCGACAGCCGTTCTCTTCATCGCCCCAATCGCCTTACCTCCAAGGACAATAATTCTCAAATCCCAATTCGTCGGCAAACACTTTTGCCACAAATACATTCCCAGTTGTGTCTCATCCAATTTTTTTACAAATTTAAGTAAACTTTTTCTATCATCAAATTTTCTGACACTCTTTCCCTGATATCCCAATGAATTTTTAGAAATTACCGGATAGGTGAAATTTTCTGCCAGTAACTGTTCTTTTGTATAAAATATTTTTGTTGGAATTACTGGAATTTTATTTTTCAAAAACACTCCTAATTGCGGTATCTTCCCCATTCTCGCCCACTCACTATAACCCCTTGCATTGACACATTTAATTTTATCGCCCAACAATCTAATCAATAAATTTCTTCCCTCAACATATTTTCCACTCACCGTCCCCGCCACTCTAAAAATCACTCCTAAAGTATTATTTTCATTAATTTGTTCACCATTTACAAACACCTTGTCATCCGCAAAAGTCAGATCTTTATACAATACTCTTTTGGCATTTACTCCCAATTTTTTGGCCTCATCCAAAATCCGATTTATTTCAAATTTACTCTGCCACTCCGACATCGTAAATATCAACAATTTTTTCGAGCGAATTTGTTTCGAGAAAAATTTTTCAACGCACGGCATTGAACGTTTTTCGAGGAATGAATTCGCGTAAGAAAAAAATTGTTGAAAAAATTTCTTCATAGTCCTATTAAGAATTTAATAATCTCTTTTGGCACATCAATTCCAGTCGCTTCCATAAATCCCCAAAATTGCGGCCCCTTGTTCACTTCCCAAATCACCGGTTTTCTGTCATCTCCATTTCTATAAACCACATCTACCCCCGCCACCAACAACCCACAAACTTTTGCCGCCTTTATGGCTAATTTTTTAATAGAATCTGGTATTTCAACTACTTCCACTTTTCCGCCAACACTAAAGTTATTTCTAAATTCTTTCTTAAAATTTTTCGAAGTTCGTTTCATTGCACCTAATACTTTATTTCCCAAAACCAAAATTCGCAAATCCCCATCATTTGGAATAAATTCCTGGAGCATGTATCTTTTCCCTCCCTCAATCTCAATTTTTCGTAATCTTTTAAATATTTTTTCAAGTTCTATATGATTATTTACTTTAAAAACATTCGTTCCTCTATCACCCGCACTACCTTTAATAATCATTGGAAAATTTAATTTTCTAAAACCCTCATCTCTCAAAAAACATAAACTTCCATAAATTGTCCTCGGCACTTCAATTTTATTTTTAGTCAATTCGACCATTTGCCAAGCCTTACAAGCATCACTCGGTCTCCCTTTTTCCACTAAAGGATCGACAATTTTACATTTAGAATTATTCTTTTTTACCCAATCAACCACCAAATTTACTTCTTCCCAATGCTTCCCCGTCGTTCTAAAAAATATTACGTCGTATTTAATCCCCCTTTCGTCAAAGGGGGATGCCCCGCAACGGCGGGGCAAGGGGATTTGAAACGATACCTTGTTATATGACACCAAATCCAAATCTACTTTCATTTTTTTAGCCGCCTTTTGCAAAAGCTTTAAATGCTTACTCAACTTCCCTCCATAAAAAATAGCTATCCTCTTTTTAGTTCCCCTTTTGTCAAAGGGGAAAGCCCCCGAGCTTTGCGAGGGGGAAGGAGATTTAATTGCAATTTTTTTATTTTTCATAATTTCTCCTTATGTCGTTCTCCCCTGTCAAGGGGAGAAGCCGATCCCGCTAATGCGGGGGAGGAGAGGGGTTTCACCAAAAACCCTTCAAGATCTTTTCTCCCCAATAAAAATTTAGTTCTTAATTTTTTTCTGTCAGCCACATTGACAGCCGTAATTATTTTTCTATCTTTCAGCCAAAAAGTCAATCCTATCACCGGTCTATCCAAATTCTTTCCCAATGCCGATCGGTAATGTCGATAATAAAGTATTTTTTCCGGCGCAAGCAATCCCAATTCTGTCGCCAAATTTTTATCAATTGAACTTCTAAATGCTCCGGTATCAATCTTTGCCCTCACTTCAACTATTTTATGCTTACCTTTTTTACCCGACGAAGCCTTGGCGTAGGCGGGGCCTATTTTTACTTTTATCACTTCCAACGGCCCTACCATTTTCACCTGTTCTTTTTCTTCCACTTTTTCAAAAAATCTCTCTCCAAACAAATATTTAGATAAAGTAATTGCATGATTAACACTTCTAACCTCAATCCCCTCTAATTTATCCATTCTTACTTTTAATCCTGCCCGATTACACACTTGTATCGATAAACCCGGCCTTGCATTTACCTCCAATACCATTGGGCCTTTTTCTTTATCCAAAACCACATCCACTCCCAAAAATCCCAATCCTGATATTGCTTCTTGGCATTTAACTGAAGTTTCCAATATTTCTTTCCAAAATGGAATTTTAATTCCATTCACTTTTCTGAATTTTTTCTTACCATAATCATAAATTTTTCGAATTATATTTCCTTTTCCCTCAATTCCAAAAGTGGTAATTCCAGTCGCCAAATCAATTCCCAACCCTATTGCTCCCTGTTGCAAATTTGCCTTGCCACCGCTTTTTTCTGTCGGAATTCTAAACATTGCCATTACTGGTACCTTATTGTAAATTATCACCCTGATATCCGGTGTTCCTGCTTTAGTAATTGCCAAAAACATTGGGTGAATTTTGATACGATCTTCCACAATTACACTATCCGGCAAATTATGTAAACTGTACTTCCCTGCCAAAATCTCCTGACAATGACGAATAATATCTTGGGTATTAATTATAGTTCCATCCATTTTTACCCAATCACCAGCATATTTTCCTCTTTTTCTAATAATTATAATTCCCTCACCTCCATATCCGGAAGTTGGTTTAATCACAAAATTACCTTCCAATTTCTCCCATTGAAACTTTTCTAAACCTTTTAACGAATTAAACCTAACAATCAATTTGGGCACATTTATCCCCGCTTTCTGTAACAAAATCTTCGTTCTCAATTTATTATCGGCAATTATCCTCGCCGATTTCTTGTTCTTTCGCAAATACATTTTATTTCTTTCGTTCTTAACAAGAAATTCTTTTAATTTTTTTATATTAATCATAATTTATTTACTATTTACTGTTTACTAGTTACTAATTACTATTTCCGTATCGCCTTACTAAATCTTCCTATTTCCGTCAATCGCATTCCTCGATAATTTCCAATTACAATATTGGATATGATAATCAATAAAACCGTCAAATCAGGATAATCTAAAACTAATTTTTGAACTCCTGGAATTCCCATTATTCCCGCTCCCGTACAAGCTAGCAATAAAGTACCAATTGTCAAATTTCTTGCCTCACTCTTGCTTTTAATTAATTGGGTTCGAACAAATTCCTCTACCAACAAAATCATAATCATCACTGCATAGATATTTGCCCTAAATGCATCAATTGCCAAACTCAAACCCAAAACACCCATTCCAATAAAAACTAAATTAATTGCCCTTGCCGGCCAAAAATGCAATTTAAACTTCTTCAAAACTGCATTACTAATCAAAGAAATAGTCAAAATTAAAGCAAACAAGACTAGTCCCCCCAAAATTCCGGTAGAAAGAAAAGTTACTGCAATAATTGTCGGCATAAAAATACCATAACCGGTAAGCCCTATATAATAGTGTAAAAAAGAAACAATCGTTGCTACCCCTGGTAACAACAACAACATAGCGATCATATTTGCACTTATCCCCGCCTCAATTGAATATGACTTCAAAATTCTCAAAGTATTTATTCCATTCCAACCTTCCACAGCCTTCACAGGCATAGCAAAAATTGCGCTAAATACCAAAAATAGCAAAAGAAAATAGGCAGCTTTTTTCATAATTTGTGCCGTATTATACCACAACACAATCTGTTATAATTTATCTATGAATAGGCTATTAGCTGTCGCTATCGATATCCCCAATACCCGTGGTACTACCCTAGGTACCGAATACCCAACTTTTGGCGTATTATTAAGCAAAATCCTACTTATATCCGGTAGTGCTGCCGGAATTATTATGATCTTTATGCTCATTTATTACGGCTTTGCGGTTATGAGCTCCGCCGGTAGTAGCGACAAAAAAAAGCTTGCCTCTGCTCAAAATGCCATTTTTACCACTCTCGCTGGCTTTTTGATTATTTTCGCTTCCTACTTTATAATTCAGATAATACAAAAAATTACTAATGTACCTATTTTAGAATGATTATAAATATCGCTCACGCTGCCGAAGGATTAGGAACCGTTGCCGCCCCCTCCTGGCTCGCTGCCCGCTGGAAACAACCAGGTGGTCAAGGTCTTTTTAGCTTTATTAGTATTATTTTTACCTTAGCCTCAATTATTGCTGGTATTTACCTTATAATTCAGCTTATTCTTGCTGGTTATATGTATATGTCTGCCAATGGCGATCCCAAAAAAGTCGAAGTTGCCGGTGCCAAAATTTGGCAAAGTATACTCGGATTAGTTATAGTTGTCGGCGCTCTCACCCTGGCTTCCGTTGTTGCCAGATTAGTTGGTATTAATCTTTTTGAATTCGATTTCTAAATATGATCAAAATAATCAAACCAGTTCACGCTTATTGCCTAACCGACAGCAAAGGTAATTGTTTAACCAACGATCCAGTCGGCGCAACTAGCCAGTTTGAAAAATATCTTACCACTATCATTGGTATTCTCACTATTGTTGGTGTTCTCTGGTTCGTTTTTCAAGTTATTTTTTCCGGTTATGCCTTTATTTCCAGCGCTGGTGATCCCAAAAAAATGGAAAAGGCCCAACAACAACTAATTCAATCCATCCTTGGTATTATTATTGTTGTCGTTTCTACCGTAATTGTCGGTCTATTCCTCAAAATTCTTGGATTGGGTAACATTTTCAATTTAGAAACATTTTTTACAAATTTAGGGCTATAAAATGGCTATTTGCAACCCAATTATTGACCCAAATTGCTCTCAAAACATTGTTGAAAATTCTATCGACAAAACTTCAAGTTTTATCAGCATTGCTATTACTCTTCTTCTTATTGTCGGTGCCATCTTTTTCGTTTTCAATATTATTCTTGCCGGTTTTGCCTTTATGAATAGCCATGGCGACGAAAAACAATTATCTACTGCCCGATCAAAAATCATTGGTGCCTTCACTGGTCTAGTTGTCATCTTTTCTATTTATGCCATTCTTGCTCTCTTCAAGACCATTTTCCAAATTGACCTTGTTGAATTTAATATTCCCACTTTACAATAAAAACTGTTACAATAAATTAGAAATTATTAATTAATTAATTTAAAAAAACAAGTATGTCAATAATAAAATCAGCCTACGCCGCTACTATTAATCTGCAACCGGCAGGCACAAATTTTGAAGCCGTCTCTCAATTCAGAATCGAGAATATGATCCCTGTTCTCTTTTCACTTCTTTTAGTTGTTACCGGTATTATCTTTCTATTTATTCTCATTATGGGCGGTATCAAATGGATGATGTCCGAAGGTGATGATAAAAAATTGGCTTCAGCTCGAAATCAAGTCACCAACGCTCTTGTTGGTTTAGCTATCGTTTTTGCTGCTTGGGCTGTCGTTGCTCTGATCAATACCATTTTCCACATTAATTTACTTTCTTTTGATTTACCAGTAATGGACCTTGCTCGGTAAGTAATATTTTTTAGAATCTTCGAACCCCTCCCTCCGGAGGGGTTTTTC
>CAZSCX010000022.1:0-9764 GCA_964605545.1 uncultured Gammaproteobacteria bacterium
CCGACTATGAAAAAGGTACATTGAATATCAAAACCGTCACAAAGATCGAGAACTTTTTGAACATTTTCATAATCGTAACCGTCGTCAAAGGTGATGGCAATACGGTTTGGATTGGGAACGAATTCTTTAATATATTCCGGTTTTGGATGAGTAATTTTTTTTATAGATTCGGGGATATAGAAATCAGGTTGAGGTTTTGGACGATGACAAGAGACGGCGGTGGCGGCAATGGTTGAGACCAAAAAACCACTAATAATTTCTTTGCTTTTTGACATTGGCGATATTATAACTCAATTTATGGTATAATTGGAACTGTAGGGAAAGTTCTGTCAAAGTTTAGTTGAAAAGAGGTCGCTACATTATTAACTGTTTATTCAAAAAAATGAATAAAAAACTATATGTCGGCGGCTTGAGTTTTCAAACAACCGATGACACTTTAGGGCAAGCATTTGCCCAAGCTGGAACAGTGGTCTCAGCAGTCGTTATTAAAGATAAATTCTCTGGTAGATCCAAGGGTTTTGGTTTTGTAGAGATGGCAACTGATGAAGAAGCCACAGCTGCAATTGCCATGTGGAACGATAAAGAACTTGACGGTAGAACCGTAAAAGTAAATGAAGCTCGTCCCATGGAAGATCGTCCCCCTCGAAGAGACTTCGGCGGTAATCGCGGAGGTTTTGGCGGTGGAAACCGTTCAGGTGGAAGCAGATATTAATAATCTGAGTCTTTAAAAAATTAAATAGCGCCTTCGGGCGCTATTTTTTTTATTTAAACCCCTCTCCCCGCCGCTGCGGGGTTTCTCCCCTTGAAAAAGGGAGAACACCTAAATGTTATTTCAATTCGAGAATATAGATTGAAACTAGACCCATTAGAATACCGATAATTTCCAAAAGAGTAATTGGATCTTTGAAAAAGAAATAATCGGCAAAAACAAGGGTGATAACATTGACAAGAATTTCGATAAAGGTGGCTGAGACTATATTCATAAATCTAAAAGTATAGGCAAGGAGCAAAAGGGCAATAATCCAAAGAGTAAGTCCAAGAAAAAAATTAATCAAACCATTGTCGATAGTCCATTTTTTGATAAAAACGTCGCCAACGGTAAGAATCAATCCACCTAAAATTAGCAGAAGCATTGATTAATAATAACAGAATTATTTTATCTGACAAAGGGTGACCCAGTGGACAAAAACTATTTTGCCATTGTATTTGATTGTTTCTTTGGCACAGGTAGTGGGAGGATCGATATCGTTACTAATAATTTTGTAATAATATTGCCAGCCATTTTTTTGATGATAACAGTTTTCTTTGAGACGGGTTTCTTCAATTTTTTCGACAATAGTTTCTTTAAGAAAAGAATATATTTCTTGTGGTGTAACATAAAGTCGTTTAAGTGTGGAAGGGGCACAAACGCCGCCAAGATAAGTTCGGGTAAATCTTTCATCGTTGATTTCGACAATTTCTTGACCGGCGCCTAGTTGACCTCCGGATATATATTCGTCATGATAAATAATCATTTCACCTTTTTTGTAATCTTCAAAATGATAAACGTTTATTGGAAAAAGACGACGAGTAGCGGTTCTTGGTTTTTCTTTGCTGGCATATGATGCTTTTAGACCGATATTTAAGGCCATTTCTTTTGGCATAGGATATTATACATCAGTGGCAATAAATTGCTCCAAATCGCGGATATTGCCAAAACCGACCCGGTCGGGAACGAGAGATTCGGTACCCAGCATCATGGCCGGAGTAATAATAAAATTTCCCCATTTTTCGGTAATTTTGTCCAAAGCTTGGGTAAGATTTAATTTTTGGTTGATATTGGTAAAAAAATCAAGTTGGGTAGAATTGGTTTTTTCTAATTCAAAAATAGAAACAGCCAAATTGGCAAGAGGAGTTTTGTATGGAGATTGAGTCATAATTTTGAAAGCTCTTTTGTAGATATCGGCGGTACTAAAAAGTGGTGAAGAGGCAAGATGGCCGTGGTGCCAAAAAGAATGATCACGATAAAGTAGAGAAACATGGACTCCCCGACAACGGAAACCATCGAGGCGGAGACGGAGAGATGTTTTTTCGACTAATTTGTGGAGAATGGGAGATAATTCTTTTGGAGTGCTAAAAGGTTTTGGAAGTGAATACATGGCGCCATAACTTTTACGAATAATTTCAAAATCATCAATTTCCCAACCATGAAGACGAAGATACCAATAATAACCGGCAATAGAATGAAAGGCGAAACGAAGTGTAGAAATGGGAGCATTGTAAAAATCAAGAACAGTGTAGATGTGACAATTATTGAGACGAATGGCGAAATTATTTTTTATGCCACAAATATCAGTGAGAGATAAACGGGAATAAACCGATTGATAATTTTGGTAATTAATTTCTTCCAAACCATCAGGTTTTTTGAGATTGCTGGCCATTTTTGCCAAAAAACGATTTGGGCCTATACCAACGGAAACAGTTAGCCAGTCGCCTATTTCTTTTTTTATTTTTTGTTTAATTTCTTGGCCAAGATGGAACATGCCTTTTTGGAAAGAAGAATAGCCTTCAAAATTAAGGACAAATTCATCAATGGATTTGGGGACAAAATCGGTGGTGTAAGTAGAAATAAGTTGACGTAATTTGAGATGGACATTGCGATACTTCCAGGGATCCGGTTCTAAAACATAGAGCGAGGGACAAAGTAATTTAGCTTCTTTGACCCGCATGCCTAGTTTGATACCAAGTGTTTTGGCTTCGATTGAAGGGGCTAAGATGACACCATTGTCGCTGGCATAGGCGGCAACGGCAATAGGACGGCCGCGGAGTAAGGGGTTGGCTTGTTGCTCGACAGTCGCAAAACAAGAATTAAGATCAATGTGCATAATAGTCGAAGGTTTTTGATTAAAATCCATCGCTAATCTCCTCTAAACGCCAAAATAAATTGTCGGTATTGAAAACAAGACGAAAAAAAACATTTTCGGCAACCAGAGAAAAGACATGAAAAAGAGTATTCCCTTGGCGATAAGTATGGTGAAGGCCAATCCTGGAAACAGAATAATCACGGCCATCCCAACGTAATTTAAGAGGTAGAACTTTGCGGGTTTTGGCATCAAAGGCCAGGACAACAGAAATGGGAACATTGATTTTTTGACTCACACTTTAGTTATACCCGAAGAAAATACGAAGTCAAGACCTATCTTTTTTATTAAAAGTACACAAAAGGGGGTGATATAATGTGGCGGGGATGAAAAATAATAAACAAATACAAAGATTGGCCGATATTGTGGTCAAAGATTCAATGCAAATAAAAGAAGGTGATAAATTTTTATTAAATTTTAGTGTTAGTGGAATTGAATTGGCAAAAATAATTGCTTATGAAGCAGCAAAATTGGGAGCGGCAGTTATAAGTCGTTGTGTAGACAAAGGAGTGGAAGCGGCAATTTTGGATGGAGTTGGAAAAAATCAAAAAGCAGAAATATTGACAGAAATAGTAATGGGAGAAAATAGTGATATCGCTTGGGCAAATAAGATTTTTTATATTCGAAGTAATGATAATCCTCAGGTTTGGGATAGAGTTAATCCAAAAATAATGGGAGAATATCACAAGGCACTTTATCCAAGTCAAAAAATTCGGGTAGAAAGAAGAAGGTGGGGTTTGTTGTATTTGCCAACAAAAGCAGAAGCAAAAAAAGACAAAATAAATTTTGAAGATTATGAAAAATTGTTTTTTAAGGCTTGTAACCGACCATGGAAAGAAATAGAAAAAGCGCAACAAATATTGATAGATAAATATTTAGATTTGGGAAAAGAACTGGAAATAGTAGCCGGAAAAACACATTTGAAAATGAGTATAGAAAAACAGAGATTTGAAAATTCAACAATCGAATGTAATATTCCCGGAAGTGAAGTTTTTTCCAGTCCGGTGAGAGGAACAATTGAAGGTCAATTAATTCTTCCCTACCCAGTGATGTTTGCGGGAAAATGTTTACCAAATATTGAATTATATTTTGAAAAAGGAAAGGTGTTTAAACATAAAACCAGTGACAAAAAAGGACAAATATTTTTGGAAGAACAATTAAATTTAGATGAAGGAGCAAGAGAGGTTGGAGAAATTGCCTTGGGAACTAATAGTATATTTAAAAGACCTTTTTTAAATGGCTTGTTTGTTGAAAAAGTTGGAGGTAGTGGTCATATTGCAATTGGTTGTTCATATCAGGGAAAGGTTGATAATGGAGTCAGAAGTGTCAATCATGTTGATTTAACTTTTATGATGTTGCCAAAATTTGGTGGAGGAAAAGTGGTGGTTGACGGAAAAGTAATTCAGAAAAATGGAAAATTTTTAGATAAAAAACTAGATATTTTGAATCATTAATTATTTAGCCAAGGGATTTTCTTTCATGAGATCTTCTTCAATTTTTTGGCTAATGAGCTCACTGATTAGTTCTTTGACGCCCGGATCCAATGGATTATTGTTGGAATATTGTTCGAATAATTCAAATAAACCAAGATCTTTTGTTTCTTTCGCCAGTTGAATGTTGGGTAATGTTTCCCCTGATTTTTTGGAATAATCGGCGATGATTTGGTTTAATTCATGAATGTTTTTTTCGGACATAGATTTTTTAATGATTAATGATATTAATTTTGATCAATTTTTGGGAAAGGGAAAGAGAGGCGGTGCCGCCGATGGGAAAACAAATTTTGGGATCGGTATGGCCAAAATCGACATTGGCAACCACAGGCAGAGAATTTAATTCTTTTTTAGTTTTGATAATTTGCTCCAAAATATGGCGACTGACTTCACTGACTTTTTGGAAACGGCCAATAACAAGGCCTTTGACACCTTTGAATTCCGGAAGATGAATAAGAGATTGAAGATTTCTATCAAAATCGTGAGATTTGGAAGTACCGTCGTCTTCGATAAATAAAATACTATCGGTAAGTGAAGGCATGTATTGGGTACCTTGAAGTAAATTAAGAGTACAAAGATTGCCACCGATAATGGTACCTTTTGCCTCTCCCTGGTTGATTAGCCAATAACCTTCGTTATCAATTAAATGACGGTCATTTTGATTGGCATACCAACGATCATCACTCCATTGTTTTGAGGCAACTATATCAAAAGGGTCAGAAGAAAAAAGACATTTTTTGAAGTAATCGAGAGTGTAATCAAAGTGAAGTTTTTGGCCCAAAGTAGAGTAATGAGCGCCCGAGTAAGTAAGTAGTCCAGTTTTTGAATATATTGCGTTATTTAGGGCAGTAATATCTGAATATCCACAGAAGATTTTGGGATTGTTTTTGATCAAATCCCAATCGATATAATCGAGGAGTTGGTTGCAATTAAAACCACCAATGACGGTAAAAATGGCCCTAACATTTTTGTCGGCAAAGGCATCGTGAAGATCTTCAAGACGGGATTGGATTGAAGACGAAAGGAAATCATCACAATCTTTTACATGTTTACCAAAAGAAATTTTTAGCCCCAATTCTTGAAATCGTTTTTCGGCAATTTGACGACATTTTGGAGAGATAATTTTAAGAGATTGGGCGGGGGTAATAAAACGGACAGTATCCCCTGCTTTTAGTTTATCGGGGTAAATTTTATTCATTAATTTTCTTGAACTAATTTAACTCGGCCGGAGTTGTAAATAGCGGTGTCGGCAGTTAAAGATTTAATCTGAACCCGATAAAGATGATTGCCGTCACGAAGAGTAAGTTTTGGTGAGGTAACGGAAACAGCAGTTTGACTGCTTGATTGGATTTCACTACCCCAGACTTCAACACCGGCAGTGATATCAAAAAGTCTAACGAAGACGGCACCGTTACCATTAATTAATTTAATATTGGCTTCAAAATAGGATTCTTTTAGACCGGTGTAGTCAGCTGGATTGAGATAAAAGTCGGTACCGGCAATATCCACCCATTTATTTTCGGTAGTAGAACCGGTGCCGGTAATTGGAATATAGGCAATTGTTTTGGATTTTTTGGTAGTAGTGACAGTGGTAGTGGTAGTTTTGGTGATAGTGGGAGTAATGGGTATGGTAGTGGGTATGACACAATCACAAATTGGAGTAGAACAATCACATTTGTTGATTATGGGAGAAGAGGGGGTATTTTTTTTGAAGAAAACAAAATAATTGAGAGCTAGAATATCGGAAACTATTAAGATAATTAAAAATATTCTTAAAAATTTTTTCACTAAATTAATTATACAATATTAATCACTTGCAGGTCTTGAATACTAGTTAAATTTGCAAAAAGCATAATTAAGCGATCAATACCTATAGCAATACCCGCAGAAGGAGGTAATTTGCTTAAAACATCAATAAATTCGTAGTCTGGTTTAATATAATTCATTTTTAGTTTTTTTCGAATTTTAATATCGTTTTTAAATCTATTTTGGTGTTCTTTGATATTAGTATTTTCGGTTGCTTCGTTGCCGCAATTGCCTAATTCTATACCTTCTATATAAAATTCAAATCTTTGGGCAACATTTCTTTCTTCATCAAATTGAGTAATGGCGGCGAGTTCACGAGGATATTCGTAAATGAAAGTAGGTAGGCCGTTTTTGCCTAAATGAGGTTCGATGGAAAGACCGTAAATTTGTGACCAAAGATCGGTATAGTTCATATTGTCAATACGATAGCCTTTGGCTTTGGCTTGTTTAAAAAATTCTTTATGATTAAATATATCGGTTATACCGGCATATTTTTTGAAGGCATCGGCAACAGTAATTTTTTCGAATTTATTTAAATTGATCTTTTTGCCCTGATAAATTATTTCTTTTTTGCCGTAAAGTTTTTTGGCAATAAAAGAGAGTAAATTCATGACGTCGGTAATAATATCGAAGTAATCCTTGTTGAGACGATAAAATTCCAAAATGGTAAATTCGTGAGAATGTTTAACTTCCCGGGGTTCATTGTTGCGAAAAGCTTTGCCAAGAAAATAACAATCGCCAAGACCGGCAACCATTAATCTTTTGAGGTAAAGTTCGGGAGAAGGAATAAGATAAAAATTATCGGCTTTAAAAATTTCAAGATAACTTTCGGGGATTAAAACTGGGGACAAAAGAGGAACATCAATTTGGGTAAATTTTTCTTTTTGGAAAAAATCATCAATTAATCTTTTGACTTGATTAAATTTTTGATGATTTTTTAGATTGGTTAAATTTGTTTCAATACTGACGTCTTTCATTCCCCTATTTTACCATCAAATCTTTGAAGTACAAAAGGGACAGCGGGTAGCGCCTTTGGCAATGAGACTTAAACATTCCGGGCACTTTTTTGTATCTGGATCAACCGGTTTGCCTTTTTTGGTTAAAGCTGTTAGTTTGTTGATAGGTAAAACAACAAAGAAATAGATTACCGAAGCATTGATAAAAAATGAAATTATGGTATTGAGAAAATCACCTATCATAAATTTTGAATGGTTAATGGTGAAATAAAATGAAGAAAAATCAGGTTGACCACCAAAGGCACCGATTAATGGAGTAATAATATCTTTTACCAAGGCATTGACGACATTGCCAAAAGCAACACCGACAACAACACCAACAGCTAAATCGACAACATTGCCTTTTAAAATAAATTGCTTGAAACCTTGAAACATATAAAAGATTATAACTCTTTAGTGTTATAATGGCATAATGAAAAAACAAACTAAAAAAACAACACCGATTAAAATTACCCGTAAGTTGAATATTAAAGTAATTTCGGTAGCTTTGGCAATATTGATTGGTATTTTAGCTTATTATCGATATGGAGTGGCAGCAGTTGTAAATGGAAAAATGATTTCCAGGTGGTCGTTTATAAAAAATATGGAAAAGCAAAGTGGGGAACAAATTTTGGAGCAAATGATAACCGAGTCTTTAATATTGAGTGAGGGAGCAAAAAATAAGATATTTATTGGTAAAGATATTATAGATGCCGAAATTAAAGTTATTTCCGATAATATTGCTTCCCAAGGTTCAACTTTGGAAGAAGTTTTGACTCTAAGAGGTATGAGTAAAAGTGAACTGGAAAAGCAGATTAAATTGCAAAAAATATTGGACAAATTAGCAGTAACAGATATTCAAATAAGTGATGAACAGATTAATGAATATTTGAAAACCAATAAGGATTTATTGCCAAAGGGTTCAACTCAGGAAGAATTGAAAAAAATGGCAAAAGAAGATTTAACGGCCCAGGCCAGTAATGAAGCAATTAACAGCTGGTTGGAAAAAATCAGGAGCGAAGCAAAAGTAGTAATCAGATAATTTGTAATAAATTAGCTGTTTGTGTTACACTCTTTTAGATGAAAGAAATTAAATCTAAAAAGAAAAGGTTAGTAATGCAAATGGGAATAATAGTTTTGATATTGATTGCAGCGATTTCTCTGACTTGTAGGATAATAAATTTAAAAATTCGCTCCGGTAAGATAATCAACGAGAATGATTCAACGGTTGAAGCAACCGATAAAAACGGAATAATTTGGCCAAGTGATCTGAATTTGCCAAAATATAATAACGGAAAAATTAAAACGATAAATAAAATTGAGGAGCAAGAGGCTTGGACAATAATTATGGAAAATACAAACGAATCGTATTTTCAGGAATATAAACAACTCTTAATTCAAAATGGGTGGTTGACAGATGATGAAATCAAAATTGAATCGAGTATGATTCAAGCCGAAAAGGACAATTACCAAATTAACGTAATTTGGGATCCTGTCTCACAAAGTGTTTTGCTTACCCTTCACCAAATTAATTAACTTATTTTTTGTAGTAGCTTTTGACTTGGAAAAGGAAATAGAGTCCAACGGCAGTACCAAAAAGTTGACCAATAAGATTACCGCTAAAGATGGAATAAACTAATTGAACCAAAGAAGCATAAAACATCATATTCCAGCCGTCAATTTTTTTATTTTTGAGTCCGGGAATGGCTTTGATAAAAAGAATGATGCTGGCAATAAGAAAAATCAAAGATAAAAAGGTGGAAAAACCAAAAATTGAATGAACAGGAATAATTGGAGCAAAGGTAGAAAAATAAGAAGTAATACCGAAAAGCATGATAGCCATATAAGCAGTAATGGCAATAATAACGTAATTTAAAATCGGGGCATTTTTGACAATAAATTCTTTTACGTCTTTTGGTAAAGATGGCAATTTATTAAAAAGTTCTTCGAGCGTTGTTATTATTTGGTCCATAACGATAATAAACTATTAATAGTCTAAGTAATTTATAATCTTTATTAGTTCAAAATGCAATGATATGATGAAAGGGTATGAATCAAAATGAAAATGTTTGTCCAAAATGCGGAGCACCGCTCTCCCCTGTTACGGAAACGCCAACGGGAAGACAATTACAAAGATGTAGTAAGGGGAGCTGGAATCCTCAAACTCATAAAAATGAGGGCTGTGCTTATGTAAAATGGCTGGAAACTCCACCAAAAGAATTGGACGAAGTATGTCCTAAGTGTGGGGCAAAATTAGTTTTGGCAGTAACTAGATTTGGTAAAAAGATGAAAAAATGTAGTGCCGGATCATGGGATAGTGCGACTAAAAAAGTGGTTGGTTGTGATTTTGTGGAATGGATAAATGGAACAACGGAAAATTTAGATGAAAAATGTCCTAAATGCGGTGCAAATTTGGTGTTGTATACAACCTCTAATGGGAAAAGAATGAAAAAATGTTCAACATCGGGTTGGGATAAAGAAGCGAAAAAGGCAACCGGATGTGATTATATTATCTGGCTAAAAGCGGGACAAGACGTGTCCGATAATGGCGAAGAATTTCTACCGGCGGAAGA
>CAZSCX010000023.1:0-7518 GCA_964605545.1 uncultured Gammaproteobacteria bacterium
CAGCTCTGACTGCTTTAAATATTTATCCTTTAGAAGAAGTCATTACTATCCCGGGAGTATATGAAGAAGGTAAAACAATGAAACTTGTCTCCGGAGAAAAAATTACTGTCAAATCATTAGTTGAAGCTTTGCTTGTTTATTCAGCCAACGATGCTGCCTACAATCTCGCTCTTCATCATGGTAATGGCATTCCCGGTTTTATTGAAGATATGAACAAATTGATTAAAAAATATCAAATCGAAAATACTAATTTTGTTAATTTTGACGGCATTCATGATTTTAATCATTATTCTACCGCTTTTGATTTAGCTCAGCTTGGTCGTTTAGCCATTAAAAATCCAATTATTAAAGATATAGTCCGACAAAAACAAATTGTTGTTACCGATATTGAAAACATGTATCAACATGAATTAATTTCCACCAATGAACTTCTAGGTGTTGTTCCAGAAATTCAAGGCCTAAAAACCGGCTGGACTCCCGAAGCTAGTGGTTGTTTTATAAGTCTGATAAATATTGATGGTCATCAATTAATTGGTGTTGTCACTCAAAGTCTTGATCGGTTCAACGATACTAAAAAAATTATTGAATGGTCAAAAAATTCTATTATCTGGTAAATTTATCCATAACCGCTCTCACGTAAGCCACAAATTTATTGCCCTTTTTATCTATTCCTTCAAAAACGTAAATTGGTTGCATAAAATTAGTCAAACTCGCCGGTTCAAAATAAGATAAATAAATTTTTTGAATACTCACTTCCTTGTCGGCCACGTCTGCCGCCGGCCAATAATTTCCACTATTTAAATCAGAAAAAGCCTCGGCTGTTGATTTAATAGGGTAGGTTGCAAAAGAATTTCTATCTATATTTACATATTTATAATCCACATCAACAATATCCTTACCGTTAACACTTGAAGCACTTATTAAAATAGAAATTGGTGCTCTATTAATATCAGTTGAAACAATTTTTAAATCTTCATTGACAATCGATCGATACAGATCTACTCTGGCCATATTGGCTTCCGATGGACTGGAAACTTGTTTCAAGCCACTGCCGTCATTTTTCCAATATGAGACTTTACTCTCGCCATCTTTTATATCACTAGGTAATTTTTTAGCTTGTTCCAAAAACGATTTTGCCTTGTTTATCAACTGATCTTTCTCTGGTAAATTAGCGCTTGTCATCAGAGCTTGATCCTGGGCATAAGGATAACTCAACCTAAAACTACCATCTAAAATATTGACCACCAATTTTTGGTTATTACTATTAGTAAATTCATAAACATTCGGTGATATCAAACGTGAATTTGTTTCAAATCCCAGCTCTTTAGCCGTTTTTGTTTCCATTTCTAAAGCTAAAAAATTCTTATCCGTTCTAAAAACAACATAAACCCTTGCTTGATTACCCAAATTTGGTAGTTTATCGTTTGCAGTTTCCACACTAAAAGTTTTTGCCTCAAACTTTTTCTCCGGAAATTCAATTTTTGGTAAATTACCATATTTAACATTTGGTTCTTCTTTTACAGGATGTGTTTTTTTATATAATTTTGCTACCCCAGATAATAAGCCCCAAAAAATAGGCAAAATAATCAAAGCGGCTAACCCAATCTTAATTCCATTTCTGGCCTTAAAAGACACCGTTGTTAGTGACATATCTAATTTTACATTAAATGATAAAATAAAACATGGTTGTAACTCGCTATGCTCCCAGTCCAACAGGGGAAATCCACATCGGTGCTCTTCGGACTCTTCTCTACAATTACGCTTTTGCTAAACACAATAATGGCAAATTTATTTTAAGAATTGAAGATACCGATCGCAAACGTTATGTTCCTGGAGCTCAAGATAGAATTTTAGCTGATATCAAAGCTTATGGTTTGTCTTGGGATGAAGGTCCGTTCGTTCAAACCGAACGCTTGGAAATCTACCAAGAACATATCCAAAAATTATTGGATAAAGGTTATGCCTATTATTGTTTTTGTTCAGCCAACAGATTAAAAGAATTAAAAACAAAATATGATCGCCATTGCTTAAATCTTAGCCAAGAAGAAGTTCTACAAAAAATAAAAAATAAAGAGCCCTTTGTTATTAGGCTAAAAATGCCTGACAACGAGATAATTACTTTTAAAGATGCTATTCGTGGTGATATTTCTTTTAATACCAAAGATCTTGATGATCAGGTTTTGATAAAGTCTGATGGTATTCCTACATATCATTTTGCTGTGGTTGTTGACGACCATTTAATGAATGTTTCTCATGTTTTAAGAGGGGATGAATGGATTTCGTCTACACCAAAACAAATTCTTCTTTATCGTTACTTAGATTGGAAACCGCCTATATTTGCCCATCTTACGGCATTATTAGACCCTACACATAAAGGAAAAATGAGTAAACGTTCCGGCTCGGTTTTTGCCAGACAATTTCTTGATGATGGTTATTTACCGGAAGCAGTTCTAAATTATTTAATGTTGCTGGGTTGGAATCCTGGCACCGATCAAGAAATTTTTTCTTTAAAAGAATTTATTAAAATATTTTCTCTTGAACATCTTCACAAAAGTCAACCGGTATTCGATCCAATTAAATTAAAATATTTCAATGGTCTTTATATTCGTCAGAAATCAGACGAAGAATTAAGTCGGTTATTGCCGGATTATGATTCACGCTTTATTCCTTTAATTAAATCTCGTATCGAAACATTGAAAGACGCCAATGAGCTTCTGGAATTTACCAAAAAAGATATTCAACCACCAAAAGAATTAATTGATCTCGAAAAACTAAAAGAAATCAAAACAATATTAGAAAATACCGATTTTACCTTTGATGCTTTACAAGAAAAATTTCTGTCTTTAATCAAAGAAAAAAATTACAAAACAGGGGACTTCTTTATGACTCTTCGTATTGCCATTTGTGGTAAAAAAATTACTCCACCTGTCGTTGAATCAATGATAATTTTGGGTAGGGAAGTCTGTATACGAAAAATAGAAAAACTGATAAACTAATTTGTGATTGTCTTCACACTTCTTTTATTTTTAATTTTTCCCAAACTTGCTTTTGCTCAAATTAAAATAAATAGTTTTTGTAATAATTGCGACCCTGAATGGATTGAGTTAATAAATATTGGTGATACTCAAATATTTTTAGATAATTGGTCATTAAAAGACGAAAACGCAGTTCAAAACAATAAAACCGGTACTACCATAAATGATAATTTTGAAATTAATGAAATTAAAAAATATGATCAATTAAATTTTATTTTAAACAACGACACTGATACTATTTACTTATTTGACAATTTGAATAATCAAATAGATAAACTTCTTTATCCTACTCCAACTCCTCTGCCAACCGACGGACCTACAGAAACACCAATCCAACCCTCTCCAACTGAAACTCCCCTGCCGGTAAACACTCCAGAACCAACAAATACTCCAATATTACCGCCAATTATAAATAACATATTTATCAATGAATTCATGCCAAATCCAGAAACTGGTAGTGAATGGGTGGAAATCTACAACAACAATGATTTTGATTTATCTCTTGAAAATTGGCGGGTGCAAGACAATACTGACAAACAAAGAATTATTAGCAATAATACTATTCCTTCATTCTCATATTTTATTTTTATGTTCAATAATTATTTAAACAACACCGGTGATTCTATCCGTTTACTAGATCAATATAATCGACAAATAGGAGAAACTTATTCCTATAATTCCACCAAAAAAGGCTACTCATTTAGCCTTCAAGAAGACAAAACCTGGTGTCAAACCATCTCTTCAATGAATCAGGATAATAATTCTTGTTATGTCAGTCCCACTGATACCCCACATCCTACCGATACTCCTCATCCTACCTCAACCCCCAAGCCTACCTCTACTCCCAAAAAAACTCCTTCGCCAACTAGCGGATCCAAAAGAACAAAAACCGTTTCTTTGCCAAACAACATAATTAAAAACCTACCGCAAAGTACGCCTTTTTCATCTATAATTACTCAAAGTCCATCTCCCACCCATATATCCAATTCTTCTAGCAGTACAGACATAGAACCTATATCAATGATCTTTTTGTCTATCGGCAGCCTTCTTTTACTCGCCCCCTTGATTATCCTCTAAAAAAGTAATACACTACCCGCTACCCCCCACTTTTATACATTTATATATATTTATATTCAAATTTATATAATATGATCAAAAAAATTTTTTGGCAAAAGTTTTTGGCGCTTATTATTAATTTTTCTCTTTTATTTAATTCGTTTGCCCCGATCTTTTTAACCAGATTACCTGTTTACGCTCAAGACATTAGTCCTGAACCGACACCAACAATAATTGAAAATACTCCTACCCCAGAACCCATCCCTACCATCGGTGATACTACTCCAACAATTACTCCCGAAATTACTCCAACCACTTCTCCCGTTAATGTTGAAATTGGCACCTTGTCTCCTCATGTGGAATTTACCACTACTCCAATTCAAATTGTTGACAATGAACAAATTTGTTTGACCGACGAAGTAATAACAGATAGTACTAATGAACTTTGGAATATCAATAGTGACATCGCCGAAACTAAAGAAAAAGTAAAATTGGGAGTCCGTTATATTTTTCCACAAGACAATAATGTTTCTGTTCTTTTTAAATGTTTACCAAAAGATGATTCCCAGAGAGCTAATTTAAAAATTCAAAA
This sequence comes from uncultured Gammaproteobacteria bacterium, assembly GCA_964605545.1. GTDB lineage: Bacteria > Patescibacteriota > Microgenomatia > UBA12405 > UBA12405 > DAOTMI01. The sequence goes on from CAZSCX010000023.1 coordinate 4,684, forward strand.
GATTAAAATTAGTGACCTGAATTTACCGGATAATATAAACAATGTAGGCGAATATGCTTACGATGTTACCACTAACATGAAAGATGGTGATTTCAGCTACGACATTACCCTACCTAAACAAATTGATCGAGTAGCCGAAGTGTCATATATTGAAAAAACGATAGATGATGCCAAAGCAAATAATATTAAATCCGAAGAAATTAAATTAATAGAAGAATCCAAAATCGAACAAAAAGGTGAACTTGTTACCGCAACAGCTATTGATCATTTCACTATATTTATAGTTACCGGTTCTACCGATGGTCCAGTTTTAAGCACTGCTTTGTTAAATAACAAAACTAAGGTAATTGTTAATCCCAATGAAAACATTACTGCCACTATAAAAGTAAGCACCAGCGGCAATGGTACATCTGATGATTGGAAATCAACCGATTATAGAATAGGAAATGGTAGTTGGTTTTGTGTTGATACACCAGACTATACCAATGATATTAGTAACCAAACAGAAAGTTTCAATTTTTCTGCACCAGGCGCCTTGGGTACATATGATATTAGTTTTAGAGCATACAACCTTGAAAGTTGTGATGGTTCTGGATCAGGAAATCCATCGGGTACTGTTACACTCGAGAATGCTATCGTCGTTTCCAACACTATTACTAATCCCCCTTTAGCTGATTCTTGTGGTTTTGATATTGCCTTGGTATTAGATGTTTCCGGAAGTGTTAACAATACAGAACTACAACAAATGAAGGATGCTTTCAAAAATTTTGTTAATGCCTTAGCCAACACACCAACCCAGTTTTCGGTTATTCAATTTACTACTACTGCTCAAATTTTACAACCATTTACAGCTAATATTAATTTAGTTTTAGCAGCCATAGATGCTGCCGACGGTGACGGTTTTACTAACTGGGAAGATGGGTTAAATAAGGCTTGGTCAACTTTTGATCCCCGTGATTATAAAGCAAATTTACTCATATTCTCATCTGATGGAAACCCAAATAGAATCGGTGCTTCTGGAACCAGTGTTGATGAATCAGTCGCTGTTGCCAATGCGGTGACGGTAGCCAATACTATCAAAAGTGCTGGTACCAGAATTCTAGCATTAGGAATTGGTTCTGATTTAGACGCGACAAATATGATAGCTATTTCTGGCCCAAACATTGATACGGGAGACATAACCACTTCCGATTTAATTACTACAGACTTTAACACTATGGCTGCCGATTTAGGTACCTTAGCAAGTAAAACCTGTGGCGGAACTATTACAGTAAAGAAATATATTGATGAAATAAGTGCTCAAAATATTGCTGGAGCTGGTTGGCAATTTAATGTTTCAGGGGGAACTTCAGTTAGTTTAATAACCGATTCAGACGGAACAGCCAATACGGGTGACATTCCAACAGCAACATATTCAATTACCGAAACCAATATATTACCTGGTTATTCTTATGGTTCCGCTGTTTGTAAAAATCAAGATGGAATAATCGTTGGCTCGGCCGTCAATAATGGTTGGAATGGCGTGCTTATTAGCGAAAATGAAATTATTTCTTGCGATTTTGTTAATACTACCAATAAAGGTTCAATTACTATTGTCAAAGAAGTTCAACCAAATAAAGATCCACAAGATTTTGGATTTACTGCCACTGGAACAGGTATTTCTAATTTTATTCTTGACGATGATGGTGACAATACTAACGACAGATCAAATACCCAAGTTTTTAATAATTTAATGCCAGGAGAATTTGTTATAAATGAAGATGGAATAAACGGTTGGGATTTGAATAATATTTCTTGTACAAGTGATGAGGTGATTGATTTGGCAACAAGAAAAGCAACAATTAATTTAAGTGCTGGAGAAAATATTACTTGTACTTTTACCAACACAATTCAAACCGGAAATTTATTAGTCAAAAAAATAGTAACAAACGATAATGGTGGTACCAAAACTTTTTCTGATTTCTCTTTCAAAATAAACGATGGATCTTTTATTCCTTTTGAATCTAACGGTGAAAACAATAACATTCTCGATGCTGGTAATTATAATGTAATCGAAAACGATGTTTCCGGTTATAATATTTCATACAATAATTGTTCTAATATTGTTCTTGTCGCTGGTGCCAGTCAAACCTGTACTATAACCAACGATGACATTGCCCCTCATTTAACTTTGGAAAAAAGATTAGATGATGAACAATACCATAGTGACTTCAGTGTTACTGATTGGACTCTTTCTGCTACTGGTTCTACTCTTTCTTTTTCCGGTACTGGCACCGTCGGTCAGGATGTTCAAGCCGGTGTCCAATACACTCTTTCTGAATCTGGTCCAAGTGGTACTACCGCTTCCGTCTGGAGCTGTACTGGTGGGGTTTTAGCCGATGGTAACAAAATTACCCTACAAGCAGGCGATAATGTTTCCTGTTACATTGTCAATACTGCTCAAGCTGCCACTCTTATCGTCAACAAAGTAGTTGTCAATGATAACGGTGGTACGGCCACCGCTACCGACTTTTCTTTCAAAATCAATGATTTTGGTGATCCAATCTATTTTGAATCTGATGCTCAAAATGTAATTCCATTAGATAGTGGTACTTACAGTGTTGCCGAAACTAATTACCCTGGCTACAAAACAACTTATGATAATTGTAGTAATTTGGACATCGATAATGGTGAAACCCAAGTTTGTACTATTACCAACGATGATCAACAAGCCTACATCATTGTCGACAAGACTGTAAATAATGACAATGGTGGTACTGCTCTTGCCGATGATTTCAAACTAACTGTCGATACTAATCCAGTTTTAGATGAAGTTGCTTATGCTGTCAATCCTGG
>CAZSCX010000023.1:7618-9571 GCA_964605545.1 uncultured Gammaproteobacteria bacterium
GTGTCACTGACTGGACTCTCTCTGCTACTGGCTCCACTCTTTCTTTCTCTGGTACCGGTACTGTCAACCAAGATGTCCAAGCCGGTGTCCAATATACTCTTTCGGAATCTGGTCCGACCGGTACGACCGCATCTATTTGGAGCTGTAATGGTGGTACTGTAGTTGAAGGTAATAAAATTACCCTAGAAGCAGGCGATAATGTCTCTTGTTATATAGTCAATACTGCTCAAGCTGCCACTCTCATTGTCAACAAGGTAGTTATCAACGATAATGGTGGTACCGCCACCGTTACCGACTTTTCTTTCAAAATTAACAATTTTGGCGATCCTTTTTACTTTGAATCCGACGCCCAAAACGAATTTTCCTTAGATAGTGGCATATACAGCGTTGCTGAAATAAATTATCCTGGTTACAAAACCACCTATGATAATTGTAGTAATCTGGATATCGATAATGGTGAAACCCAAGTTTGTACTATTACCAATAATGATATTCAATCCTATATTATCGTCGATAAAACAGTCGTCAATGATAATGGTGGTACTGCTCTTGCTGATGATTTTAAATTAACTGTCGACGATAATGCTGCTCTTGATGAAGTTGCATTTGCTGTTAATCCTGGAGAGCACACCGTTGGTGAGACCAATCTAGCCGGTTATGCTGCTGGTGTTTGGGGAACAGACTGTAGTCGTGATGGTAAAGTTACTGTGGCACTTGGAGAAAGCAAAACCTGTACCATCACCAACGATGATATTGCTCCAAAACTTAAATTAGTCAAAAATGTTGTTAATGGCACCGATGGCACCAAAACTGCCGCTGATTGGACACTATATGCCCAAGGATTAGATGGTTTTCAAGACAAAGGTGATTCGATAACTTTTCACTCTGTCAATGCTGGTATTGCTTATACTCTTACCGAATCATCTATTTCTGGTTACACTGCCGGCAATTGGAGTTGTGATAAAGGATATTTAAGTGAAAACTTTTTAACTTTAAATTTGAACGATGAAGCTACTTGTACAATTACCAATACTCGTGATCGAGGCTCTATTACTATTAACAAAATAATCGATGAAGATGGTAATTTACAAACTACTAATGATCAAACAATTGGATCTAATTGGCAATTTGATGTCGATGGTTTGTCTTCAGATTCAAGCGATCCTCTAGCCCAATCTACTGATTTAGGTGGTAGTTCTACTTTTAACGATATTAAAACCGGAAACTATACCGCTATCGAAACAAAACAAAATGGCTATGATTTAGTTTCTGCTTCCTGTAATGACGGCAATAGCACCTTTGATTCTACCGATAGTATCGACAATATAATTGTTGCCAAAGACTCCAACATTATTTGTAATTTTTATAATACACCCAATGGTACTATTCATGGCTACAAATGGAGTGATTATAACAAAAATGGTGCCTATGATAGCGAAGAATTAAAATTAAAAGACTGGACTATTAATCTTTATAAATGGAACGGAACTGAATATAGTGCTACTCCAATTAAAACCATGCTTACCGATGGCAGTGATCAACACTTTGGTTGGTATTGGTTTGAACATTTATTCCCCGGACAATATAAAGTTTGTGAAGTCCAACAAAATGATTGGGTACAAACATATCCAATAAACGACAACGATAATTGCCATCTTATTACTATTCCCGATACCAATCCAAATAATTTATCCGAAATGGCCAACTTTGTTGCTCAAAGCCCTGAATATAATTTTGGAAATGTAGAGAAAGGTGAGATCACGGTTTATAAATACCATGATTTAAACGGCAATGGTCTTCATGATAAAAATGAGCCATATTTATCCGACTGGGAAATTTTGATCAATAAAATTGGTACCAGTGAAACCAAAAGTCAAATCACCAATACCGATGGATACAGTCAATTTAAATTAGAGCCGACCGATTACAATTTATCCGAAACCATGAAAGATG
>CAZSCX010000024.1:0-9222 GCA_964605545.1 uncultured Gammaproteobacteria bacterium
GAGCGCCTCCCTTCTAAGGAGGAGGTCGCAGGTTCGATCCCTGCTGAGGATACAATCTCGCGCCTATAGCTCAATGGATAGAGTACTAGTCTTCGGAACTAGTGATGGGGGTTCGATTCCCTCTAGGCGTACATTGCCGAAGTGGTGAAATTGGTATACACGTACGGCTTAGGACCGTATGGGGAAACCCGTGGGGGTTCAAGTCCCTCCTTCGGCACTAGAAAGTTTGGATGATTGCAAGAATGCCTTTTTTTAGGGTGATTGTTGTCTCGTTAGTGGTCATGATATTGCTGACTCCCCTACTGGAATTGATTTTTAGGGTTTCGTTTTTTAATGGATATTTTAAATTAGTGGTAGTAAGGCCATGAGAATCGGAAAAAAGTGGAATGAGTGAAATTAAATTATTTTTTTGACCTTTAATTTTTATATTATTTCTGGCGAAAAATATTTTTTGATTATTGGTATAAATGATTGTTTTTATTGGTAATGAAGCAAATAAAAACAAATTACTTAACATATGGTCCAGACGGTTGCCGGTAAAACCAAAAACAATAATTTCAGTAAATTTATTTTTTAAAATATATTGAAGAGCTAATTCTGAATCGGTAAAATCTTTATTGGTTGGATATTTAATAATTGGGATTTTTTTATTCTTTGGAGTATAGGAATCTAGATCGCCAATAATTAAATCGGGTTTTAATTTTAGTTTTAAAATATGTTTTGTTCCCCCATCAACTCCAATCAAAAAATCATTTGAATAAATGAGTTTTTTTATCATGGCATAATTTTTTATTTCTCCGTTGAGGAATAAAATTACTCGTTTATTGGCCATTTATTGATGTATTAAATTATAAAAATAATCGGCGATCTTTTGTTTTAGGCCGGATTTTGGGCGATAAATACTACTGTTGCTGGTAAGTGGCGAAATCTCGATTGGGCCAACTTTTTCCCAGGAGATAAAACTTTTGGAAAAAAGATTGGTGGAATCTATTTTGAATTTAAAACTAAAAATTTTTGTTTGGCCGGGATAAATAAAAGTGGTATCTGTGCATATTGGATCGAGAGTTATATTTTGACTGGCAGTGGGTTGGAGACAAAATGGAGTTTCACCCCAAATTGATTGGCCGGTGTTTTTGAGAAAAATTTGACCTTGATATTCCTTGTTGGCAAACATGAGAATTGGTAAATGAATTTTTTGATAAGAAAGATTGGTAATTTGAAGAGGTTGATTTTTATTTTTGGGTTTATCAACGATTATTTTAAAATCCGGATAAAGTTTTTCGCTTTTATCTAACCAAGAAAAATATTCAAAAGGCGGATTAGGGTAATTATAGATGAAGGGAGTGATGGCTTGGACTTGGTTATTTAAAGAATAATTTTGAAGGATATTGAGAATATAGGTGGCAGCGGATTTTGGGGTATATGGACGTTGGTGTTTCCAAGCGGTTTCGGTAATAAAAACAGGAATATTTTTTTTAAAATAAGACAGTTCGGCGCTAAAATCTTTTTTACTATTTTGGGGATAGTAATGAGTTGCCAAGCCATCAAATTTTTCGAAATATTCCGGTTTGTAAAGTTTTATTTCTTGATAGACATTTTGAAAACTAGAGAATTCAGGTGGTTTTTGAGGAGCAGCAAGATCAAGGCCAGGAGTGAGAATAAAGAAACTAGGATTGAGTTCTTTGAATTTATTGGCAGTGTAGATGGCGATATCGGTAAAATTCTTGATATCGATTTCCCCACCCCATTCCTGTCCGTGATTTATTTCATTAAAAAGGATAATATGTTGAGGAGTTGACGGCCAGTTGAGAGAATTTAAAAAATTAGCCAGATTGTCGATATCGGTAAAAGTAGGCCTGATCCAGACATTGTTGTCCATAATAGTTGATAATCTTATAATTGGAATTATGTGGTATTTACGGCAATTATCAAAGAATTCTTGCCACATATTTTTGTCCAATTGATCGGTGCGGATAACAATGGTTGCCCAACCCCAATCGCCGCCACTAGAATTTATTATTTTGTGAGCAGTGTTTATATCCGATGTTTGGGTAAGATGTAAACCGAATGTATTTTTTGCAAAAGTAGGTTTTGTAAAAAAAACTGATAAAATAAGACAAAGTAAAATTATTAGCATCTACATATTATAAATGACTAAGGAAGAAATAATAAAAACCAAGATAAAGGCAGTGGAAGATGAAATACGGAAAACTCCGTATGATAAATCTTCTGAACATCATCATGGGGTTTTGAAGGCGAAATTGGCGAAGCTTAAAGATGAACTGGAAGGTCCAATGAATAAAGGTGGTGGAGGCGGAGTGGGATACGCAATAAAGCATAGCGGTGATGCATCAGTGGTTTTGGTCGGATTGCCAAGTGTGGGTAAATCGACTTTGCTAAACAAAATTACAAATGCCGAATCAAAGGTAGGAAATTATGACTTTACAACTTTGGGGGTAGTACCTGGAATGTTGGATTACAAAGGAGTAAAAATTCAGATTTTGGATTTACCAGGAATTATCGAAAAAGCGGCGACAGGAAAAGGATTTGGGAGAAAAGTATTGTCGGTAGTTAGGGCCAGCGATCTGGTTATTTTGATGACTGATTATAAGAGAATTGAATGGCTTTCGAGAATTGAAAAAGAACTTTACGACAGTGGAATTAGGGTAAATACTGAACCACCAAAAATTACAATTCACAAAACTCATAAAGGGGCTTTAAGAATTGTTGATCCTTATAAAAGTTTTGATGAGGAAACAATTACCGATATTGCGACTGAAATGGGATTTTCAAATGCAATTATTCAGATTGGTGAAAAAATACAAAATCTCGATAGATTGATTGATGGAATGGTAAAGTCGAGGAAATATATGCCAATCATCCGCATTGTTAATAAAGCGGATGAAATTCCAAGAAACAAATTCCAAGAAACAAACGAGTTTTTATATTTGTCTGCAGATAAAGGGATGGGGATTGAGGAATTAAAGGAAAAGATATGGGAGAAGTTGGCTATGGTTAGGGTATATTTGAAGAGAGAAAGAACGGGTGAGGCGGACAAAAACGAACCGTTGATAATAAAAAATGATAAAACTGTCGGTGATGTTTTGAAAAAAATTTCAAATCAAATGAGTCAGGATATTACCAGAGTTTTTGTTTGGGGTAAAAAAGTTAAATTTGCGGGACAAGAGGTATCGTTTTCGTATCCGGTATTTGATGAAATGGAATTATGGTTTGGCAGATAAATTCCTGATTAAAGTACTGCGACGTTTTAATTCTTCTTTGCCTATTTTTTTATTTTTTTCAAATAATTTTTGGGCTTCGGTATCGGGGCGGGGAGAATAACGGAAAGTGTGGATTTTTTTAAAACCTATTTTCTTACAAATATCTAAAGTATCTTTAAAATCTTTTTCGGTTTCAGTAGGAAAGCCAACGATGATGTCGGTGCCAAAATCAAAGAAAAGGGGAGAACAACAATTTTTGATTTTTTTGAATGTTTCGATTATTTTTGCTTGATTATAAGGGCGATGCATAAGTTTTAAAATACGATCACTCCCCGATTGAATGGGAATGTGTAAAAAGTGCGAAATTCTAGGATTCTTTAGTAGTTTAATAAATTTATCGTCGATGCAGTTTAAGGGGATTGATCCAAAAGAAATTAATTTAATGTTTGTTTTTTCCAGAATATTTTCAATTAAATTAGAAAACCCATATTGATATTGATTTAAATTTACGCCGGTGATAATTATTTCATCATAATCATTTTCTATTTTTTTGATAGTTTTTATGGCATCGGAAATAGATAGTGAAAAAAGATATGGGCGTTTTTTGGGAACGATACAATAGCTGCAATTTTGGCTACAACCGGATTGGACTTTAAGCATAAATCTTTTGTATGGAGTGTATTTATCTCCTATTTCTGTTGAATAAAATGATCCCAATTTTATTAATCTTTCTTCTTTTTCTTGGTTTTTAATAATATCAACGTTTATTAATTTTGAAAGATTGGCACAACCGGAAACAATTATTTTTGCTTTAGGAAATTTTTTTTGGAGCACCCGAATTTTCGAAAGAGATTCTTTTTCACCTTTCTTGGTGATGGCACAGGTGTTAACAAAAATTATGTCAGGTTTATCTTCAGATGGAACAAATCCTTGTTCAATAAAAGTTTGAGACCATTGATTGGTTTCAGCAGCATTGACACGACAACCAAAATTAATAGCAAGGAAAGTTTTTGACATAATTATTAACGGGGATTTTTTTCTTTAAATTCTTTGATGTAGTCGAGTATATCAAGAGTTGTTTGCCAGCCAAGTTCGGTACGGGCTTTATCAGGAGCTTTACCGGATTCAAGACGGCCGGAATAACCATCAATTAATTCGTATGGAACAGCGAAAGCTTGAGCAATTTCGATTATAGAATAACTATTAATATTGTTTAGGGCATAGCCATCACCACTCCCCTTTTCACCGACCATAATAATACCTTTGGCTAAATCTTTGACATAGGTAAAATTTCTTTTTTGAGTACCTGGTTTGACAACTGTAAGAGATTGATTATTTAAATATGATTGTTCAAATTTAGCTATTAGAGTAGCATATTTTCCAATACCGTTTTCTCTTGGACCAAAGGCATTGTAGAAATAACAAATAGCGTAAGGTAAATTAAACCACTTGCCATAATTGTTAATAAGGTCAACGTTTTGAGCTTTGGTAAATGAATAAGGATTTTCATGTTGTTCTTGACCGTCTTGTGCGAATTTTGTGCTAGAGGCAGCATAGACTAATTTGCCGACTTTTTTGTTTTTACAAAACTCGACAACAGCAAAAGTACCAACAGTATTCATGTCAAAAACTTTTTGTACGTCATCGAAAGATGGTGTAATGCGGGCGTATTCGCCAAGGTGATAGACAATATCGGGAGTTTCGGGAATTAATTTTTCGATATCTTTTGTATGTCCTTCGTGATACTGCGCGCCATCAATATGATTTTCTTTTTTGCCGGTAAAATAATTATCAAGTGAAATTACTTTATTATTTTTATCTTTAACGAGTTCTTCGATAATATGGGAGCCGATATGCCCAGCCCCACCGGTGACTAAGATTGTTTTCATAGTATATTGTAACAAATTACTGTTTTTCCCATTTGTTGGTAACTTTATTGTACTTATAGAAATCAAAATATGGTGCTTGGCCATTAGCGGAATAAACACAGCCATAATCGACCCATTCAGGAGGAACATTATTTTCAAAAATTACTTTACATGGCCAGTCACCATTAACACCAATTAGTTTTTGCCATATATCGTTTTCTTTTTTCCAGAGTTCTGCGGCACCACCAGAACCGGTCATAGCTAAATTTCCTTGTTTTTTTATTTTAAAACTAATTCCTTCTTGATACCAAGGATGGTCTGTGTCTAAAAGTTCTTTAGTTAAATTATTTATGGCATTGTATAATTTATCGTCTTGGTTGCTTGATTCATTGGAATTAATTATAGTGGGAGTTGGTTTGGTTGTTGGAATTGGGGTTGGTTCAGGAGTTGGAATATTGCTGACGATTGGTTTTTGTTCAGATAATTTTGCAATTTGTTTTTGTTGATAATAAATAAAACCAATTAACAAAACAAAAATTATGCCAATAATTATTGGTAATATATTTTTTTTCTTTGGTTTTATTAAATCTTTCGGAATAAATGTTTCTTGAGGAGTAGGGATTATTTCATTTTCCATAAAATAATTATACACGTCCGAGCCATTGTTTTTTGAGTTTAAGGAAAGTTCCATTTTTTAGAGCGTTGCGGATGAGCTGGGTGGTGTTGATCATAAAAGACAAATTATGATAGGTTAAAAGATGGTAAGCAAGTAATTCTTGGGTTTTGAAGAGATGATGAATATAAGCTTTGTCGTAATTTTTGCAGACATAGCAATTACAGGTGGAATCGAGGGGGGTAGTGTCTTGTTTGTATTTGATGGGTATGATACAGTACTTGAATTCTTTTACATCGCGTGTCAAAGCATAACCGGCCCGGCCCATTCGGGTGGGAAGAGTGCAATCCATTGAAGTAACACCTTCACCAAAAAAATCAAACATATCATCAATTTCACCGACACCCAAAAGATGAATTGGTTTACCGGTTTTGAGAATTGTTGGTAATACCCAAGAAACAGCTTGCCGCATTTCCTTTTTTGACTCCCCTACTGAGACACCACCTATTGCAATACCATCAAAATCTTGTGAGCTAATGAATTTTGCCGATTCTTGGCGTAAATCTTTGTAGTAACTACCTTGGACAACACCGTACAATTTTAAGTCTTGTTTAAGTTTTTTATTTAATTTTTGGTGTTCTTTTAAGGATCTGATAGCCCAACGGTGAGTGCGGTTTAACGCTTCTTTGGCATATTCTTTTTTGGCTGGATAGGGAGTGCATTCATCAAAGGCGATAATATAATTTGCGGCTAAATTATGTTGGATTTGAAGAGATTTTTCGGGAGTAAAGAAATGTTTGGAACCATCGAGGTGAGAGGTAAATTCGACGCCATCTTCGGTAATATTAACCAATTTACCTTGAGAATTACTTTCACGGCCAAGGGAAAAAACTTGAAAGCCGCCGGAATCGGTAATGATATCTCCGTTCCATCGGGTAAATTTGTGTAGACCACCGAGTTTTTTGACAACCTTATCTCCTGGGCGGAGATATAGGTGATAAGTGTTACAAAAGAAAATTTCTATGCCAATGGTTTTGAAATCTTCAGGAGTTAGAGATTTGATAGTTCCCTGGGTACCTACGGGAACAAAAGTGGCTTGGGTAAGCATCGTTGAATTATACCAAATTGAGGATGTTATAATCTGATTATGGAAAAAGAAAATAGTATACAATCGATTGAAAAAGGATCGAAGGGAAAAGAAATAGAAACGAAAAATGTTTTAAAAAAAGTTTTGAAAGTGATTGTTGATACTTTTAACGAATCAACACATGCTGAACACAGTACTTGGCGAGATAAATCAAAACCTCTTTAATTTGAAAATTTATTTTTGATTGTTGAGCGAGAAACGGGACTCGAACCCGCGACCTTCTCCTTGGCAAGGAGACGTTCTACCAACTGAACTACTCTCGCGTGGTGCCAAAGGTTGGAGTCGAACCAACATCCCAGGTTTTTCAGACCAGTGCCGTGACCACCTTGGCTACTTTGGCTAAATTGCTATTTATTATATCAAATTAAATTTCTAATTTTTACTTTCTAATTTCTATTCAATTCTTAATTTCTATTTTTTAATTAAAAATTATAAATTTTAAATTAATAATTATTTGTTGTGCCGGGGACAGGACTTGAACCTGCACGGATTGCTCCACGCCGTTCTGAGCGACGCTTGTATACCAATTTCAACACCCCGGCTTTATTTACCCCTTATTTTACCAATTATTTGTGTTGTTGATCGGTTTGAATATTTTTCTCCACCCCATTCAACCACATCTGGTTTCAATCGATTTAATTCATAGTTAATACTTTCTTCTTTATTGTCAAAATATTTACACAAAAATGCTTCGTCTACGACTTTAATATTTCTTACAATTTCCAATCTTTCTTTTTCACAAATTATTGGTCTGATTTTACCCTTCTTTAGTTTAACCGATTTATCGGTCAAAACACCAACAATTAATTTATAGTTTGGGTATTTTTTAGCTATTTTATTTAAAAAATCCAAATGTCCTTTATGAAATAGATCCCAAACACCGACAGTTAATACTGTTTTAGTTTTCATTTGTCGGGGATACTGGATTCGAACCAGCAACCTCATGGTCCCAAACCATGCGCGCTAGCCAATTGCGCCAATCCCCGCCTTCGCTAAAGCTACGGCGGGCAAGCCCGTTCTTTAGATTAGAAGGGTGCCGAGGGCGGGGGTCGAACCCGCACGACTGTTGAGGTCACAAGATTTTAAGTCTTGCGTGTATACCAATTTCACCACCCCGGCAAACTATGATATTATATCAAAGATGCGGGATTAGTTAATCGGTATAACATCACTTTTCCAAAGTGAGATGATGGGTTCGACTCCCATATCCCGCTCAGAGAACGTTATTGAACTTGGTACAGCGGCGGCAGACGAGAGGAGTATTTTTTAAATGAGAGAGGCGGAATTGAAAGGCAAGTTTTCCTTGCCAGATTTTCTTAAAACCATTTTCAAAGACATTACCAAAAGAATAATTTTTGATAATATTGACATATTTGTCGGATTGAGGAATCACACAACATGGAAGTAATTCGCCTGAAGCAGTTAATTGAGGGTAAACCCAGGGATAATAGCATGATTGAGGTTTAAAGTTTGTTTTTGGAAGTTCAATAGATACATTTTTTTTCTTAGCATAGTTTGAAATTTTTGGAATTATTTTTTTAATTTCTGCTAATTTTATGTCAAGAATATATGGGTTTTGAAAGGTTACTTTGTGAATATTTAAGTTTTTGGCTAAGTCAATAATTTTGTAGATATGATTTAGATTTTTAGTATTAATTTTTAGAAAAACACAATTTAAAACTATTTGGGTTTTTGATTTTAATTTTTTATGAATAACCATAAGATCGGTAATATTTTGTGTTAATTTTTGGTATTTTGCGCCTTTTCTTATTTTTTCATAAGTTTTGGGAAAACCGGATTCAACAGAAAAACTAATAGCAGTTGGTTGGAGTTTGATAATTTTTCCTGATAATTTTTTGTTGAGCAATTGACCGTTGGTAATAAAAGTAAAGTCGACTTTGTTTTGACGGGCGATTTTTAAAATTTCGATGAAATTAGGGTGTAATAAACTCTCGCCCATTCCGGTGAAATTTATGGATTTTAGTGGTTTTAATTCCTTAATTAGTGTTTTAAATTTAGCGAGGGAAAGATATTTATTTTTTTCATTACTTTTATCCAAATTACACATTTGACATTTTAGATTACAGGCAGCTGATGGTTCAATTTGTAATTGAACCGGTTGGGGAACTAAAAATGGAATTTTAAAATAGGCAAATGAATAGTTTAATAATGTTTTGAGAAAAGGTTTAAACATAGCTGGATTATAACAGCAAATCAAATAAAATTTTGGTATAATTCTTCCTATTGTAGAGGGTCGCTTAGCCCCGCCGACGCCAAGGCTATGGCGGGCGAGTCAGTTGGTCGCTTAGCTCAGTTGGTAGAGCACATCGTTTACATCGATGGGGTCAGAGGTTCGAGCCCTCTAGCGACCAC
>CAZSCX010000025.1:0-9110 GCA_964605545.1 uncultured Gammaproteobacteria bacterium
TCATATTTAGGATGTTTGGACGCATAATTTGGAAACATTGAGAAATTGTCAAAGTAAAAATCCAATTACCAGGATGGCTTGTTTGTTGCACGATATTGGAAAACCAATGGTAGCCAAAGGTGAAGGAGAAAAAAGAACTTTTCATAATCATGAAGTAAAAGGATCGAGAGTGGCTCTGGAAATTGGAAAAAGATTGCGTTTGTCAAAAGTGGAATTACAACAATTATTTCTTTTGGTGAGATGGCACATGTTTACTGTTTCGGAAATTCAAACAGACAAAGCTGTGAGAAGATTTATAAAAAATGTGACTGTTCCCTATTTGGATGAAATGATATCTTTGCGACGAGCCGATAGAATGGGTAGTGGAGCTAAAGAAACCAGCTGGCGCTGGGAATTATTTAAAAAACGATTAATTGAGGTGCAAAAACAGCCTTTTTCGGTCAAGGATTTAAAGGTAAACGGTGAAGATGTGATGAAAATTAAAAAGATAAGACCTGGAAGAGAAGTGGGAGAAATTTTAAATAATTTATTTAAAATGGTCGAAGAAAATCCAAAATTAAATGAGAGATCTTTTCTTTTGAAAGCGCTTAAGAAAAAGGACTAAAGGAATAGCAACACCAAAGGAAGAATAAGTACCACAGACACAGCCAATAAGAAGAGCTGAGGCAAACCAACGAGTAGTGTTACCACCTAAAACAATTAAGGCAGTAAGCATAAAAATGATGGTCATGGAATTGTTGACAGAGCGAACAATAGTTTCGTTGAGTGCGTGATTGGCTAATTCTGTCCAATCAATTTTGATATTTTGTCTTTTGAGTTCGCGGATCCGATCAAAGGTAACAACAGTATCGTGAACAGAAGAAGACAAGGTGGTTAAAAGGGCAGTAACAAAAAGAGAATCGAGTTCAGCACCAAAAAAATGACCTAAAAGAGAAAACATACCGATCAAAATAAAAGCATCATGAAAATTGGCAATAATTGCTCCAAGGCCAAATGTCCAATCATTGAAACGACTACCAATAAAAATAAGCAAGGCCAAAGATGAGAGAATAACAGCATAAATAGTTTTTCGAAGCAGTTCTTTACCTAAAGATGGGCCAAGAGATTCAAAGCGAAGTTCGGTAAAACTTTCATCTTCTTTTTTGAAATCGGTAATGATTTTTTGATGGGTATCGTTGTCAATATTATTGAATTTTAAAATATAATTTTGATTGCTAGAAATTATTGAATTAAGAGTAAGATTATTGGTTTCAAAAACATTAGGTATTTTTTCTTTATTTAAATTCGTTTTTATTTCCCAGACAGTACCACCAACAAAATCTATTGAAGGTCGAAAACCCCAATTTAAGATTGAATAAAGTGAAGTAATGAGTAAAAGAAAAGAAATTATTATAAATACGGGGCGAAATTTCATAAAATTTAGATGTTTCATATTTTCTTTTTAGCTAAAACTCTTAATAAGTTACGAGTGACAAAAACACCGGTAAAAATACCGATAAAGATACCTAAAATTAGGGTTATGGCAAAACCACGAACCATACCAGAAGTGTTCAAAAAATTCCAATTAAGAGGGTTGAATAAAATGAACCCTGTGATAATAGTGCAAGCATTGGCATCTTTTATAGAATCCCATGCACGACCAAAACCTAGTTCCATAGCAACGTTCCAATCTTTACCTTTGCGTACTTCTTCTCTCATTCTCTCAAAAACTAAAATATTACTATCAACCGCCATGCCAATTGAGAGAATAAAACCAACAATACCCGGAAAAGTTAGAGTTACTGGAATTAGACGATAGAGGCTTAAAGTAATTAGTCCATAAATAATTAAACCGATATCGGCGATTAATCCCAAATAACCATAATTACCAATCATAAATAAACAAACAAGTCCAAGTCCAACCAAACCGGCAACAATACCTTTTTTAATTGAATCTTTACCGAGAGTGGCGCCAATTTGATCTTGTCGAATCAAGTTAATAGGTAAAGGCAAGGCGCCAGCATTTAATTGAGCACTAAGGGTTTTGGAACTTTTATTGTCAAAATTACCAGAAATAACGGCATTACCATCGTTAATAACACTATTTACAACAGGGGCGGAAACTAGAACATCGTCAAGAAAAATTGCTAATTGTTTATTGATGAATTTTTCGGTGGCTTTTTCGAAAAGTTTAGCTCCTTCAGGATTGAATTCGAGACTAACTTCCGGAGTGCCATTGTTGGGATTTAATTTCACCTGAGAACGAATTAGATGAGCTCCGGTAATACCAGTGTCATCTTTGAAAAGATCGTAAACCGTAGCGGTAGCAGTGGCTTCGGGGGGAATTTCAACCTCACCTTTAAAAGTTAATTGAGCAGTCTTGCCAATTAAATTGATAGCTTGGTTGACATCTTCAATTCCAGGTAAATCAACTGTTAAACGATTTTGTCCCATTTGCGATGATAGTTGAACATTCGCTTCTGAAACACCAAAGAGATTGACACGTCGCTCAATGTTGCCTTTTAGAGATTCAAGGGCTTGGGGCAAACTTTCTTTATTGGTTTTGGTGGTATCGATGTCAAAAATAAGAGAAGCACCTCCAGCTAAATCGAGCCCATAACGAAGGTCAAGGGATTTTCTTAAAGGAAAACTGGGACGATAAAAAGTAAAACCAAAAAGAGAGGTTTTAGGTGGCATGTTGATAATAAGGCCTAAAAAAGCGAGTCCGAGAATTAAATAGAAATTGCGAAAAACAGTTTTTTTGATCATTTTTTTATTTTCGCCAGCCGGCGGATAAAGATAATTGTCTTGGATGACCGGTAAAGATATAGGTAATCTTGGTTTTCGGTCTATTTATTATAACCTGAACCAGGTCTCCTTCTTTAATATTAAAATCGTTGATTAAATTTGAAGGAATAGTTAGACATAAACTATTCCCGGTTTTAATTACTTTTCTGGTTTTAGGCATTGAGATTGCTTAAATCACCATAAACAACAAGAGGAGAAGAAAGAAAAAAATCAACAATAAATTGATCACGACGACTTCTTCTAAGTTGAAATTCGTATTTATCCATAATCATATAGTTTATTTCTTTGTTTAATTTACCTTCTTCTTGTTTAATTAAAGTTTCAACTTCTTTATAGGAAACATCACCAACGATAACAATATCAATATTATCGGCAGAATGTGGAGTATTGGTGGCAAAATCATAGCTGAGAAATAAATATTTTAAATGATGAATATTAGCTAGAGGCGAATTTTTGTGAGCAATTAAAAGAAGATCATTAAAATAAAAAGATTTTGGATTGGCTCCATAATAAACCCGATTAGCTCTTTTGTCTTGAATTATCAAATCGGCTTTTAAAAGATTATCTAGCTCACGTCTAACAGAATTGATTTCTTCGTTGGTTTTGCGGACTAATTCACGGACATAATAAATTTCTTTTGGAGTATGAAAAAGAATATTTATTAATTTAATTCTAGTTTGAGAAATAAGAATTTTTTTTAATTGACTATTAGCCTTCATAAGAAACTTCGGTATTGAGGGGCAAAATCTCTATCCAAATTTGGCCAGGAATAAAATTAACTTCTTTGCCGGAACCATCTTTAAAAACGGTTCGAGCAGTTCGACTGGCTTTAGACCAAGTAATTTCTGATTTTACACCATTTTGAAACAATAAACCCTTACCAGAACCAATGACTTCGTATAAGTTGTGTAAATGTTCGTCGACCGATCTTTGTTCTTTGACAAATTGAACAACAATATTTTTGGCACTTATTTGTTTTTGAGTATTAAGATCGGTATGGACTTTACCGCCATTTTCGCGTAAATAAACGTTTGTGGTCAAATCATAATTCCATACTACCGAATAATCTTTATAGCCACTCCAGAAATCAAAAGAGATTTTGGAAGCAGTAGTGGCGGGGGTTTCGCTGGCAGTAAATTTCCAAGCTTTATAATTTTTATCCCAAGAATTTTTTTTGGCAACAGTTTCATTGGTTAAACCACGGTCAGCGGCAGTATTCCAAAGTTCTTTAGTGGAACAATACATGGTATGTTCCATGGCAGTATCGGGACCAATACGTTCAGGTTCACGACGACAAACTTTATAAGGAAGAGAAAATTGGGAAAGATCGCCCCAAGTCCCTTGATTATTCCAACCATATTCGGCTATTTGTTCAATAGCTAAAGCTTTTTTGTTGGTGGTACAAGGACCAATTTGTCTACCGGTAACAGGATCTTTAACAGCAGAACAATTGGCACCACCGACATGGGTGTAGAGAGGATAATCGGCATACTCTGAAGCCAGATCAAGAAAATAAGTTCTGGCAGAGCGAACTGGGCCAACATCATACTTGTTAATGGCTCCCTTGACAGCATTACAATAAAAAACACCCATAAACCTAGTAATACCACCTTCGGCAACGGCTTCATAAACGATATCGGCATTACTTAGACCTGATTGAGGTCGTGAGTCAAGATGATTTTCGATCATGACAGTTAAAGGACGGCGAGTAGACCAAATTTCTTTTTCCTCTTTGGTAAATTTTTCTCCATTTA
Organism: uncultured Gammaproteobacteria bacterium; assembly: GCA_964605545.1. Lineage (GTDB taxonomy): Bacteria > Patescibacteriota > Microgenomatia > UBA12405 > UBA12405 > DAOTMI01. The sequence continues at coordinate 4,542 of CAZSCX010000025.1, forward strand.
AAGGACAAATTTCTGTTTTTGGACCTTCAAAGCTTAGAACACCTGGGACTTTAGCAACATCGTTGGTTTTCTGTTCGACAGGACTAACGGTTGATTTAGAAGTAACGGGCATTAGTTTTGCAAAGGTTAAAAAAGAAACAAAGCTGACAACAAGATAGGTTGAAAAATAAAAAATAAATTTCTTCATTCCTAGATTATGAATTATTTATGGCCTTTTGTAAACACTCTTTTTCTTCTTTAGATAGAACATTTTTGTCAATTGGCTGGCCTTTAAAGATTTCTTTTGCGTATGTTCTGGTATTTTCTCTATTATGAAGAGAGGTTAAAAGACAACCATTATTGTTTTCATCCAAAATACAAATAACGAAACTTTGATTGCCACCAATATCGTTGAAAGGATTAAAACGTAAGGTTTTAATTTTAAGATGAGATGAATTTGAAGAAAATGAGCCAGATACTACTTTTTCCTTTTTGTAGAACAAAAAGATTAAATAAGCGACAGCTAAGAGAGAAACGACAGATATGAGATTAAAAAATAAGTTCACTTACCTATTGTAACAAAATTTTTATGCTATACTGAGCCTAGTGATTAAAAAAGATTTGTTAAAAAGTGCTTTCTTAAGTTTGATTTGCTTTGGGATCATTTTTCTTGTATATTTTTATTTCAAAGGACGTTATTAGTTAATTATTAATTTTTTTGGAGGGTTAAATGCCAACCATAAAGTTTTATTCAGTCAAATCGAGAAAATCAGTCGATATTGACGTTAGTCAGGTTACTAAAGTAATGCTCAAAAACGGTCGACCAGCAGCTCAAGCTGTTGATCCGGCAACCGGGACAAAGATGTTTAAAATCTTGTCTGCGGCAGATGCTGCTTTGTTAAAATAGTGCATCTTAGGGTATAATATAATTATTCCGGGAAACCGAAAGATCAAGTCCGACATTATGTCGGACAGGAAAGTCCGAACCGCGGAAAGCAAAGAACCTAAAAATGTAGGGTGAGGCGTGAGCTTCAGTCAACACTACAGAGACGAGTCCTCCGATAATTATCGGAGGGGTGAAACGAGTGCACTTCTTGCGGAAATCTTAAGATGGAGCGTTAATATCTAGCTTTCGAGAGCTCCAGGTAGAGAGATTAGATAGATGATCTTTAAACAGAATTCGGCTTATCTGTTTCCCGGAATTTTTTTATTTGGCAATAAAAGTCTTGTAAATTGATTCTAGAGTAAGATATGTTGGTATAGCCAAGACAGCACCACCGAAACCACCTAATTTTGCTCCTATAGCAAGAATAAAGATCGTTAGCACCGGTTGTAAACCAACGTTGTTTTTCATCACCTTGGGGACAATATAAATATTTTCCAATTGATTAACTATTAAGCCTACAACGAGAGCCAAGAGGGCTGTAATCGGAGAAAGAGTTAAGCCGACAATACCAGCGATAATAGCAACAAAGGTCGGGCCGATGTTTGGCAGTACTTCCAAAATACCAGCGATAATCGCCAATGGCAAGGCATAACTTAGACCGATAAGGGTATAACCAATATAGGAAAGAATACCAACAATCAGCATAAGCAAAAGTTGGGCATTGACCCAATGACCAAGCCTTTTTTCTAAGATCTGCATAAATTCGTGAGATTTTTTAATACCAACTTGACCAAAAAATCGACCAAAATAGGTCTCAACGTTGATTCTTTCCAATAAAAGATAATAAGTGACAACAAGGATTAGAATAAAAGAAAATATATTCGAAAAAATAGAAACGGCAGTTCTGGTAACATTGCCAGGCAAATTATTAAAAAAAGAAAGACTACCGTTGTTGAGATTAAGAGGTACACTTCCAAATATTTTTAGATTATTAAGATTTTTTAGAATACTTGGAAAAGCTTGTATAAACCCATTGGTTTGATCAATAAAAATAGGAATTAAGCTGGCAAAAGAGAAACTTAAAAAAGCAATAAAAATTATATAAACTAAAATAATTGCCAGGGCGCGTTTAATTTTGTGATTTTCTAACCAAGTAACAACGGGATTTAATATTTCCATTAAAAGTAAACAAAAGAAAAACAAAAGCAAAACGGCTTTTAGTTTCCAAAGGAGCATTATACCTAAAACATATAGAACAATATTGAGAATATTTCTTTGTGATATTTCGTATTTAATTATTTTCATAATTAATTGTAGCACTTTTTGACAAAGTCAATGACAGATTGAGGGTATTTTGAAGAAGTGATATCAAAATAATGAATGTTGGGAATTCTTTTAAAATAAGATTTTTGACGATGAACATAACGATGTTCATCGAAATGCCATTTTTGAATGTTTTCAGAAGAAAAACCATTTTCAAATTCTTTGTAAGCATGGGTGCGAAAAGCGGGAGCAGACCATTTGTATTTTTTCTTTAATTCTTTGATTTCGTTTTCTAAACCTTGTTTAATTCTTTCGTCGATACGTTGATCGATCTTTTTGAATAGATAGGTGTTGGGAGCAGTGAGAGAGATGTGAATATAGTTTTTGATTTCTGGGAAATGATTTTGCGTTTTCGTTTTTGATAACATAATTTCAATTTTTCGGATGAGGCGGTGAGGATTATTTACGTCAGAATGATTTAATTGGAAAAATTTTTGTTTATCTAATAATTTGTAAATAAATTGGAGGGTTTTGACATTTAGTCGATTGAGAATTAAACGTAAAAATTTGTTTGGTTTTATATCAAAAGTTTCACGCGGTGCTTCAATTAAGCTTTGAATATATTGGCCGGTACCACCGACAATTATGGGTATTTTGCCAGTAGATTGAATATTTTTAATCAATTTTAAAACATCTTCACGATATTGAGAAACTGAATATTGAACATTGGGAGATAAAATATCAATCATGTGAATTTTGATATTTTTGGGATGATCCTTACCGGTGCCAATATCAAAACCTTTGTATATTTGACGAGAATCGGCAGAAATTAATTCTCCGTTTAATAATTTCATCATTTTAATGGCAAGACCGGTTTTACCTGAGGCAGTCGGACCAGAGATGATTAAAATTGGTTTCATATTAAACATTAAATCGGAATTCGACGACATCGTCTGGATGCATGACATAGGTTTTTGGTTCGTGTTTTAGGACACCAGCGATCTTGGCGCCTTCCCAACCATTGTATTTGACGAAATCATCGTATTTAACAACTTCGGCCATGATAAATCCCCTTTCAAAATCAGTGTGAATGACACCGGCTGCTTTTGGAGCGGTGTCACCTTTGTGAATTGTCCAAGCTCTGGCTTCTTTGATGCCGGCGGTATAAAAAGATTGCAGGCCAAGAGTGTCATAAGCTTTTTGAATTAATCTTTCAAGTCCAGATTTATCTAATCCATAATCGGCCAGATATGCTTTTTGTTCTTCTTTACTTAATTGAGAAAGTTCATTTTCAAGCTTTGCAGATATTGGAATAACATTCTGATAATTGGTAATTGGTAAACTATAATTTGAAATATTTTTATAAGTATTTTCGTCAACATTAAAAACAATAAAATATGGCTTGGAAGTTAAAAGAAAAAATTCTTTGAGTAAGATTTTTTCATCATCATCCAAATCAATATTTTGGGCTAATTTTGCTTGTTCTAAACCAATTTTTAGCTTTTGAGCGAGAGCTAATTTCTTTGGATCCTCTGGTTTATTTTGATTTTGATGAATATATTTATCAATAGTTTCCAAATCTTTGATAATTAATTCGGCACAAATTACTTCAAAGTCCCCTTGCGGATCGGTACTCCCCTCTTTGATAATATTGTCATCGGCAAAATCACGAACGACATGACAGATAGCATCACAATCTCTAATATTGGTCAAAAACTTATTACCAAGACCTTCACCGGCAGCGGCGCCTTTGACAAGACCAGCGATGTCAACAAACTCGACAATGGCAGGAACGATTTTTGGAGTTTTGACAATTGCGGCTAATGTCTGTAGTTTTTCGTCTGGCACTTCGACAACGCCAACATTTGGGTCGATGGTACAAAAAGGATAATTACTAGCTTGGGCAATTTGACGACCAAGAAGGGCATTAAACAAAGTCGATTTGCCGACATTTGGTAAACCAACGATACCGATTGATAAATTCATAGCTTATTATAGCGGATTTATTGGCAACAAAAAACTCCCCCACTTGCGTAGAGGAGTTTTGAAATACAAAGAAAATTATTTTTTTGATTTTGAATAATATATTGACCAATCAATATTGGCTAGGTCAACGATACCAAAAAAAGATATTTTTAATCTTTAGTTATAATAGAAGCCACCCATTGACCTAAAGAATCATAAATTTTAATAAGCTTGGCACCTGAAACCGAAGAAATTTCTGATTCGATAACTTCTGAAGAAGTAAAATAAGCAAAATTAGATTTATATTTATCTTCGATCCAATTATATTTTTTAAAAACAAAATTATCAAAATTGAAATTCAAAAATCCTTCTGTTCCAAGTGGTGGACGAGTTGAGGCTAGTTTTTGGATATTTTCTGGGGGGTATTGCATATAAAATTGAAACATGGCATAACTTTGAGCATGAGGACTATCAAG
>CAZSCX010000026.1:0-9047 GCA_964605545.1 uncultured Gammaproteobacteria bacterium
ACAACGTTTCTTTTTGGCACTAGTGCCATTGTTGCCGTTGGGAGTAATTTGCTGAACCGGTTGTGGTTCTTGGACTACAGGTGGCGGGTCTTGAGTAATTTGAGGGACAACAGTTTTAGTTTTGCTTGATTTAACGGGTGTTGATTTGGGTGTAGTTTTTTTGGTAGTAGTTACTACTGGAGCAACATAGCCGATTCTTTTGGCACTGGCACCGAAACGACTGACAATAACCCGCCATTCAATAGAATTATTACCTGGACGACAACCATTATTAGCTCGGAGAACAAAATAATAAGTACCGGTTTTGAGACCACCAATATCAATTGAACGGGAAATATTGTCGCCAAAATTATGGACTCCATATGTGTAATTGCCAGAGCGATTGCCATAAAGAACTGACCATGAAGAAGTGCTGTTTTGATGATTCCAAAAAAGACGAACAGTTCCATTCTTTACAAACCTTATGGCAGTAATTTGAGGAGTGGGAGGAAGAGCATTGTCGCAAGATGGAGCACTGGAAGAGGAAGATGAAGAGGAACTTGATGAAGATGATGAGCCGGAAGAATTGTTGTTATTTGAAGGAGCCGAGGTTGGTGTGGGAGTAGCAGTGGGAGTGGGAGTTGGAGTAGGAGTCGGAGTTTTTGTTGGTTCGATATATCCAGGAATAACTGTAACTGTGGCTTCAATATTGCCGGTGGCATTTTGAGAATAAATGTAATAAGTGGTGGCAGAAAAAATACTTATAACCAATAAAACTAAAATAAATTTTTTCACAATTTAGAAAAGTATATAGTATATAAAACTTTTAATAAATCGTATTGACAGCAAAAATATCACCTAAGGTAGGAGTATTCTTTTTCATTTCACCAGTTGATCCATAACCATACATGGTGTGGTCGGAAAAAATTGAATCATAGGCATCATCGAGACCAAACCAATGACCAAGTTCGTGAGTTAAGATATCCTGGGCATCGTAATAATTGGGATAAGCACAATTGGTACCACTACCAACCCAACCCCAAGGTAGCTTTTGATTCATAATAGTATCAACTTCAGCAACCTCACCGGTTGTTTGATTATACCAAGTATAGGCAATTGCTATGGCATTACTGGCACTAACTCGACCCCAGGTTATTATGTTTTGACCATCATAGGTAGCTCTGGATACAGTAGTATTGGAACCTTGAATAAAAGAAATCTTACCATTCAAATTAGAATTTGATACCCAAGCATCAAAACCGTTTTTGGCAATGTTGGAAAAATTGGCAGAACCGACCAAGAAAGGGACATTGTTTACGTTTAGACGGTAGGTCATTGTACCGTTTTTTAAATGCCAACCAGTCAGGCCGCCGGGTAAGGTTGAAGAATTTTCATCAGCTAAATTACAGATCGGATCGGGTAAAACAATAGGAGTGGGAGTTGGTTTGACCGGTTTTGCAGGAGATTGATCTTTGATACGGTAAACCATAACTTTCAATTTTAATTTTGGATTTTCAGGAACGTCATAAATTCCTTCTTCTTCAGGTAAGTCTGTTTTTTCTTTTGCCGTAGTTTTGGGAACTAAACTTAAAAAAGAAAAACAAATAATTAAAGATAAAATTAAAGCACTAAAAATTAATTTGGATTTCATATAGCATAGTATAGTGCTCAATTAACAGAGGGTCAAATAAGAGGTGTTGTTTAAAAACTAGAAATTAGTTTTTTGAGAACATCGTTGTGATTAAAGCCAATATTTTCGGGTAATTTATTTTTATCAAAAAATTCAACGGCCTTATTTTCCCGAGTAGTTTTGACTAACGATGAATCATTTATGGATAGAGCATAAACAATATCGATAACATGACCCCGGGGGTCACCATCTAAATCTTCAAAAACACCCAGAAGTGGTAATTCTTTTTTAAGTTCAATTTTATAACCAAATTCTGCTTGAGCAATTCGGCTTTGGGCATTGATAATGATTTCATTTTTAAGAAGAAAACCACCAGGTAAATGCCAAGTACCAACTCGAGGAGGAATATTTCTTTTGGTTAAAAGAATTTTATTTTCGGCATCAGTGGCAAAAAGATTAATAGCGACTCTGGGAGTATGTTTAAAGGTTTTTAAAAAATCCTTAAAAGGTAGTTTGCGGGGTTTAGAAAGCATGCTTCTATTATAAACGCTTGAAATAGGACTTGAGTAGATAGATAATGAATTAAATATGAATAAAGAAATTAAAAAGAATAAGGGCTTGCCAATAATGGCTATAATTATCGTTGTGGTAGTGTTGTTGGTAGGAGCAAATTTTTATTTTTCAAGATATAAAAAGGGAGTGATTAGAACAGCTGATAATCAAGTCGTTAAATATCAACAAAATGGAGAACAGGTAAAAGTAGAAACAGAACAGGGTAGTTTGGTAGTGGGTGGTGATGTAAAATTACCAAGTGATTTTCCGGAAAATATTCCAGTTTATCCAAAAAGCAAATTAACTAGTGCAATGGCTGGAGAGGCGCCCGGATATACTGCCGAGACAAAAGATGATTTTGGGACAGTAGTTAAATGGTATCGTGAGGAATTGACAAAGAAAGGTTGGAAGGTAATAGCAGAAGATCAAGCTGGTCTTTTGGTTCAAGGTAGTGAAGCAACCGGAAGTTTGGTGGTAATGGATGGAAATATAATTTTTTCATCCGGAAAGACTGAGTCCACAGAATAGAAAAGATGTAGTATAATGCAGAATGATAGAAAAAAAAGTAAATGTGATTACTGACGCAGGGGCAGATTTGCCATCGGATAAAATACTACGAGAAAAATATTCAATAGAACCAATTTTCCAGATACCATTGGCAGTACAATTTGGAGATACAGAATATATAACGGGAAAAAATATTGATAGTAATAAATTTAAAGAACTAGTCAACGAAAATGAAATTTGTCCAAAAACATCGATATTAAGTGGTGAAACAAAAATAAGATACCAAAAAGCGATTAACGAAGGAATTGATGTATTAGGAATTCATTTGGGAAAAAACTTAAGTGGTATGTTTAACGCGGTAAATTCGATAGCTAACAAAAATGATCGAGTTTGGGTTTTTGATACGGGAACAGTGTCTATGGCCGAAGGGTTTATGGCAATAAGAGCCCAACAATTGGCTGATCAAGGAAAAAGTCTAGAAGAGATTTATGGAGAAATGAAAAAAATGAAAAGAAAAGTTGATTTAAGAGTGGTTGCTAGAAATATTCCTTTTATAAAATCGAGTGGTAGAGTATCAGATCTGAAAATGTTATTTGTAGAAAAACTCCACATTGTGCCGACTCTTCGAATTGATAATAACAAGGTAAAAAATGCAGCGACACCAAGAAGTATAGAAAAAGCTTTAAACTGGATGGTATATTTTGCCAGGAAGAAGAGGCCGTTGGAACAAGTGGCAATTTTGGATTTGGATGATGAACAAAGTGCCAACAGATTACATGAAAGACTGGTAAATGATTTAAAAATATCCGAGAAAATAATTTATCGGGGAGAACTGGGGCCAATTACCGGTACTCATGGTGGGCCAGGTACTTTAGCTTTGGTAACCGTTAGGGCAAGATAATTTTTTATTATTGTCTACAATCGTAAGCCCAATGAAGCAGAGCTTGACGCTGTTTACGACGACAAGTTAAATCCCCTTTTTGACAATTATTTTTTATTTGACTTAAATGTCGTTTCATAGCCAACCATCTTTTTATCTGCCTTCCGTCGTCGTCGTGACGACGACCAAGATAGTAACGACAATACCATTGAAACCAGCCACGAGGATCATCGGGGTGAATCCAACCTTTTTTCCGCCAGATAGAAAGTGATTGAGAAGCATTAACACCAAAATAGTTCAATTTTGGATCGTGAAATTCATGACATAATTTAGCGTTTTTGAACCAGGATTTTGGAAATTCATTTTGACAATCAGTCATATATTTGCCACCAAAGACTCCCATTTGCAGCATTTGTTTTGGAGTAAGTTCCGGCTTAAATCTTTTATCAAAATTTTTGGCGATTGGTTTAATAAGCAGGTATTGATAATTTTTTTGCATCAAATCGTTGACGATTATTTTTTTGGCGGCCATGGGATAAAAACAGAAACTCTTTTTTGGTAATCTTCAAATTCTTTATTGCCTTGATATTTTTTTTCGAGTAAGGGAATTCCCGAAACTTTTGTAATCAAAAAAGTAATTGTTAAGGGGCCTAAAATAGTCCAAAAACCGGAAGAAAAATTTAAAAGCCAAATTCCCCACCACATCGTTACTTCGCCAAAATAATTGGGGTGACGACTATAAGCCCATAAACCATTCTGTAATATTTTTCCTTTATTATCCGGAATTTTTATAAATTCTCTTAATTGTTTATCGGCAGTGGATTCAAAATAAAAACCAATCAGCCAAATTAAAATTCCAATAAAATTTAATGGTTTAATAATTCCAAGAGAATTCATTAAGGGTAAGGAAATCAAAAACATAAAAAAACCTTGAGTGATAAATACCTTTAGATAAGGACTATTTTTAAATTTTTGATACCGATAATCTTCTTTTTTGTTTTTGTTGCGATGATAGATATGACTGGCAAGACGAATTCCCCAAATAGAAATTAGGATTAAAGAAATTGTTAATTTAAAATTAAAATTGAAAATTAAATTAAAAATGGTGATAAAAATAAAACCTATACCCCACGCGATATCAGCAATATCATTTCTTTTTTTTAATAAAGAAATATAGTACCAGGCTGTCATGTAAAACCAAATTAAAAAAGCAGTATAGATTAAAACCATTTAGTCAAAATCCAATAACTTATACCTGCGACAGCTCCAGAAAGGAATGTTCCCCAAATTAAATCAACAATAGTAACTATCAGAGGCCAATCTTTGATGGTGGCCATATTGGTCAAATCATAAGTAGCATAACCGCAAAGACCAAACAAAGCTCCCATTAAAATTGCGGATATTAAGGAATTTTTTTGTAAGGCTGGAGAAACTACCAAGACTACCATACCAAAAATATAAATTAAATAAAAAATACCGGCGGCGGCTAAATTTGGAGTTTTACTCATTAAATAGCCCAAATGTTTGGCATAAAAATTTTTGGCGATAGTGGTTAACCAAAGACCATCGATAACAAGAAAAGTAAAAAGAGCGACAAAGTATTGTTTAATCATAATTGATTATAGACTATTGGATGTATTACAATAAAGTAATGATAAATAGAACAAATATCACAAACGAGGAAGCAAAATTAATTGGTGAACAATTGGGAATTGATTGGAGTAAATTCGATTTGGAACAATACCGAATGGGAATGGAAGTGGAATTAGAACATGGAACTAAAGATCCTTTAACCAATGTTAGTAATGATGATTTACTAATAACCGGTAAAATCGCTTTGGCACATTTAAATGAATTTCCCGACTATTACACCCGTTTAAAAAAAATGGAAATGGAAGCCGAAGGGAAAATATAATAGATTATAAAGAAATATTATTTTACTGACTTTTTTTGAATTTTTTTCTCTAAAAATTTCAGGGCTTGACCATTGTCGATATTTGAGCGATTGAGAAAATAGATATAGAGAATTTCAAAAAGACCGGAGGTATTTATAACTAACAAAAGAACAAACCAAAGAAGTTGTCTTTTGGTGGCGGCTTTCCAAAGAGCCAATCCTTTCCAAAAAAGACTCCAGATCATAAAAGGAATTAAAAATTGGGGTTGAATCATCATATTTGCGATATTGTTCATGGTTTATATCTGTAAAAAAGTTAATAATTTGAACATCAAAATTGCCGGCCAAAAAATTGATTTACCAATGCCAATCATTACAGTTCCAAAAGTCGTCGCTTGTGGTAAAAATAAAAAAGCGCCCCAAGCACTCCTAAACCATAAATTGGATTAGAACAAGGACTTTTGTGGCATTTACAATGGTGGTGCTTTTTAAAAAATTCTTTTGGATCACAGCATTCTGTTGTTTTTATTTTCTTTGATCATATGATTACATTAAATTACAAATAATATAAAAAATCTTTTTATCCAACTTTTAAAATTGAATACTAGCTGAATATCTTGGGAGTATAATTATATATCGGATGCAAAATAAAATTGAATTGGAAATTATTTTGAATGCTCAAAAATTTGAAATCAATGAATATTATATTTACAAAAATTTAAGTGAAAATGCCAAGGATAATAATAGAAAAATATTAAATCAATTAGCGCTTGATTCCCAAAAACATTATCAGTATTGGGAAAATATAACAGGGAAAAAAATTAAAAAAAATAATATTTTAGTTTGGTTATATACCAATTTAACAAAAATATTTGGCCTTACTTTTGGTATTAAATTGATGGAAAAAAGTGAAAAAAGGGCTGAGGAATATTATAAAAAAATTGATAAGATTGGATGTAAATATGAATGGATTATTGAAGAAGAAATAAAACATGAAGCCAAGGTGGCAGCTTTGATCGACGAAGATTTTTTGAATTATGTCAGTTCAATTATTTTGGGGTCAAATGATGCTTTGGTTGAATTAACCGGCACTTTGGCCGGTTTAACTTTAGCTTTGCAAAATAATAAATTGATTGGGGCGACTGGTTTGATAACCGGATTGTCGGCGGCGCTTTCGATGGCGTCATCGGAATATCTTTCGACTAAAAGTGAGATTGGGAAAAAACAACCAATAAAGGCGGCTTTTTATACCGGAGGAACTTATGTATTAACAGTAATATTTTTGATAGTTCCCTATTTTGTGGCAAAACATTATTTTTGGTCTTTGGGATTAACTTTGTTAAATGCAGCTTTGGTGATTTTATTTTTTTCTTTTTATATTTCAGTTATTCAGGGTGTTTCTTTCAGAAAAAGATTTATGGGAAATTTTTTGCTTAGTTTTGGAGTGGCATTTTTAAGTTTTATAATCGGACTTTTGGTGAGGCAATTCTTACATTTGGAAGTTTAATGTTTTTGACTTCTTTACGAAAGATAATTTTTCTACTGATAGAATATGCTATGAAAGCAGTGATAAATTCTTTGTTGGCAACATATGAATTAGTTCCAGAGAAATTTAGAGATAAATTAATTAGTCATCGCTTCCCACTGTTTGGTATTTTCGTTATATTTTAGTGCACCATCATCAGAAGAACAAATATTTACAAGTTCTGGAGGAACTTTTTCATCTATAATGATTTTACAGTTATATGCATCTTGGGTGGAATCGAGTTTTTTCCATTGATTATTTTCTTTTTTCCAGAGATGATGGGCGTTGTCATATATTAATTGAGCAAAATCACCTTGCATTTTTTCAACTCTGATTGTAATTTCATCCTGTAAATTATTTCCGTTTAGAATTTCGATGACTAATTTTTCTATTGAAGATGTATTGGAATCCGCTGGATGTTCCGACTGTATATTTTGTGTAGGAGTGATTGTCGAAGATAGATCTTTGTAATTACTAATTTGTTGATTAATATAATAGGCTTTGAGCTCTGAAATATTATCCCCAATTATTTGATAGTTATCATCACTTCCCTCTTGTTTAATTGATTCATCAATAAAGTAATAACCGATATCATCGTGATAAATTAATGGAGATTCAGGTATTTCTGGATCTAGCGGCCCAGGAAGTTCTTCAATTATGGCACCAGCGAGATTGAGTTTTAAATAATTTATTTGCCCATATTCACCTGCATCATAATCATAACCATAAATTTCATTATCACTTAAAAATCTGACTAATGCCCTACCGGATACATATCTCGTTCCAAAATTGGTTACTGTGTTTGATTCTTTGTTAAATAGAATGACAACACTACCCTCAAAACACATATACTCTAAAATTAGGTTTTTTTCATTTGGTGATTTATCGATAAAATAAAAACCACTACAAGCACCATGAGTATCACTGGTAATTGAATATTTTTCAGATTGACCAGTGATAATATTGTATAAATAAATATCATCACCTAAACTAACAAACAATAAATCAGAATTATTTATAAATGAAAAATTAGATACTTGGTGATGGATGTCGTTTAGATTTGAAAAAATTGCTTTGGTTTCACCAGTATCTAAATTTTTCAAAATTAGCGTATCGCCATGAGTTATAGCAAAAACATTTTCTTCACGACTAGGTAATGTATTGGCATAATAAGTATAAGCAAGGTATTTAAAGTGTTCGTCAACGGCATAGTAATTAATTTCTTTTTCAGTGGTGACCAGTGTTATTTCAGGTGATAATTTATTGTTATCTATCTCTCTTAGAAAAATCGAATAATCGTCTTTCATATAGGAAATGTATTTAGATGTAAGAGGAATTTTTTGTTTATTATAATTAATGTCAGTTGAAATAAATGATTGATCTGTTGATAATGATTTTATTTTTGTGATTTCGTTGGTGATATAAGATTGGTATCTATAAGATGCAATCCTGTCAGAAACTTGCCGAACAATTTTGCCGATTAACGATAAAAAGAATAAGCATAATATTATCCACATCCATAATGGAATTGCATTTTTAGTAATAGATGGTGTTGGTGACAAAATTGAAATTTCTTTTTTTTTGAATGGTTTTAATATTATTAAATAATAAAAAAAGATTATTACCTGAATAATAGTAAAAATAAACCCTATTAAAAATAAAATTTGATTACCAAAGTACATTTCACTATTAGGGCTTTTATCGAGAGCAAAAGGAATAAATAAAATTATTGTTAAAAAATATGGTAAAAAATTTTTAAGTTGATTATTGTTTTTTCTGGTTATGAGGTGAGTCAATAGAGCAACAAATGAAGGGATTAAAAGATAGGCTATTTTGTTTAATTTCCAAGGAAGCATTGCCATAATAACCATTAAACCAAAAGCGATAATGGCAAGATAAGCGGTAGTTTTTTTGAGGATGGAAATGCCGATTAAAATATTGGTAGCAAGAACAATTATAATGGCAAATAATATCATTTAATAAGTGTAACAAAAAACATGGATTAGTACGAGTAAGAACAATTTGGCTCCGCCTAGTAGACGCATTCTGTAACCATAAAATAGAGTTTAGCGTCAACCTA
>CAZSCX010000027.1:0-5495 GCA_964605545.1 uncultured Gammaproteobacteria bacterium
TTGATTGGTCTATTGTTCAGTATGCTCGCCGGTTCTATGGTAATGATTTTTTTGGGAGAATTAATTAATTTGTTTGGTGTTGGCAATGGTATTTCAATGATTATTTTTGGTGGTATTATAGCCAATTTACCGGTAAGTTTTTACCAAACCTTTGCTATCACCGATCTATCCAATTCTCAAAATGTTATGAATTTAATCATTTATCTTGGACTTGCTCTGGCAATAGTTCTCGGTATTGTTTTTGTTGAAGACGCTGTTTTACGGACTACAATTCATTACGAAAAGAGGGGACAATATATTTTACTCCCTATTAAAGTTGATACTGCTGGTGTTATGCCAATAATATTTGCCGTATCATTAGCCACTATCCCATCTTTAATTTGTCAATTTATTAGTCGTTACCCGGGCGTTGTTGGTATTGTTGGCTCATTTTTAACCAAAAACTTTCGTTCCGATAGTTACATTTACATGATTTTTTACTTTCTCATGGTTATTGGCTTTACTTTTTTCTACACTTCGGTTGTTTTTAAGCCAAAAGATATTGCCGAAGAGCTCCGAAAATCTGGTGCTTTTATCCCTGGTATTCGCCCTGGTATTTCTACTGAAAACAGATTACGATATTTAACCACTCGAGTTATCGCCATTGGCGCTGTCTTTTTGGGTATCATCGCTGTTACCCCCTCTATTCTTCAAAAAGCTACCGGTATTACCACTTTAACTATTGGTGGTACCAGTATCCTTATTATGGTTTCAGTTCTTATTGAACTAACCAGAAAAATTGAAAATGTCATTCAAAGTTATAATTATGACAAATTAACTTATTAAACTATGCCAGAAAAAACTCTAAATCTATTTATAATTGGCCCATCCGGTTGTGGCAAATCAACTCAAGCCAAATTAGTTGCCGAAAAATACGGCTTAATCCATCTTTCCATGGGACAACTATTACGTGATGAAATTGCCGCTCAAACTTCTCTAGGTCTTGAAGCTCAATCATACGTCGAAAAAGGCCAATGGGCTCCTAATGAATTAGTTTTTCGCATATTAACCGCAAATTTAGAAAGAATTGATAACAAAAATTTTATTGTTGACGGCTTTCCAAGACACATCGATCAAATGAAAGATATGGATAAATATTTGGAAAGTAAGGGAAGAATTGCAGATTTGATTATTCATTTGGATGTTACTGCCCAGGAAATTGCCAATCGTCGTCAAAAAGTTGCGCAAGCTGGCGGTACTTTTCAAACCGGTCGAAATGATGAAACTCCGGAGGCTATCGCCGCCCGTCAAAAATCATATGATGATTCAATAACCCCCATTTTTGAATATTTAAACCAAAATTCTCGTTTATTAGGAGTAGATGGTAATCGTCCTGTCGAACCTATTTTTGCCGATATTTGTTTACGTATTGATAATTTATCAGTTTAATAAAAATGAAAGAACCAACTGTCAAAGGTTTAGTCACAGAAGTTTTACCCAATACTTTATTTCGGGTACAACTTGAGGATGGTACTTTAATTATCGCCTATCCAGCAGGAAAATTGAAGATGAATCATATTCGTATCATTGCTGGTGATACCGTCTCTTTAGTTCTCAGTCCCGAAGGAGACAAAGGTCGTATTGTATATCGGGGTTAAATAAATTTACTCTTTGATATTTAGCCGATTTTAGGTTACAATATCCAAGTCTATTATGAAAGTTAAATCAAGTATTAAGGCTCGTTGTAAAAATTGTAAGGTGGTTATCCGCCGGGGAATTCGACGTATTATTTGTTCAACAAAAAAACACACCCAAAGACAGGGTTAATTTTATATGAGAATCTCAGGTGTAGAAATACCCGATCATGAAAGAGCCGAAATCGGTTTGACCCGTTTTTTTGGTATTGGTCGTACTAATGTCTTGGAAGTTCTAAAAAAAGCCAAAATTTCAGCCGATACTCGTATTAAAGACCTTTCTCGTGATGATATTTCTTCATTAATGAAAGTCTTGGAAACCTTCAAAATCGAAGGTGATCTCAAAAAAGAAATCAGAGAAAATATTGATCGTCTCAAAGCTATTAAATCTTATCGTGGTATCAGACATATAGTTGGTTTACCGGCTCGTGGACAAAGAACCAAGTCTAATTCTCGTACCAGAAAAGGTAAAAAGAAAACAGTTGGTTCGCTTACTAAAGAAGCTTGGGCAAAAATTGAATCGGCTCAGCAACAAAAAGCTAACGCCACCAGCGAAGCTCCTGCTAAAAAATAATTATGGAAGAAAAACAAACAAAAACTAAAACTATTTCTACAAAGAAAAAAATCAACAAAAGTTTTGCCGAGGGTCGTCTTTATGTGAATTCATCTTTTAACAATACAATTATTACTGTTACAGATCCCAAAGGTAATGTTTTAAGCTGGTCATCTGCCGGTCATTGTGGTTTTAAAGGAGCCAAAAAATCCACACCTTTCGCTACCTCTACTGCTTTGGAGAAAGCTTTGGAAGTAATTAAACCTATTGGTATAAAAAAGTTGTCAGTTTATTTAAAAGGACCAGGTGTTGGCCGTGATGCTGCTCTCCGATATCTTCGTACCAAAAAAGATTTTGATGTCGAAGAAATTGCTGATATTACACCGCTTCCCCACAATGGACCTCGTCCACCTAAACAGAGGAGAATTTAATTATGTCAAGAATTACCGTTGATGCAAAATGTAGATTATGTCGAGCCGAAGGGATGAAGCTCTATTTAAAAGGGTCTCGTTGTGATGGTGCCAAATGTCCTATTGAAAAAAAGGGCGCTGTTAAACCTGGTATGCACGGTATAAAAAGTGGCGGTAAACCCTCGGAATATTGTCATCAGCTTCGAGCCAAACAAAAAGCCAAAAGATTGTATGGTATTCAGGAAACTCAATTCAAAAACTATTTTCAAAAAGCTAAACTCGAAAAAGGTTTGGTAGGCGATAACTTACAAATTTTACTTGAAAGACGTTTAGATAATGTTGTTTACAAATCTGGTCTTGCCTCATCTCGTTCCCAATCTAAACAATTTATTTCTCATAACCATATTTTAGTTAACGGCAAAAAGTTAAACATATGCTCCTATAATGTAAAAATTGGTGATATAATTACACTTGATAAATTAATTATCCAGAAATTTGGGGAAATACTCCCAATATCCGACAAAGATTTCAAAGCTCTTCGTTGGTTGGATTTGGATAAGAAAAAATTTGAAACCAAGGTCACTTCCCATCCTATAAAGGAAGATATCAATACTGGTATAGATATTAATTTAATTATTGAATATTATTCAAGGTAAAAACCTATGATAGATACAAGCAAATTTAATATAAAAACCGTAAAACAAACCAAAACATACGGTAAATTTGAAATGAGTCCTTTAATGGGCGGATTTGGACATACTCTTGGTAATGCTCTAAGACGAGTCCTTTTTATCACCGTTCCTGGTGCTGCTATCACCAAAATTAAAATTGATGGCGCTAATCATCTTTTTACCACCCTTCCCGGCATTAAAGAAGATTTAGTTGAAATTTCTCTTAATTTAAAGAAAGTAAAATTTAATTTTAAACACAATGAACCGGTTGTCATTAAGCTTGACAAAAAAAGTGCTGGTCCTGTCACCGCAGCCGATATCACCGATAACGAAATTTGCAAAGTTGCCAATAAAGATCAATATATTGCTACTATTACAGACAAAAAAGCTTCTCTTAAAATTGAAATGACTGTTGAACCAGGTGTTGGCTACACTATGGCCAAAGAACAAAAAAGTGATATCGTTGGTGAAATTATTTTAGATGCTACTTTTACTCCTGTTACCAAAGTTAATTATTCGGTTGAACCGACTCGTTTGGGTAAAAAATCAAATTACGATAAACTTATTATTGAAGTTTGGACTGATGGTTCCATTGAACCTCTAACCGCAATTAAATTTGCTGCCAAAGATTTGATTCACTCCTTTAGCCAAATCGCTGATCCTAAAGAATTTGACGATGAAGTCGTCACTCTCGCTTCTAATCCAGCTGCCACCGGTTCCGATATTTCTATCGAAGAAATTGAATTACCTCTCAGAGTAACCAATGCTCTAAAAAAAGCTGGTTATGCGACCATCGACAATCTTATTAAAGCTGGTCGACTTGAAGTTAGTAAATCAAAAAATGTTGGTGAAAAATCATTAAAAATTATTGATGCTTGGCTTAAAGAAAAAAACTTTAGCTGGAAATAATCGTCATGAAACATAGGATTCTTGGTAAAAAATTAGGTCGCAATTTCAATGAGCGTAAAGCTCTTTGGACAGCTCAAGTTCGTTCCATTTTTATTTATGGAAAGATAAAAACCACCTCAGCCAAGGCAAAATCCGTTGTACCATTTGTCGAAAAATTAGCTTCCGATATCATCAGTAAACCTGAATTAATTGCCAAGAGGGATTTGTTCAAGTATCTTCAAGATCAAACTTGGGTCAATAATGTTTATACCGAATTCAAAAAAGTTTTTGGTTCTCAGACATCCAATTTTACTCGTCTAATCAACATCAAACGACGTTACGGTGATGATGCTTTAATTGTTGAGTTATCTTTTATCAAACCGATAACTTTTTCAAAAACAAAAATCAAGAAAGACCCGATTAAAAAAGAAACCCAAAAGAAGGAGAAAAAAGATGTTAAATAATACTACTGTCTTAAAAGGCAACGATACCAAGAGAAAGTGGCACTTAATTGACCTTGAAGGTAAAACACTTGGTCGTGTTTGTACCGAAATTGCCGATAAATTAATGGGTAAATCCAATCTAGATTTTTCTTTTCATCGTGATGATGGTGATTATGTTGTTTGTATTAATTCCAACAAAATAAAAGTTACCGGCAAAAAACTTGAAGACAAGATTTATTATTGGCATACACCTTGGTCAGGTCATTTAAAATCACTTACTTTAAAAGATTTACTTAAAAGAGATTCCAGAAAAGTAATAACCATTGGTGTTTCCAATATGTTACCCAAAAATAAATTACGAGCTTTAAGACTCAAAAGATTATTTGTTTTTACCGGTTCAGAACACAAATACAATGACAAAATCAACTAAAAATTATACTTATGCAATTGGACGTCGCAAGGCCGCCATTGCTGCAATTAAGTTATTTAAAGGCAAGGGTGACACTATAATTAATGGCAAAAATATCGAAAAATATTTTCCCTTAATCTCTGATAAATTAATTTACAATAAACCGTTTGTAACTACCGATACAGTCGAAAAATTTTATTTTGAAGCTCGCACCAGCGGTGGTGGTAAGGGTGGCCAATTAGAAGCCGTTACTTTGGCTGTTTCTCGAGCCCTCAAAAAATTAAACGAAAAATATGGTCCTATGCTTAGAAACGCTGGACTTTTGACCGTTGATTCCCGCGTTCGTCAGAGACGTATGGTTGGTACTGGTGGTAAAGCTCGCCGCGCCAAGCAATCTCCTCGTCGTTAAGTTATACTATTTCATGTATTATTTACTTGCCTTCATTCA
>CAZSCX010000027.1:5595-8457 GCA_964605545.1 uncultured Gammaproteobacteria bacterium
TCCAAAAACTTTTGGAAATTTAGCCTCTACACTTTTATCCTAGCTATTGTAATTTATATTACCATATAATAAGTTCCCCTTTTGTCAAAGGGGAAAGCCCCGAAGGGGAAGGGGATTTAAATTTCTCCCGATAAAAACTCTTTCCAGATTAAATACAACTCATTTGTTGCTACCACATCTCGTGAGACATAATCGGCAATTTTATTGTAATCTTTTACCTTAAATAATTTACCTACATCGTTTCCGTGTACCCCTTCCGCTTTTGGATTTCTAATTCCAAATGCTTTACACATCATTTCCAATTTGTATCCTCTGTTATTTTGATTTAATTTTGTCATCAAATCAATATGGTCATTACCATATTTTTTCATCTCATAATTTATTTTTACTCGATTGATTCCTGATCTTATTATCAAATAGGGGAAATCGAAACTCGTTCCATTATAAGTTACAAATAATTCATATTTGTTGGCAATTTCCCAGAATTTTATTAATAAATCTTTTTCGTTTTCAAACAAATGATATTTAAAATTTTCATTTTCCGGTTTTAATTCACCTTTTCCCAAAACCAAAGCAAATCCTTTGTTTGAAAAAGTATCGTAACCACCGATTGCACATACTTTTCCAAAAATAGAATATAAACCAGTTTTATTTTTTGCCTCTTTTTTATCCTCGGTATTTTTTTCCAAATTATTCAATAAATAATCTTGTTCTTCTTTATCCAATTCTTCAAAATCTTTTCCTACCGTTTCTATATCAAAAACCAACGTTGGAATATTAGCCCTAAACTCAGCAATTTCCTCACTATTTACTATTTCACACGATCCAATAATAATACTTACTTTTCCACCATATTCTTGTGTCAATCCATTAACTTCAATTATTTTACCAATTTCGAATTTACATCTTCCAATTGCATCTTCCCAAATTTTACCCAAAATAACACCACTTTTATCACTTAATTCCAAATCGTAAAAATCTTTTCCATTTCTTGCAATTTTTTTATCTACCTTTCTAACTAACAGATGCAAATCACTTATTTTCTCTCCAGCCTTTATTTGATTAATCATAACCAATTATATCCTAGTTATCTAATCCAACCAATTTTCTGATTTTTTCCAATATTTGACTTTGTTCTTCAGGATCTTTTGACACATCACTTCCTGCTTTTAAAAATATTTGTTTCTGTTTTTCACTAATATCATTAGGAAAATCGTATAAAACAATATCATCGTCAAGGTCGTATACCCTTCCTGTTTTAACAAAACCTTCAGCGGCTTGAAGTCTTTCTGTTAAATACTTTTTTAATACTTCAATTGGAATTTCGACACAGGGAACAATATCCAAAACTGTTTTCATATAATTTGCTGCCGCCATACCATAACCAGTCAGCTTAATTTTTCCATCTCTATTATTACCATAAATCGGCCAAAATTTTCTTCCATATTGAACATTTTCACTTATTAAATCCAAACTTGATAAAGGATCGCTGTCGCCAGAAACCGCAAATGGTAAAGCAATGTAATCAGGATCAGTCAAGCCAACATCACTTCCGTCCCATTTAAACGAATCTCCACCGGACATTTCCCAATGTATTTGTTTTACAAATTCTTGTTTTTCCCAAATATCAGAAATTGAATTCTGTAAAATTTGTCTTGCTGTTACTTTTCCTATTGCTTCACTCGCCTCAATAATATCGATTTCCCATGTATCGACAGTTGGAGACACATTAAAACAAATATTTTCAAAAGAAAATTCTTTTGGATTACCATCCCAAATTGCGCCATTTTTTTGTAAATATGGAAGTAGTAATTGTTTTATTGCAGTCTCATACCAATCTTTACCATTTCCCGCCCCTTCCATGGTACATTTAGAAAATTTTTGTTTATTCACAAATGCTATCAATCCATTTTTTCTCATAATTTCACATAGCTTTTCCAAAATTTCACTTACTCTATCAAGTGCCATTTTTTGGTTATTTTTCAACGGCTTTTGAAATTCAACTAATTTAATTTGACCATCATCTTGTTCCATGGGTACCAACCATCCTCTTCCGTTTTCAGTTGCAATAATTATATTTTTGGCGATATCCTTTTCTTTTTTCATATGATAAGCCATTTGTTCAGATGTTGATGCTGATACTACGACAAAACTCCCCAATCTCTTTATTTGCTCACTTATTACTTCTTTCAGAACAGGTACGAAAGTCTCAGTTCGGCTATACCCATCTCTATCTTGTGATAAACATCCATTAAAATCCCACATCGAAAGAGCCAAAAACACATTTTTTTTGGTTCTTGCTTCTATTTCTTTAAGGTTTAAATAAATATTATAAGGATCAGTAATATAGGGAAATTTTTTTAAAATAGATTCCAACGATTCTCGATTATCACCACTATATTTGGCAAAAGCATTCAATATTTCTTCTTTTGATTGTAAAGCATGAGCTTCTCTTTCATTATCATCGTAACCGGTAATTTTATATTTGCCTTCGATTTTACCAAGTTCTTTTAATTGCTTTAATGGCCTAACCTTGGAAATAAAATTCATTCCCTTATTTATAATCATGCAAAGAGTATAACATTTAATTTTGTCGGGCTTGCCCGTCGTAGTCCAGCAGCGGTGGGACGTAGTCGGGCTTGCCCGTCGTAGTCGGGGATACAGGATTTGAACCTGCAGCCTCATGCACCCCATGCATGCGCGCTAGCCAGTTGCGCCAATCCCCGATTAAATACTCCCTATTTTACTAAAAATATTGTATTTATTCTATAAATAGAATAAATTATTTTCGGTTTATATTCGGTTTTGATACATTGACAGACACTCCAAAGCTTGGTATCAATAACTTACTATGAAAAAAGC
>CAZSCX010000028.1:0-7339 GCA_964605545.1 uncultured Gammaproteobacteria bacterium
GTGGACCGTAGCAGACTTGAACTGCTCTCTCTGCAATGCGAATGCAGTGCTCTACCAGATAAGCTAACGGCCCAAAGAATTTATTATTTCTTTAATAATGTGGTCTATTATATCGCGTTCTTGTGGTAAAAACGATTGCAAGACATAGTCCTCGACCGGAATATTATTTTGAGGTTTACCAATGCCGATTCTAATGCGATTAAAGGTTTGAGTGCCAAGATTTTCGATAATAGAAATGACACCGTTGTGGCCGGCTGCCCCGCGGTCAAATTGCGCTTTCCACTCCCCTACTCCCAAATCCAAATCATCATGAATGACATAAAAATCTTTGGGGTCGATTTTGAAATAATTTAAAATTTTTTGGGCGGTTTCACCTGATAAATTCATATAATCGGTTGATATGGCAAAGAAATTATCACCATCACGGAAGATTTTGGCTTTTAATTTTGGAAATTTTTCGTATTTGTCATCGGCGATTTTATTGATTATCATCTGCCCTAAATTGTGACGAGTGTTTTGATATTTTGTATCGGGATTGCCGAGGCCAAAGTATAGTTTCATAGTGTATTTTAGCATTGAAATCCCTCTTTAATTCTCCCTTTGACGAAAGGGAGAACATTATATACATATAATGATATATATTGTTATAAATAGATAGGCTTTGATGTATGGTTTAGGTTTGGCCTTAGGATAGGGAGTATCAGATTTTGAGGGTTATTTAGCACTCGGATTTGTTGACTGCTAAGAGTTTTCGGAAATGATTATTTTTTATTTAAATCTATTTTCTTTAACAATTTTTTTGGTAGCGGAAACAATGAGAGTTAGGCACATAACTACAAACTGAAAAAAAGGGGGAATAAATAACACTACTGCACTAAGACCTAGGTCTGATTCTTCATATCCGGTCATAATGTGTTGCTGAATTGAGACTATCCCAAAATAGATAGCAAACAATGTCGGTAAAAGTAAAAATATTTTTGTTGCAATATCTGATTTGCGAATTGGAAGATAAGTAATAAAGGCAAAAAGTAAAGATGGAACGACCATCACATAAATAGCCGGCGGAATACTGTTTCCTAATAAAATGATTCCTAACATTGTGATAATTACGAGATATGTGGCAAAAAGAAATTGAAAAAACTTCTTTTTTAAAATAAAAACGAGATAATACAAAATCACACCGACAAAAACAATAGCTAGGATATTAGTGCCTGTATTATTACATAATATTTTCATAAATTATTTTATTCTCTTTTTTTGGCGTTGACAATCCATGGGTGAGTATATAACATTGGAGCATGATTGAAAAATATAAGGTTGTCGGTGATGCAATTTGGCAGAAACAAGATGCTAAAAATGTTGGCGGTTTATTGGTAGAACAAGAAATTGACAATAATATTAAGAAAGATATTATGACAACTGTTTTTGGTGTACTTGAAGAAATGAAAGATATGAAAATATATGGATACCCTGATACTTATTTGGATCAGATTAAAGTTGTGTTTGTTGAAAAAATGCTGGAGTGTAATATGAGTTGTGAGGATATTAAACCTGTTTTATTATCGATTGATAATGGAAGAGTTAAACACAATACTATTTTGATGGCTGCGGTTCATTTTAAAAAAATAAACAATCAAGATGCGGTTGATGTTTTAATGCCAATAATTGATATTACTGGTGGATCCAGAAATTTATCAGAAAATTATTAGTTTTTCGAAATCTTTTTCGTTAATGATTTTTATACCAAGCTTTTTGGCGGTTAAAAATTTACTGGAATTGCCGTCGGTTTCGTTGGTGAGAAGATAGTCTGTATTTGAGGTGACAGAAGAAGTGAAACGGCCGCCGAGAGATTCAATTTTTTCTATCATTTCTTTTCTAGGAATAGATAGATCCCCTGTTATACAAAAATTAAGATTGTAGATATTAGATCGTAGATTGTGGATGGGAGATTTTAATTTTATTTGCGAAAGAATGGAATTGATTATTTCTTTTCGTAAATTGATGCCGTCGATGATTTTTTGGGCGAGGGTGATTTGGAAACCGGGTAAATTATCAAAATCGATGAGTTTTAAATTTAATAATTTCTCTGGGGTATCAAAACCAAAATCAATCATTTGTTTGATACGGGCGTGGGAAAAATTGGGAATTTGGGCGGCATCGAAGACTTCCAAAAGAGAAAGATCTTTTTTAGCCTGAATTTCGGAAATAATATTGTTGGCAGATTTTTCGCCGAGATTATCAAGATTACTTATGTCTTCAATTTTTAGTTTATAAAAATCACCCGGTAATTTTAATTTACCGGTATCAAATAATTTTTTAATAGTTTTCTCTGAAATGTTTTTGATATCGAGAGTTTTGCAGAATAAATTGAGAACACCAAGAGTTTGGCCAAGACAATTAGGATTAGGGCATTTTAAAAATTTATGATCAGTGATTAATTTTATGCCACAAACAGGGCAGTTTATCGGAGCTTTGATGTGACCGGAGTTTACTTTGGTAATTACTTTTTCGATATGAGGAATAACATCTCCCCGACGGCTGATTTCGACGATATCGCCAATATTGATATTTTTTTCTTTAATTAAATCGTAATTAGCTAGAGAGGCAAAGGTTATTATGGCGCCCGAAGTCTCGACAGGTTCAACTTGAGCGACTGGGGTGATAGTACCTAGTGGTCCGACTTGCCATACGATATTTTTGATTTGGGTTTCATTGGTGAGACTGGGAAATTTA
The DNA here is from genome assembly GCA_964605545.1 of uncultured Gammaproteobacteria bacterium. Lineage (GTDB taxonomy): Bacteria > Patescibacteriota > Microgenomatia > UBA12405 > UBA12405 > DAOTMI01. Next base: position 2,734 of record CAZSCX010000028.1, read on the forward strand.
TAAGCGACTTGACCTTTTGGTCGGCCGTCACGGCTGCCAAGTTCTTTTTGGATTTGATGATCGTTTATTTTGATTACCAGACCGTCAATTTCATAAGGATAGTTTTTGCGTTTTTTATCTAGGAATTCTTGGTAAATATTTTCTATTTCTTGAAAGTTTTTGCAGAGAATAGATTCGACGGTGGTGATACCTAGCTCTTTTAGATATTTGATATCATTAAATTCCGTTTTTTGGTTGGGGAAAATTTCAACCGCAAAAAGTGAGCAATATTCGGCATATTTAGAATCTAATCTTTGAGAGAGACCGGAGGCGGCGTTACGGGGGTTGCTGTATTTTTCTTCTGATGTTTGATTTAATTTTTCAAAATCTTTTTGAAGAACAACGATTTCACAGCGGATAGAACCAGAAAAATCTCTCGGCAAACTCTGGATAAAGTTTTGCATTTTGACGACATTTTGGGTGATGACATCGCCAACAAGACCATCTCCCCTAGTGATGGCATCAATAAATTTTCCATCGTGATATTCGATTTCCAAAGAAATTCCATCGCATTTTGGTTGTATCAAATATTCGTTAATAATTATTTTTTTTAGTTCGAAATAATGAACGAGATCTTCAAAGGTGTTGACTTTGTTTAGTGAGCCCATGGGCATAGTGTGCTTTTTTTTGTCAAAACCGGTATTGAAATTTTTGTTGCCAACTTTGCTAAAAATCCGATGATAAGGGGCTTTTTGACGGAGAATTTCTTCGAGGATATCAAAGGTGTGGTCGTCCATGATTGGTGAGGCGCTGGTATAATAAGCCTTTTTGGCAGACATCAAAATTTCACCCAAATCTTGCGGGTTAATTTTTTCCAGATCAAAATCGGATAATTGGTACATAAGGTATTATATGATAAAATCGACCTAATATGCCGATTTCGCAAAAGATAGAAACAGTCTGTTTTCATTTAAATGCTTTAACCGATATTATTTTTCCTGGAGAACCTATAAGCCAGGAACAATATGAAAAGGCTTCAAGTATTATTAGCCAACTACCAAGTGAAGAATCACAAAATAATTTCAGAAAAAGGTTGGATAGGCTTTCTATACGTTTGCCAGACAGTAATAGGCACCTTTAGTTGAACCACGTTTTTCACAGACACCGTCATCAATTAATTTCTTTAAATCACGCCAGATAGTATCGTCTGAAACCATGGGTAGAATTTGCTGGGCATCGGGCATACGGAGACCACCGAATTGTTGCATAAATTCAACTAATTTAATTTGTCTTTCGGAGAGATGGACTTGTTTGCCGCCCAGTTTTTGTTTGAACTTAATATCGCGAGAAAGTGATTGAACTTTATTTTTTACTCGGGTTAATTCAATGGCTAAAGCCTCGGTGAAATAGATAATCCAATCAGTTAAATTTCTTTTAAAAATATCGGGTGATAAATTGTGAGTGGCTTGAATGGTATTGTAATAAATTTCGGCATTGCGGTCAAAATATTCTTCTAGGGAAAATAAACGACGAATATCATAACCTTCAACATAAAGTGGGAGCATGGCAAAAGCGCGGGAAACACGGCCATTGCCTTCAATGAAAGGATGGATGGCAACCAAGATGTAATGAGTTATAGCGCTTTTTATGGCAGGGTGAATTTCTTTTGATTCAGGACTATTGAGCCAAGCGATAAAATCAGCGACAAGATATGGAACTTCTATGGCCGGAGGTGGTCGATGAGCGATTTCACCGGTTTGAGTATTTTTTAAAACTACTTGTTGGTGGCGGTATTTTCCTTGTTCTGTTTCGGTAATGATTTTGAGTGTGGTTAGCTCGTGAATTCTTTTGATGATAGTTTCTGAATAGAAAAAAGGACGATGGCCTTCGTCGTCAAAATGAGGAACGGTTTTTTCTTCGGGGAGAGGCATATTGGCATCATATAGACTCCAGAGTTCTTCGAGATATGAGACGACATTGCGATAGTTAATAACTTCCTGGATATCTCTTTCGCCACCGGTAATTTTTTGGCCTTCGACTAATTTAGCAACTTCTTGATAGGTTAGGTCGTTTCCTTCGATACGGGTACCGTAATGAACAGTCCGGACCACTGCTTCTTGTTGAAATTGTTTCTCATATGCCGGAATTAACGGCGCTTCATCAATAATCGCTTTGGCCCCTTCAATCAAACCGATGTTTTTTAGAATTTGATTATTGATTGTAAATATCGGTAAAAACATCTTATATGCATTATAGCATTAATTTTGAAAATCAATGAGGGGAAAATGCGGAGATAGGTATTAGCCTTTTAATTTATCGAGGAGTTTATTTTTGAAAATTTTATGATATTTTTTTATTTTAGGATTATTTCTTTCTGCGATAATGGTATCAAACCTTTCAATTTCTTCGGTAGTGATGTTTTCAAAATGTAATTTGTCGAAATTCTTGATTAAAATATTTAGAAATTTTGTTGCTTCTTCTACTGTGGAATGATCGGGTAAAAAATATCTGCCTGTTTCGAATAGATCAAAGGGTTTTTTATTTATTAAATTAGTCTCATTAATTTCTAGATATATCTCTCTGTCCATATTTCGCCATGGCCCACGTAGTTGTCTTTCAGAATTTAATAGTTTATAAATGTTTTTCGCATATTTTTTAATTTTTTCATGATTGTAGGTGCCGTCTGGGTTTGTAATTTCCTGTAAAAAATAATTTATATTTGTATCGTAGATATTTTTTGCACATATTCTTGCTGGATATAGAATTAGTAGAGATATATTAGGATCAAATTGATAATCATTTACAATCATATTATTTGTCATTGTTTCCCAATGTGGACTAGAATTAGGATTAATCCTATTGTATTCTATGCTATCTGGGTGAAAATCAGGGTTATTTTTGTATTTTTCCAAAATTTTTGCATAGCGGTTTTTAAAATATTCTTTTGTTTCATCATCCAAACGATAATTTTGTTGTTCGCTGATGGTTTCAAAAAGTTTATTGGTTAAGTTTTCATAAGATTTATCGAGTTCTGGATTTTTCATTTCATCAATGAGAGTGTCGAGTGTTTTTATCTGTTCAATATTGATATTTTGAAACTGTGATTTATCAAAATTTCGAGACAGATCCTTAATGGTTTCCTTGGCTGTGTCCATATTTGTCTTGATAGTAGCGGTAAATTCGACTAATTTATTTTGGTTTTCAGGGATCATAATTAAGTTTAACTATTGGTATATTATAGCACAATTTGAGGGGAAAATGCGGAGATAGGGGGAGTTGACGAATCTTGTTTTTTTTAAATTAAATATCAAATGGACGCTCAAATTGTTCTAGTGTAAATCTTGTCAATCGAATTTCTGGTCTAATTTTTGGTAATGGATCATAATATTTCTTTTTTTCCTTTTTTGGAGAAGATTCTTTTGTTTTTGGAGAAGGATTTTGAATGTTTGATGATTTTTTTTCTGGTGGCATATGCGTAGTATATCTTATTTTATGATAGCAGGAAGTAATCCAAGGCTAGGAAGGGGTCGACGTTGTGATTGATCATGTCGACGGATTTCAAAAGAGTTTTGACATTTTTGGTATTTTCGGGATGAGTCAAAAGATATTGATGGTGAATGTTTAGTTGATCTTGAAGGAAGGGTAATATTTCTTCTTTGCTAAGTTGTATATCTGTAATTTTTCCGGTGGGAAGAACGATCTTCTCGTTAGTGTGCGTGATGGCAGATGAATGTGGTTTTATTTGATGACAACGGGAGTTGATGGTTGCCAAGAGGCTATGTGGTTTTTTGGTGGTGAGAATTAAATAATTATTTTCCCCTGGGTCTTCGAGAATTTTTAATAAAGCGTTTTGCGCCGGGATTTCTAAATTATCGGCATCAAGAATAATTGTAATTTTATTTTGATGAGAATAGGGTTTAGTAGAAAGGAATTTTTTTATGTCCCTGATTTTTTCGATAGTATATTCGTTGTCGATTAAGTTGATATCAGGATTATTCAATATCTTTTTGTGTCCGAGTGAGGACAAAATTTCATTGATTATTTCAGTGGATTTTCCAATTATTAGGGTTGAAGGAAAGATATGATTCATGTAGTATTATTATATGACGACTTCTGCCCAAAAGGTGTTTAAGAATATTTGCGAGGTATTGTTGTCGAAAAAATTGATTTCAGAGGATCAAGCCAAGGAAGTGAATATGAGGCAGTTAAAAACCGGAGACAGCGAAGAGACGATAATAAAACAATTGAGATTGGTTGATGACAAAAATTTAGTTGAATCAAAGGCAGAATTTTTGAGAGTTCCCTATATTGATTTGGAAAAAATCGGTTTTTCTCCGGAAGCTTTGTCTCTGGTACCAGAGGTAGTAGCCAAAAAATATTTGGTAGCACCATATAAACTGGATCCAAAAGAAAAAGTTTTGTATGTGACAATGGTAAATCCGCTGGATTTGGAAACGATTGAATTTATCGAAAAAAAGTCGGGAATGAGAGTGGAATCGGGAATGTCGGAACAGAAACAAATTGAAGAATTTATTGCCGAAAAGTACACTAGGGAAAAAGGTATTGCTACCGAAGTAGGTAAAGCAATGGACGAACAAAAAAAGGAAGAGAAAAAAGTAACAGTAAG
>CAZSCX010000029.1:0-1707 GCA_964605545.1 uncultured Gammaproteobacteria bacterium
TTGAAGGCGACAAAGCTATTGTTAAATTACCTTCAGGTGAAATTAGAATTTTCAATGCCAACACCAAAGCTACTATTGGTCAGGTGGGTAATGTCGATCATTCCAATCAAAAAATGACTAAAGCCGGTCAAAGTCGGCATCGTGGTGTTAGACCTGGTGTTCGTGGTGTGGCTCAACATCCAGATTCTCATCCCCATGGTGGTGGTGAAGGTCGATCCAGTATTGGTATGAATCCAAAAACTCCTTGGGGTAAACCGGCTATGGGAAAAAGAACCAGAAAAAAGAAAAAACATTCAAATAGATTAATAGTTTCCAGGAGAAAGAAATAATATGAGCCGAAGTTCAAAAAAAGGACCATTCATCGAACCTAGATTATTGGAAAAAATTGCCAAGAATCCAAACGGTACTATCCGTACTTATTTCCGTTCTTCTCAAATTGCTCCGGAATTTGTCGGTAAAAATTTTGAAATTCATAATGGTCGCAAATTCATTCCTGTCTATATCACCGAAGATATGGTTGGTCATCGACTTGGAGAATTTGCCCCGACTCGGACTTTTAAAGGTCATGGTCGTATCGTTAAAAGAGTTATTGAAAAAACGTAAAATATGGCTATTAAAAAAGTTATCAAAACTATTCCAAAAACTAAAATCGTCAAAGAAACGAAAAAAGCTCCTGTGCTTATCAATAAACCGGCCGAAATCAAAGAGGCCGTCCATTTTAACAAGGATCTTAAAATATCTCCTCGTAAATTACGATTATTAGTCAAAGATGTCAAAAAAATGAATCCTTTTGATGCTTTGGAAAAATTACCGTTTGTAAACACCAACGCAGCTCGTTTCTTGGTCCGAGATATTAAAAATGCCATTGCTAACGCCAAAAATAACTATCATTTAAATCCTGATACTTTAAAATTCAAGAAATTTATGGTCGATGAGGGTACCAAAATAAAAAGAATGGATAAATCACACGGCTATCATTTTTCTCGCGGTATCATTACCAAAAGACACAGTCGATTAACAATTATCCTCCAAGGAGAGGTCATTTCATAATTATGGGACAAAAAGTCAATCCAATTGCTTTCAGACTAGAAACCGTAAAAAACAGCCCAGAATGGCAATCTAGTTGGTATGCAAACAAGAAAAAATATCCAATTTTTCTTTTAGAAGACAAAAAAATTAGAGATTTCATTCAAAAGAAATTAACTGCTGCCGGAGTTGTTGCTACACGTATTCAAAGATCAAACAAAAAGATAAAAGTTATTATTGTTGTTTCTCGTCCCGGTTTAGTTATTGGTCGTGGCGGTAAAGAATTGGAAAATCTAAAAAAAGAATTACAAAAATTAATTTCTAAAGCCAATGGTAAATTAAATCTTGAAATTCAGGTTGAAGAATTCAAACATGCCGATCTATCAGCAAAATTAATTGCTGAAAAAATAGCATTTCAGCTTACCAAGAGAATGCCTTATCGTCGGGTAGTTTTATCAGCTATCGAAAAATCAATGGGTGCCGGTGCCAAGGGAATTAAAATTATTCTTGGTGGTCGTATTAATGGTGCAGAAATTTCTCGCCAAGAAAAATTTTCTGAAGGTAAAGTTCCTTTATCTACTATCAAAAATCATATCGATTATTTCGAATGTCCATCACTAACCCGTTCCGGTTATATTGGTGTTAAAGTTTATTTAAATTTAGGCTAAAAATATGTTGCAA
>CAZSCX010000029.1:1807-3530 GCA_964605545.1 uncultured Gammaproteobacteria bacterium
TCCGGTTATATTGGTGTTAAAGTTTATTTAAATTTAGGCTAAAAATATGTTGCAACCAGGAAGAACCAAATACAGAAAAGCATTCCGAGGCCACATGGGTGGTGCCTCCAAAGGTAATCTCGTAGAATTCGGTGAATATGGTCTAAAAGCTACTCAATGTGGCTGGATTAGTGCTAATTCCCTTGAATCGGCTCGTCGGGCTATTGCTCATGCTACCAAAAGAAACGGAAAAATGTGGTGTCGTATTTTCCCCGATAAACCTTGGACTAAAAAAGAAGGCCATATGGGTGCTGGTAAAGGTGATGTCAAAGGCTATGTTGCTGTCGTCAAGCCAGGTCGTATAATTTTTGAAGTTTCCGGCATTACCAAAGAAGAAGCTGCTCGTGCTCTCTATCTTGCCGCCGCCAAATTACCCGTAACATCAATTATAGTTAACCGTTTATAGGACTAGATTTTATGAAAAAAACTGCTAAAATTTCCTACAGGCAAAAAACAAAAGAAGAACTACAAAAAACTCTCAAGGATGCCAAAAAATTGTTCTTAGAAACTAAATCAAAATTTGCTACCGGAAATCAAAAAGATACCTCGGTTTTTAAAAAGATTCAGTATGAAATTGCCTACATTAAAACTTTATTAAAAGAAAATGACAAATAAAACAGGAAAAATATTTATAGGAGAAGTAGTCTCCGATAAAATGACCAACACAATCGTTGTCCAAATTTCCTATACTAAGGCGCATTCTCTCTATAAAAAAATTGCTGCTCACAAAAAAAGACTTTATGCCGACAACAATTTAAAAGCCAAAATTGGCGATACTGTCAAAATTCGCGAAACTCGTCCTATTAGTAAATTAAAAAGATTCACCACGGTGGAAATAATAAAATAATATGGTTCAACTTCGATCAATTATCAAACCAGCCGACAATTGTGGAGCCAGATCTCTTATGGTCATGCACATCTACAAAGGTCATTTTCACAAAAAAGCCACCATTGGAGATACTGTTATGGCCGTTGTTAAGGAAGCTATTCCCAATGGTATGCTCAACAAAAAAGAAAAAGTTAAAGTTGTTATTGTTCGTACAAAAAAAGAATTTGGTCGTAAAGATGGTTCTTATATTCGTTTTTCCGACAACGCTGGAGTTGTTATCGACAATACCGGTGCCCCTCGCGGAACTCGTATCTTTGGTCCAATTGCCCGTGAAATTAAAGATTTAGGTTTCAACAAAATCGCTTCCATGGCCAAGGAGGTCTACTAATATGAAAATAATAAAAGGAGATAAGGTTCAAGTTATTCTCGGCAAAGACAAGGGTCGTATTGGTGAAGTTCTTGCCAGTTTTCCCAAAAAAAATTCTGTTATTGTTAAAGATATAAATAAATTCAAAAAACACCTTAAATCCACCAAGGATCAAAAAGGTGGCATTATCGAAAAAGAAAGAGACATTGATGTCTGTAAACTTGCCCTAATCTGTCCTTCTTGTCAAAAACCTACTCGTGTAGGATACAAAATAGATAAATCCGGAGAAAAATATCGTGTTTGCAAAAAATGCAAAGCTCTTATTGGTTTGCCCAAAAAATCATGATTGATATAAAAGAAATTTATTCCAAACTTCAAGAAACTCTTGGCAAAAAGAGAAATCATTTTTCTTTTCCCAAACTAGAAAAAGTTGTTCTTAATTATCGTGTTGCCGAAGCTCGTGAGTCTCAAGAAGCTCTAAACACCGC
>CAZSCX010000029.1:3540-6635 GCA_964605545.1 uncultured Gammaproteobacteria bacterium
TGAAGAAATTATGGCTATTACCGGCCAAAAACCACGTCTCTGTAAATCAAAAAAAGCTGTTTCTTCTTTTAAACTTCGCGCTAACGAACCTTTAGCCCTCAAAGTCACTCTTCGTGGTAATCGTATGTACAATTTTGTTGAAAAATTGTTTAATTTGGTCTTACCTCGTTTAAGAGATTTCAAGGGTATGCCCCTTTCTGCTTTTGATGAAAAAGGTAATTACAATTTAACTATCAAAGATCAGACTTATTTTCCTGAAATTAACTTAGATAAAGCCAATAAAATTAGACCTATTCAAATTACTTTAAATATTTCCGCTTCTTCCAAAGATGAGGCAAAAATGTTATTATCTGCCCTAGGCTTTGCCTTTGAAAAAAAATAATATATGGCAACACTTGCAAAAGAAGTACGAGAATTAAAAAAACTAAAATATAAAGTAAGGTATCACAATCGATGCCATCTTTGTGGCCGTCCACACGGTTTTATTCGTTTATTTGGTATCTGCCGCCTTTGTTTTAGAAAGCTGGCACACACTGGCAGTTTACCTGGAGTTAAAAAAGCCAGTTGGTAAAACTATGATTCATTCATTAATAAATGACTATTTAATCAGACTAAAAAATGCTTCTTTAGCCGAAAAAGCTGAAGTTGTTAGTCCATTTTCCAATCATATCAAAGACGTAGCCGGTCTTCTTCAAAAATATGGTTTTATTAAAGAATTTAAAGTTGAGGAAAACAAAATTATTACCCAAGTAAATACTATCAGTCAAGTAAAACTTTTTTCTACTCCGGGACGTAAAATTTATACTAAAGCCACTCAAATTCCATACGGTGCCGACAAAAAATCACTCATTATTATTTCTACCAGTCGAGGAGTCATGGGTCAAAAAGAAGCTGTTAAAGCTCATCTTGGCGGCCAATTGATTGCCGAACTAAACTAAATATGAGCCGTATTGGTAAACAACCCATCACTATTCCTACCGGTGTTACCGCTGCTTTAAACAATAATCAGGTTACAATCTCTGGTCCAAAAGGAATTTTAGACAAAATAATTCCCGATAAAATTTTTATCGAAATTAAAGACAATACTATTTTTGTAACTCGAAAAACTGACGACAAACAAACCAGAGCCAATCATGGCACCACCAGGGCTCATCTTAACAATATGATTAAAGGTGTTGTCACTCCTTGGGAAAGAAAATTGGAAATTCGCGGTACCGGTTACAAAGCTCAAGTTAATGGCAACAAAATTAAAGTTTGGGCAGGTTATATCAATCCTGTTGAGATGCCTCTTCCGGAAGGTATTTTTGCTCAAGTTGACGAAGAAACAAAAATCACCATTAGCGGTACCGATAAAGAAAAAGTTGGTCAAGTTGCCAGCAATATCAGAAAAATTAGAAAACCGGAACCTTATAAAGGCAAGGGTATTCGATATCAAGATGAATTTATTAAGTTAAAAGCGGGCAAGAAAGCCAAGGCATAATTATGATAATTAAAGATCACAAAATTAGAAGATTAAATCGAGTTAGAGCAAAATTAGCTCAAAATATTGGGATACCTAGACTTTGTGTTTTTCGCAGCAACCAACATATTTGGGCTCAAATTATTGACGATAAACATGGCCGTACCCTTGTTTCTTTTTCGAGCAAAAAACTAAAAACCAGCCAGCCGGCGGACAAATCTACCAAAGTTGAACAAGCTTTCAAAGTTGGTGAACAAATAGCTGCTTTAGCATTAGAAAAAAAATTACATCATGTCAAATTTGACCGTGGTCTTTACCTCTATCATGGTCGAGTTAAATCCCTTGCCGATGGTGCAAGAAAAGGAGGTTTAAAATTCTAATTATGTCATACGATCCTCAAAAACAAGCTCTAGAAAAACCAATTTCCGAATTTACAGAAAAAGTAATTCAGATTAAACGCGTTTCCAAAAAAACCAAAGGTGGAAACCAAATTCACTTTACTGCTCTTGTTATTTCTGGTGATAAGAAAAATCGAGTTGGCATTGGTCTTGGTAAAGCCAAATCAGTTGCCGATGCTATTGCTAAAGGTACCAAAAAAGCCCAAAAATCGATGATTAATGTTCCAATTGTCAACGGTACTATTCCCGGTGAAATGAAATTAAAATTCAAAAGCGCTGTTGTTTTAATTCGTCCTGGTAAAACCGGAAGCGGTATTATTGCCGGTGGTCCGGTTCGTGCTGTCGTTGAACTCGCCGGTATTAAAGATATTGTTAGTAAAATTATCGGTTCCAAAAATAAATCATTAAATGTTTGGGCCACTTACAGAGCTCTTTCCAGTTTTAAATAATATGTCTATTCTCAATTCTTTACAATCAATTGTTGACAAACCAACTCGTCGTCTAGGTCGTGGTTATGGCTCCAAAAAAGGTGGCCATACCAGCGGTCGCGGCAATAAAGGTGACAAAATTCGCGGTTCTACAGGTGCTATGTTTGATGGTACCAAAAACAAAAAAGGTTTTATCAAAAGATTACCTTTTATGCGTGGTAAACACCGGGTTTTAGCCAAAGTTAAACCATCACCCATCAGTTTTGATTATTTAGAAAAAAATTTCAAGGATGGTGATACTGTTAAATTCGCTTTTCCTGTAAAGATTTTGGCTCAAGGTAAATTGACCAAGAAGTTAACTTTCAAAAATATTCCCATGTCAGTCTCCGCCAAAACCAAATTAACAGCTTTAGGTGCTAAGATAGAGTAATGAACAAACTTATTTCCGCCCTATCAATTTATTGGCAAGCCCTCAAAACCCCCCTCTTACGCAAAAAGATTTTATTTACACTTGGTATTTTAATTTTTTTTCGTCTTATTGCTCACGTTCCTGTACCGGGTGTTAACCTAAAATTACTCCAACAGTTTTTTGCGCAAAATCAAATATTATCTTTAATTAATATTTTTTCCGGTGGTACATTAGCAAATTTTTCCATTGCTGCCCTTGGTCTGGGACCTTATATCAATGCCTCGGTAATGATGCAGTTACTGGCTTTAGTTATCCCTCAACTGGCTGAACTACAAAAAGAAGGGGAGTATGGTCGAGCCAAAATAAACCAATACACTCGTATCGCTACAATTCCTATTGCC
>CAZSCX010000030.1:0-3380 GCA_964605545.1 uncultured Gammaproteobacteria bacterium
CCTCGAATCCGAAACCAATTGATGTTCTCCCTTTTTCAAGGGGAGAAGCCCCCGCAAAGGCGGGGGAGAGGGGTTTTTACTTAATCAAATTAAGTGGATAGTACCAAGTATAAGGTTTTTGGCACAAAGGACATTTTTCCGGTGGTGTTTTTCCTTTGTGAATATAACCACAATTGACACATTTCCATTCCAACTCCGCTTCACTGTTATAAAGTGTATTATCATCCAATTTTTTCGCCAAAATTATATATCTTTCTTCATGCAACTTTTCCACTTCTTTTAATTTTGAAAACAATCTTTCTGGTTCTGCCTCTCCCTCTTCTTTCGCCATTTTTTCGAAATCAGGATACATACTTGTCCATTCAAACTTTTCTCCCTCCGCCGCCATTTTAAGATTATCCACTGTCTTTGTCGAAAAAGGCGCTATTTCCAAATCACCCTGTGCTACCACTTTTTCTGTAATCAGTTCAAACAATTCTCCGGCATGAACTCTCTCATTTTCTGCCGTTTCCTCAAACACTCTAGCGATAAATTCCAAATTTTCCTTTCTTGCCATCTTGGCAAATTGAGTATATTTATTTCTTGCCTGCGATTCTCCCGCAAACGCTTTTAAAAGATTCTGTTGTGTCTGTGTCATATCTAAAATGATACCATGTTCTCGTCCCTCTTTCGTCAAAGAGGGAAACCCCGCAACAGCGGGGAGGGAGATTTGTTTATTTCACTTCCTCTTTCTCTTTTTTCTTATATGACGTATGCAAAACCAAATGTTTCGCTTCTTCATCCTTATCCAAAAATTCAGCATAAATTTTCTTCACAATCGGATTTTCATGCCCTTTTCTATTACTTGATTTACGGTCAATATTGTACAAACCTTCGGCTCGTTTTTTCCTGTGATAGGGGAAAGACGGTAGTGGTTGTCCACCTCCGCCGATACATCCTCCCGGACAAGCCATCACTTCAATACAGGTATATTTTTCATTTTTCATTTCTTCCAAAAATTTCTTGGCATTACCCAGTCCATTAATTACCACAATTTTTTTATTTTCACTCCCAATTTTTACCTCTGCCTTTTTTATTCCCTGCATTCCTCTTACCATTTCAAAATCTACTTTCTCCAGGGTTTCTCCGGTTAATTTTTCGTAAGTTGTTCGGAATGCCGATTCCATTACTCCGCCGCTCGCTCCATAAATTACTCCCGCTCCCGACGGTTCCCCAAAAGCGCTGTCCAGATCTTCATCCGGTAAATTTTTAAAATCAATTTTATTTTTCATTATCAATCGAGCCAATTCTCTTGTCGTCAGCACAAAATCCACCGGTTTCAATTCGCCGCATTTTACTTCCTCCCTCTCTACTTCATATTTTTTCGAAACACACGGCATTATTGACACTACTACAATATTTTTTGGGTCAATATTCATCTCTTTAGCCCAATATGTTTTTATCAAACCTCCCAGCATAATTTGTGGTGATTTCGCTGTCGTTAAATTGGGAATAAATTCCGGAAAATAAAATTCCACAAATTTTACCCAAGCCGGACAGCACGAAGTCATAATTGGTAAATTTTCATTTTTACCAATTCTCTCAATAATTTCTTTTGATTCTTCCGTCGTCGTAAAATCCGCTCCCACCGATGTATCAAAAACATAATTAAATCCCAATTTTCTGAGCGCCGCCGTAATTTTACCCGTTACCACTTCTCCTGCCATCAGATCAAATTCTTCTCCCAAACTAGTCCGGATCGATGGTGCAAATTGAGCCACTATAATTTTTTCCTTATCAGCTAAAGGTTTTTCAATTCCTTCAAATTCTCCCACTCCTTCAAAAGCTCCCACCGGACAATGGGTAATGCATTGACCACAATAAACACAATCTCTTTTTGGATTATTCGAAGGTACAACTTTTGTCAGATTTTCATTTTCCTCTAATTCCAAAAAATCTACTCCCTGTTTATGACACATTTCCACACAATTCCGGCAATCAATACACTTACTCGAATCAAAATCTATCGTTTTTCCAAAAATATATCTTGGGAAATCACTTTTTCTATCTTTAAATCTATTGATTTTGACCTCATATTTTTTTGCCAATTTCAATAATTGGCAGTCATATTGCCAGACACAATCATCGCATTCTTCCTTATGTTGAGCAAATATTAATTCTAAATTTATTTTTCTTGCTCTATCTATTTTTTCTGATTTTGTCAGAATTTCCATTCCCTCTACTACCTTGGTACTGCAAGCCGTAACTAAATCATTTCTTCCTTTTATTTCTACCACACAAATTCTACAATTGGCCTTTACCTCCAAATCTGGGTGAAAACAAAGCTGGGGAATCTCAATTCCATTTCTCAAAGCAATATCCAAAATAGTATCATTCTCTCTTATTTCAAAATCAATTCCGTCAATTTTTATCATTCAATATTTTCTCCTTCAAACCTCTAATTGCTCTGGGAATACTTTTTCCCAGATAACAAAAACTGGTATTTTCCATGGTAAAAAACAAATCGTCCCAAATTTCTTTATCCATATTATTATTTTCCAACAATTCCTTAATTCTAATTGCCCCTTCTCGGCATGGCACACATTTATCACAATTTTCTTTCAAAAAGAAATCAATCAATTGGTACATCATTTTTTTTGGATCTGTTTTTTCTTTTTCGTAAACGATAATCGTTCCAATTCCTTCAATTTTTTTATCCAATTCACTTTGGAGCAGTATTTCTCCGGCCGCTCCTCCTCCCGCTTGAACAAAAAAATCTTTTTTGGGAATTCCCTCTATTTCCTCTAAAACTCTTTTTATGGTCCATTCACAGGGAAATTCATACACTCCACCATTTTCTACATCACCGCTGATAGTATAAAATCTTTCGTCTTTAAAACTACCGTCGGCAATTTTGGCGATAACATAAAAAGTTTCCACATTATTTATCAGAGTCGGAAATCCTTCAATTCCTTGTTCGCAAGGGTAGGGGGGTTTTGTTCTCGGTTCTACTCTGTTTCCCTCTATCACCTCACAAATCACGGTTTCCTCACCGCCCAAATAACCACCCTTTTTTTCAAATATCGAAATCGGCAAATTACCAATTAATTTTTTTAATTTTTCTCCAAATTCCTTCAAAAATTCACTTTTTATATAAACAATACCTGTACTACCGTCAATAGTTTGCAAGGCTATTTTCATTCCTTCTATTACTTTTTCCGGATAATTTTTCAAAATATAATGATCTTTATGAGTTCCCGGTTCTCCTTCCGAAGCATTACAAACAACATATTTTTTTCTCGACTTGGCATTTTTCACCGTTTCCCATTTATCTCCGGTGGGGTAAGTGCTTCCGCTTCTCCCCACCATTTTCATTTCTTTTAATTTAGCAATAATATCCA
>CAZSCX010000030.1:3480-6294 GCA_964605545.1 uncultured Gammaproteobacteria bacterium
AGGGGATTGCTCTTCGCCTCCATCAAGCCGGCGCCAAACTTGTTATCGCCGATTTTAATCAGGAAGCTGGCGAAGCCACTGTTACTCAATTAAACACCGCTCGTCCCGACTCCTCTATTTTTGTCAAAACCGATATCTCCCAAAACTCAGATATTACTGCTCTAGTGGCAAAAACAACTGAATCATTTGGAAAAATTGATATTCTTGTCAACAACGCCGGTATTTATCCTTTCCAGCCCTTAGCTGTTATGACCGAAGCCGATTTTATGAAAGTCATCAACGTCAATTTAAAAGGCACTTTTTTGTGCACCAAATTTGTTAGTGATCAAATGATTAAACAAGGCCAGGGTGGCAAAATTATAAATATTACCTCTATCGATGCTCTTCATCCCTCAATGATCGGCCTGGCTCACTATGATTCGTCAAAACATGGTATGTGGGGTTTTACCAAAAATGTTGCTCTTGAATTAGCCGCTCACAAAATTTATGTCAACGCTATTGCCCCTGGTGGTATTGCTACTCCCGGCGCCACTCCTGTTGATAAAGCCGTTACCGACGCTTTTACCGCCAAAATTCCCATGAAACGGATGGGGGAACCGGATGAAATTGGCAAAGTCGTTCTCTTCCTTGCCAGCGATATGAGTAGCTACATGACCGGCGAACAGATCGTCGTCGACGGCGGCGCCCTTTTGGGCTAGTTTATTAATTGCACGCTAGCCGCACTAACACTGCCATCAGTATTTAGATCGCCGACAATATCAACTTTTTGTCCCACTACAACCTTGCTTTTATCAGCAGTTGTACTAAGAGCATAAGTAGTTTTGTCCGAAAATAAGACAATTTTACTTGAACCATCAGCCAATTTTACCGTCACCCCTTTGTCATCGACTGACAATATTTCACCTTCGGTGTGGCGTCTACCTTGACCTACTTGCCCGCCGAAGCCTTGGCGAAGGCGGGGCATCTGGCCATCTTTTTGACCCATTTGACCAAATTGGGCAAATCTTTTTACTTGAGAAATTTTTCCGCCAATTTTATAACCAACTCCACCGCATATTACAGCGATTACCAACATTATTAGAATAATTTTTTTATCCATATTTTTATATTGAATTTTTAATTACTCTATTCTAGTCAACGAATCTGAATCTAATCTGAAAATATAAAATCAAGAAATCCCTTATAATAAGCTATGGATACGACCTATCAAGCCAAAATTTCAAAAGTAATCGAAGAAAAAGAAATTGAAGTTATGGACAAAACTCAAACTTATCAAAAATTAGAAATCACCATCAATTCTGGCGACAAAAAAGGGGAGAAAGTCACCCTGGTCAATGGCGACCAACCCATCGCCAACACAATTCGCTACAAACAAAATGAAAAAATAATGCTTTCCGAAACTCAAAACATTGACGGTCAAAAAGAATTTATTATCCTCGATTACAATCGACACGATGGTCTCGGGCTCTTGGCGATAATTTTTGTTGCCGTCATTATATTAGTTTCAAAACTAAAAGGTTTTACTGCCATTTTGGGAATGCTATTTACTTTTTTAATTCTTTTTACTTACATTTTGCCAAAAATTGCCTCCGGCTCAAATCCCTTATTAATCGCCATCCTTGCCTCACTAGTAATTATTCCCGTTTCTTTTTACCTCTCTCACGGTCTAAACAAAAAAACTAGCATTGCTATCCTCGGCTCTTTTATTACCTTATTTATAACGGGGATTCTTTCCGTAATTTTTATAAATATTTCAAAATTAACCGGTCTTTCTTCCGAAGAAGCCGGTATGTTGTCGGTGATGACTGGTTCGATGATCAATATGAAAGGTTTATTATTGGCCGGAATTCTTATCGGTGTCTTGGGTGTCCTTGATGATATTACTATTTCTCAATCAGCCATAGTTGAGGAACTAGCCAAAACATCCCCAAACTTAGGTAAAAAAGAACTTTATCACAAAGCCATGAATATTGGTCGTGATCATATTGCCTCGATGGTCAATACTCTAGTCTTAGCCTACGCTGGCGTCTCCCTTCCCTTGCTTTTATTATTTATCGACAACCCTCATCCCACTTCTGAAATTATAAATTACGAATTCATCGCCGAAGAAATTGTCCGCACTCTTGTCGGTAGCATCGGTCTTGTCCTCGCCGTTCCCATCACCACCTATCTCGCCGCCTGCTGGTATAAAAAATAAGTGTTTTTCTCATTCCTACTCTTGACATATTCTTTATATTTACTATAATGAATATATATTCATTATTAATTTATCTAAGGAGGCAATATGCCAAACAAAGACAAAACAGGACCAAACGGTGAAGGTCCAGGAACCGGTCGCGGCTTAGGTGGCTGTACAGGTGTTACAAAAGGTCAAGGACGCGGTTGTGGTCGCGGTTGTGGTCGTGGTCGAAATTCAAAATAAATTATGCCCAGACCTTTACGTCCTAGACATCTTCGCTTCAATCCCGAGGTTTTGTATTTTAAACCCCAGGGTGTCCCTATGTCGTCACTAGAAGAAGAAGAATTATTCCATGACGAATTAGAAGCCTTAAAACTTCATGATGTCGACGGATTAGATCAAATTACTTCCGCTCAAAAAATGAAAATTTCTCAGCCAACTTTTGGCCGTATTTTAAATAACGCTTACAAAAAAATCGCCACTGCCATCATTAAAGGCAAGGCTATAAAAATTATTAAAAACGCAAAATGAATAAAAAAAATAAAAAATCCAAATCTAATTTTTTATTAATTATAAGAATCATTTTACTCACTTTCCTAGGAATTTTTACCTTTAATTTTACAAAGCGTTCAAAA
>CAZSCX010000031.1:0-5990 GCA_964605545.1 uncultured Gammaproteobacteria bacterium
TAATGATTGGGATGATGAAGGACGAGTAATCATTACAAAATTTGATGAATTTACATTGCTAAATGTCTATTTTCCAAATGGAAAAAAAGACCGCGGTCGGCTGATGTATAAAATGGAGTTTTATGAATATTTTTTGAAATATATCGTTGAATTAAGAGAACGAGGTGAAAAAGTAATATTTTGTGGAGATGTAAATACAGCACATAATGAAATTGATTTGGCCAGACCAAAAGAAAATATGGATATTTCGGGGTTTTTGGAAATGGAGAGAAAGTGGATTGATAAAGTTGAAAAGGCGGGATTTGTCGATACATTCCGATATTTAAATAAAGATAAAATTCAATATAGCTGGTGGAGTGTGAGATCGGGGGCGCGAAAAAGAAATGTCGGATGGAGAATTGACTATTTTTTTGTCGATAAATCAATAATTACGAAAGTTAAAAAAGCTTTTATTTTGGATTCTGTGGAGTTGTCTGATCATTGTCCAGTGGGAATAGAGATATAATTCTTTTTATAGTAGGAAAGTGGTTGGTTCGGATAATTTTTTTGTCGGCACTATCGGTATTATATATTAATCCCACTCCCCCATGATCTAAAATTTTTTTAATTTTATTTAGATTATCGCCGGTGACAATATTGACGTGATTGTCTGAGCCTGGTCGAAGTTTAATTTCAAGATTATGTGAGGTAAAAATGGGTTTTTCGGTTCCTGCGGTATTGTTTACCGGAGAGAAGCCTATTTCAGAAAAAAACTGAAAATAATGTTCCTTTTTCATATATTTTTGATTTAAAATATCCGGTCATTGTCCGGTTGGTAAAGAAATTAAATATTGAACATCATTAAGCATTTTGGCAACGGCTCTAATTCCTTCTTCATTGGTACGAAAAAATATTGTATCTTTATTGTCTTCTTTTTTTGAACTTTTTTTCTTTTTTTCGCGATATGCAGGAGATCCACAATCCATAATGATAACATTACAAATTTTTCTTATGTTTTTTTTAAGTAAATCGCTGTAAAGAGAGCTGTTTTCTCTATTTATACTTACTTTTATTTTCCATTGAAAAGGAATTTCATTTTCATTTTCTGGTGTTGGTTCGATTATTTTGGCATGTTCGACATGAGCAGTTAAAATATCACCGTAGGATTTATCACCAGTAAGACGATTATTTTTTTCTTTATTTTGACTTACTTTGTAACCTAACTGAAAAAGGAAAACGGCTTCAGGAGTAATCATTGCCCTAGGCTCCGGAAAATTAAAATTAGGAAGGCCAAAATGATGTAATACTTTTTCTAGATGCTCAACCCCTGTCCAGTTAATATTACCTATAAATAAGGAACCCTCTTGTTTAATATCTTCAGACATTGGTATTTTGGTGTAATCAGAATCTTGAAATTTTCGATTAAAATGATTTTTACTAGTATCATGGTCTCTTATGGTTTTGACGATGCCACTTAGACAAGACATTCTTTTATGAAAAATTGGTACTTTATTGCAGAAATCAGGATGATTGGTATCAATAATAATAAAAAATGGAAATTTTCCAAGACCTCCATTATTTATTTCATAAGTAATCAGTGATTTATTTAGCTTTTCACCGTCTTTTTGATAACCAAGGTTATTTAAATAACCAGATAATATTTCCTTGCGAGAAAAATTTTCACTATTTATAATTTCCATCCAAAGGGAAAGATATCAAAAAAGTGTTAACAAATCAAATATTTCTTGGAGTTTAGCTTTATATATCTGTTGTGTATCTTGGCATCCGGATCATATTGTTTTAACTGATCCCAAAATTCCTTTTTATGATTCTTTACCAACAAATGAGTTAATTCATGAAGAAGTAGGTGGCGGAAAATCGGATAAGGAAAAAAAATAATCTGCCAATTAAAATTTAAATTCCCCATACTACTGCAAGAACCATAACGACTGGATTGATTGCGAATGGTGACTTTATTATATTTAAAATGATATTTAGCGCTGAGAGCTTTTAGTTCATCTTTGATTAATTTTAGGGCGTGAGGACGGAGTTTTTTGTCAAAGAGTTTTTTTAAGTAAAGAGAAGTAGTTTTGGGGGTATTGATAAAAATTTGTTTTGTTTTATTGTCAATAATGAGGGAATCATGGTGGGCGGAGTGAAAAACAAGAGAATAGGTATTGTCTAAAATATTTAAAGTTTGAAGACGGTGAATTTTGGGGGTGACAGGTATTTTTTTGGCGTGAGTTTCAATCCAATTTTTGTTGGCATGGATAAAGTTTTTGATGATCAATTGAGGAGTAAAAAAGGGAGCACTGACTATGAAACTATGACGGGAAGTTAGGCGAATTCTAAGTGACCTGATATTCTTTTTTTCAATTTTATAGCTGAAAGACATGATGTGCTATATTATATTATATGCTCAAGATCTTTATAGGGGCGGATCATGGTGGTTATAGTCTGAAAGAAAAATTAACAGAAAAACTTAGAAGTAAGGGATTTGTGGTTGAAGATGTTGGTTACAAGGAATATGATCCGGGTGATGATTTTCCCGATATCGCTTTTAAATTAGGAGAAAAAGTAGTTTTTGAAAAGGCCAGAGGAATTTTAATTTGCTCATCTGGAATTGGAATGAGCATTGCAGCGAATAAAGTGAAAGGAGTGAGAGCGGGACTTTGTACTTCAATTAAGCAGGTAAGATTGGCAAAAAGTGATAGTGATATAAATGTGTTGTGTCTGTCTAATAAATTAGTTTCCATTGATAAAAATTTTAAAATAGTTAATAAATTTATAAATACAGTATTCTCTAGTGATGAAAGATTCATCAGGAGAATCAAGAAAATAAAAAACTATGAATCTTAGGAACTACAAAGAATATGCCCCAAATCCTTCCCAGCGAGTAATTATTAGAATAGATGCCGATGTCCCAGACGGTGATAATTCGAGATTGGAAAAATCAATACCAACATTTTTACATTTGATACAAAATGGTGGAAAAGTGGCATTAATTGGCCATAAGGGAAGACCAGAAGGAAGATATGTGGAGGAATTGAGTTTACGAAAAGTACATCAAGATTTTATGAGAATGACGGGAGAAAATATCGACAGCAAATTTATGGAAAATTTTGATACGGTAGCCGAAAATCAAGTTTTGTTTTACGAAAATTTGAGATTTTGGCCGGGAGAAGAAACTAACGATAATGGTTTTATGAAAAATTTAATTGAAAGAGCGGCAGCCTATGTTAATGATGCTCCGGCAGTAGCTCACAGAAAACATGCTTCGATTATGTTACATGAAACTTTGCCTACATATTATGGTGAATCTTTCATAAAAGAAATTGGAAAATTAGGAGAGATATATAAAAAAATTAGACACCCGGTTTCTTATATTTTGGGAGGAAAGAAAGAAGATAAATTAAAAAATATTAAGACATTTCTCAAAACCGCCGATAATATTTTTTTGGGAGGAAGACTGCCAACTTATGTTGAAGATAAGAATCAATATGGAGAAAAAGTTTACGTCAGTCAACTACGAAAAGATTTATGTGATTTAAATAGGAAAGATATAAAAAAGGCAACAGATATGATTAAAGAATCAAAAACAATGATTGTGGTGGGAGCCCCAGGCTGGTTTGAAAAAGAAGAATATAAAAAAGGAACCGAAAGTATCGCTAACGCATTAATAAAAAGAGATGTTTGGGCACAAAAAAAGGCTAGAGCCTTAAAATTAAAAAACAACAAAGCCGATGAATTTATTAAAGAACATCAATCAATAATCATCTTTGCAGGTGGAGATACGGGGGCTTCATTTGAAAAGTTTGGAGTCAAGGGAGAAAATATTATTAAGGTAAGTGGCGGTGGGTCGACTTTGGAATATTTGGCAACTGGAAGACTGGCGGCATTGCCAAGTACTAGTTAAATAGATTAGAATAGATATGTATGAGTAAAAAAATAAAGATAGGTATCAACGGGTTTGGAAGAATTGGCACAGTCGTTCTCCGAGCCATATTATTGGAAAATTATGATGTTGAAGTAGCGGCAATCAATACTAAAGGTGATTTTGGGATTGAAAGCGTCGCTTTGCAATTTAAATATGATTCGGTGTATGGGAGAATCCCCCATCATGTCGATTTTGGTGAAGCAAAGTTAGCCGGTGAATTGGGAAGGTTGATGATTGGTGATAGAGAAATACCGGTTTTGGGTGAACCGGATATCGAAAAATTAAATTGGAAGCCATATGATATTGATGTAGTCTTGGAATGTACCGGTAAATTTGTCGACAGTAAAGCTCTGGCTCATATTAAAAATGGAGCTAAAAAGGTAGTTTTATCTTCGCCGCCAAAGGATGAAAAAATCCCGACTTATGTTTTGGGGGTCAATGAAAATGAATATAAAGGTGAAAAATTAATTTCCAATGCATCGTGTACAACAAATT
This sequence comes from uncultured Gammaproteobacteria bacterium, assembly GCA_964605545.1. Lineage (GTDB taxonomy): Bacteria > Patescibacteriota > Microgenomatia > UBA12405 > UBA12405 > DAOTMI01. Next base: position 4,412 of record CAZSCX010000031.1, read on the forward strand.
GTGTAGCGCCAATCGTAAAATTATTAGATGAAAAAATTGGTTTTGAAACAGGAATGCTTTCGACAATACATGCTTATACAACCAATCAAAATATTGTTGATGGAGCCTGTAAAGATCCGAGACGTGGACGGGCTGGAGCTCAAAATATTGTACCAACTTCAACTGGAGCAGCCGAATCTGTAATTGCATGTTGTCCTGATGTTAAGGGAAGATTTGGAGGAGTCGCTATTAGAGTACCAGTAGTGTGTGGGTCTTATTCAAACTTAATTTTTCAAATGAACAGAGAAACGACAATCGAGGAAATAAATTCCATTTTTGAAGAAGCTAGTGTCAGTCCGGAAATGGTGGGAAAACTAAAAATGTGTTATGAACCAATAGTATCTTGTGATGTTTTAAAAAATAGTGCTTCCTGTCTTATTGATACTTTGATGACCAAAGTAATTGCCGGAAAAATGGTGTCGGTAGGTGCTTGGTATGACAATGAATATGGTTATTCATGTCGATTGGTAGAGATGGGTATTTATGTATGCAAATAATTCCAACAATATTTGAAAAAGAATTTAGAAAAGCCGAGGAAAAAATTCAGGCTTTAAAAAAATTTACCAAGTGGATGCAAATAGATGTTACAGATGATGTTTTTACTCCGGGAAAAACTTTTGAACTGGAATTGTTGTCGAAAATTGAAATGGAGGAAATAGTTCTTTGGGATATCCATTTAATGGTAAAAGAACCAGAAAAATGGTTAAAAAAATGTGAATTTATCGGCGCCAGTAGAGTAACCGGACAAGTAGAAATGATGAGTAATCCAGAAAATTTTGTCAATCAAGTCAAGGATATGGGAATGGAGGCAGGCCTAGCTTTCGATGTGGACACACCGTTAATCGAAATACCATTTGATACGGATTTAATTTTGCTGATGGGACGAAAGGCGGGATTAAAAGAATCCCTGTTTGAAAAAAGAATTTTGGAAAAAATTTCTGGAGAAAAGAAATTTGCGGTGGACGGTGGAGTAAATAAGGATAATATTGAACAGATAAGAAATGCGGGTGTGGAAATAGTTTACAGTGGATCCGCTTATTTAGATTTAATCAATTCAGATGCTGTGTAAAACTAATATTGAAATTAAAAGAGTGGCAATTATGGGAGATGCAGAAGCCAAGAAATATTCACTTCATTATCGAGGTGCATATAAAACTGCCTATTTATTGGCAAAAGCTGGATATATAATAGTTAATGGCGGTGGACCTGGGGTAATGTTGGCGGCAAGTTTGGGAGCAAAGGCGGCTGGAGGACGAGTGGAGTTGGTGGTGATAAATGATAAAAAACAACCGAGTAATTTTGAGGGGTCATATAAAAAAAATATTGAAACGGCACATAAAATTTATTATCAAGAAAATTACAATCAACGGTTGGGAAAGTTAGTGTCGATGTCTGATGCATTTGTTTTTTTTAAGGGAGGAACAGGAACAATTTCTGAAATTGGCCTGTGTTGGCAAATGGCAAAATTTGAATATGGTAAACATTCGCCTTTGATTTTCTATGGTTCTTTTTGGAAAAAGATTTTGAATAAAATGAAAGA
>CAZSCX010000032.1:0-5985 GCA_964605545.1 uncultured Gammaproteobacteria bacterium
ACTGTTGGTAGTTTGAATCAAACCAAACAAATGAGCATTCTTTTCGTTTTCCCATGATTGACTCCAAGAATTCTCGTCTTGAGGGCCAATAAAAGTGCGACAAAAGTAATACATTAATTAATCATACTACAAAACCAAAATAGCGAAAAGTACGAGAATAATGGCAAGAATTAAATGAACGTAAGCAGCTGTAACAATGGCACCATTAAAAAAATCACGGATATTTTTTGAAAGAGAAGTGGCTTGCTTAACAACAATTGACGCAAAAACAGCATAAATAATTGTGCCGATGATAACAAAAATTTTTATAAGAAGAGATAGGATACCGGAAATATTATTTATGTTTGTAAGCATTTTGACTGAGATGTTGTAATAATTTAATAATTTTTTCGGGGTGAGAAATTTTTTCAAAAATGATATCAGGATTTTCGCCGGCTGTTTCTACTTTGACAGATCCATAATTAAAAATAGTCTGACTAACTCCGGAAACTTTATATGAAGTATCTTGAATTTTTTTTAGTTGGGCTTCGGTAAATTTGCGATCTAAAAGATTGTGGACGTCGATGTCAATAACTCGATTATTGGTAATAATAAAAATATCGAAATACCATGAGATAAATTTTTCTAAAGAATAGGCAAAAATTGCAAGATACCAAAAAAGATATATAAACATCATAATATTTGCCGGTATGGGAATATGAGAACCAATATTAGCATAAAAAATTGGGGCAAAAAACATTATGACAGTAGTTAAAATCCAATGAACATTGGTAAACCAGTGGGGACGAAGAACAACATAAATTTTTTCGTCGGAGTCTCTTTCGGAAAAATCAAAAATATCGGGATAAACGAGGGTAGGAGAAAATGGACTTTTGGTGTGACCCAAAAGTTCCCTGACCCTATCGGATTTGCATTCTTCTTTTACTTCTGTTTTGATTTCAGGTGAAATTTCTTCTTTTTCTTCTGGTTTGGATTCTATTATTGGATCGTCGGGAGCAATAATATCGAGATCGGTTGATCTGGTCATTGAAATATTTTAGCATTATTTCTTTTAAAAATCCCTCTCCCCTTCGGGGCTTCTCCCTTTGACCCTCCAGAGGCGGGCAGGCGAAAGGGAGATAAACTACTTCTTTTCAATATTAAACAATGCTGATTTTAGGGCAATGGCGCCGGGAGAACGAAGATTAAAAATTTGTTTGAAGGTTTCGGCGTCAAAATCAAAATTACCTTTATCGGTGGAAACATGAACAGTTTTGGTAATACCGGAAGTGGAATAATCAACAGAAATAGAATTAATGGAAGAAATTGGACCACCTTTGTCCCCAACTTGACGTTTTAATTCATCATGAGACCAGGCATCCGAATCGCAAGCCCCCATACAATTTTGAATTTGAGAAAGATGGCTACTATCATTAGTCTTGGAAAAATAAACAAGAGCATTGATAATATCTGAAAATTCTTCATTATTTAACCAAGGGTGAGAACGACCATAAGAGACATTGCTGCGACTTTTGTACCAACCTTTATAGTACCAGGGTGAACCTGACACTTTTTCATAGGAATCGTTTGGCCAACAACCCTGACTATTACATTTGGTATCCCAAATTTGAGGAGTGGAATGATCAAGTGAAGAATAACCATAAATAGCCCCACCGGCGGTTGAAGCATACATAGTAGAAAATATTTTGCCAGTTTTGTTACTTTTAATAACCAAACCGCGAGTAGCCTCGACAGCACTTTTCCAAGCACCAGGAGAATTATAACGAGTACGGGAATAGACCTGACAAGCTTCAGTAACACAAATCGAGCGAGCGGCGTAATCGGTATAAGCAAGGGCATAAGTGCGGGCGGCGATGGCTTGAGCTTTCAGAGCTTCCATTCCACCATCATCTCCCCATTTTGCAGGCATTTCAGCAATACCTACAAGATAATTATCTTCAAAAGGAAGAGTGCCAACGGAAGTTTTGATACTACCGGGTGGATCAATTTTTTCTATTCTTATATCACCATAATATGCCTTGAGAATAGTTTCGTAATTTTGACCTGATTTGGCCCGACCATAAGCACCGTACTGAGACATACCTTTACGGTGAGGAGCTCCGAAGGAAAAAGCAGCAAAAGCGGGTGAAAAACCTGGATTATAGTCGGAACGAGAGGCAGGGTCGTCGGATGAAGAAACATCACCTACTGAAGTGTTGAACATGGCAGTTTTTTCGGCAATTAAAGCCTGTTGTTTTTTGCTCAATTCGGCTTTGTAAGTTTCAGCTTTTTTAATTTCTCCGGCCAAGAAACCAAAGCGGGATTCGAGGCTTGACTTGAGGGCGGCTAATTTTGTTTTTTGAGTTTCCAAATCAGTTTTATTTTGATTTAGTCCGGCAAGATCGGAAGAATAAGTAACAATTAAATTTCTGTCCTGAGAAATAATTGATTGATACCAATTGTATTGACGGATTAAATCAGAACTTTCGTTACTTTCAAAAAAAATCATCAGTGGATCAAATTTCATACTGTTTATGTAATAGCGACGAACACGTTGACCCAACAAAGTTTTTTGGATTTCTAGCTCAGCAGTTTTTTCGACAATGCGCGAGTTAAGAATGGTCATTTGTTTTTCGGCATTAGCAATTTGTGATTTGGCGCTATTAATTTTACCCGATAAATCGGTTGATTCTTTTTTTAAGGGGGTGATCGCTTTATCAATTTGAGCTATTTCCTCGGTCAATTTGGCAATATCGGCATCAAGATCGGCATGACAAATTTGGGGAAAGATAAATAAAAATAGGATTAATAGGAAAAAATATTTAAAAATTCGATACACAAATTAATTTTAACAGATGCTATACTTTTGGTATGAAGAAATGGGTGTTAACAATAGTATTAGGAATAGTTTTTTTGTTTGGTAATGTAAAAGATGTTTTTGCCACAAGGACTACAGAGATGTATGGTCCTCCAGGTACCTGTTCCTATAAATATGATTATAGTAAATCGACTTGTGTGGTGTATGAAAATTTCTGTAATAGAAAAACAGGGTGGGAACCAAATACTATAAGTTATGAAAAATCAAACGAAGCATTTACAAATTATTTCGAAACTCATAAAAATGAAGATAGAGAAACTATAGCAATGAATGCTTGTAAGGATTTATGTGAATGTGTGGGTATCGAAGATATAGTTAGTTTTGACCAAGGGTATGGATTTCGTAATTTATATTTTCAGAAAAATATATGCTATTCACATTCTGTAGGTGTTTTTAATCTTAAGCATTATGTGATGGAAAATTGGAATTTTTGTGATACTGATTATTATCCTCAGCTTTTTTGGAACCAAAAAGATGTTCATACTTATGCAAACTGTAAATGTATACTATTAACCGAAAAGGATGATCTTGATCCAAGAGAAATTGTTCCTGAAGATAAAATAACGAAAATTAGTACAACTGGTGGAGGCTTCGTAGATAAGACTACTATAGCAAGTCTTGGTGTCGATATGTTTTGTACTGAAAACGGGATTATTAATGAAAAAGATCCAAGGGTAAAAACAGCGATTGGGTGTTTACCAGTGACAATAAATGGATTTATTGGTTGGATAGTGCCAAGTTTATTTGGAATAATTGGTGGTATTGCTTTCTTGATTATGATTTATGGATTTATTATGATGAGTGCTTCCGATGGTGATCCAAAGAAAGCTCAAGCAGCAAAAGAAACAATTACAGCCGCAATTACCGGTTTATTATTATCGATATTTGCAATATTTTTAGTGAGATTGATTATGCTTTATATTTTGAAACTACCAGGAGTGAAATGAAAAAAATTCTAATAATTATCGGGTTGGTGGTGATGTTTTTGGGGATTGGAGTGAGACAGGTTGAGGCGGAATATTGTGATATAGAAGGAAATAAATGTTGTAGTCTAGCAGGACCCCATGGGGCGTATACATATGGTAGGTGTTGGGGGAATACTGTTTGTAATATGACTACTGGAAAATGTGAAGTAAGAGATTGTTGGAGATCTGGAGATAAGTGTTGTAATCTAACAGGAACCAGTGGGGCGTATACATATGGTTGGTGTGACGCGAATACTGAGTGTAATATGACTACCGGAAAATGTGAAATAAGTGAGTGGTGTCATGACGTCGGAGATAAGTGTTGTAGTCTAGTAGGACCCCATGGGGCGTATACATATGGTAATTGTTCGGGGTGGCAGCCCTGTAATCTGACTACCGGAAAATGTGAGGAACGAGATTGTGATAGCGTCGGAGATGATTGTTGTAGTCTAGCAGGAACCAGTGGGGCGTATACATATGGTTGGTGTTTGGAAGAAATTGATTGTAACATGACTACTGGAAAATGTGAGAAACAAGAGTGTGATAGCGTCGGAGATGATTGTTGTGAATTAGCAGGAACTAGTGGAGCGTATACACATGGTTGGTGTTCGGGGGAAAATGATTGTAATATGACTACTGGAAAATGTGAAGTATATAATAAAATTCTTGAAAAAAAAGAGGAAGGGGAAGATGTTTGTTTATCTGAAGGGGATATTTGTTGTCATGAAACAGTAAACGGGCAGACAGAATATTTCACAAAAACACAAGTGTGGTGTAAAAACAACTTATTGTGTGATACAGAGAATAATAAATTTACTTGTGTTAAGGTGGAAATTAATATAGATAATTTAAATAAATTATGTCCCAGTCCTCGAAGTCATGGTTTAGATATCAAAAAACAATCTTATGTTTGTATTTTAGAACAAGACTTTGATCCTCCTTGGCCTCATTTTGAGGGTGGAGGTGGTGGTGGAGTGGGTGATGCGGAGTTGCCGGATTATCCGGACGGTGTAGGTTTTAAATTTAAAGATGCGACGTTGGGAACAGTGATCGGAAAGATTATTGAATATATTTATATTTTCGCCGGGTTTGCTTTATTGGTTGCCTTACTTATGGGAGGATTTACAGTATTAACAGCGGCTGGGTCACCAGAAAAAGCACAAAAGGGCTATAACCAAGCGACTTATGGAGTAATTGGTTTTATCATAATTTTTGTTAGTTATATGGTGGTATTGCTGATACAAGCAATATTTCATGTGAAGATATTCTTCTAAACCCCTCTGTCCTTCGGACATCTCCCCTTGACAAGGGAGAAACACATTAATTTTTATTTTCCAAGGCGGCGGTCGCGGTTTTGATACCAGATTAAAGCTTTGTCCATTTCTTTTTCGTCGAAATCCGGCCAAAGAGTATCGGTAAAATAAAGTTCGGTATAGGACATTTGCCAAATGAGAAAATTAGAGAGACGATATTCCCCACCGGTACGAATAATCAAATCCGGATCAGGTTGATCTTTGGTATATAAATATTTGGAAATTAATTTTTCATTAATTTTGTTAGCCGGAATTTTTTGTTTGATAATTTCTTTGACGGCTTTGACAATTTCATCACGACCACCATAGTTAAGGGCAACATTTAATTTAAATTCTTCTTTGTCTAAAATGACATTTAACATTTTTTTGATGGCTGATTTAATTTTATGGGGAAAGGCTTGAAAATTACCAATAACAAAAAATTTGATACCTCTGGTTTTGTATTCTTCTTTTTTCTTGCGACAAACTTCTAAAAGTAAACTAAAAAGATTTTTGATTTCGCCAGGAGAACGATTGCGCCAATTTTCGGTAGACAAGGCATAAACTGTAAGATACTTTATACCAATTTTTTGACAATAGGCAATAATTTTGTCTAAATTTTGAGCACCAGCACGATGACCATTAGAAGTTTGCGGGTGAAGACGAGCCCAGCGACGATTACCGTCCATGATAATAGCAATATGGGAGGGTAATTTCTTTAAATCTAATTTGGGAGATTTCATATATTACATTTTTTGATATTTCAGAAGCTAATTCTTTAAAGCACCAATTATTAGTACCAGAAAGAGTTTAATTCCTCAAAGGAGGTGATCCATCCGCACCTTCCAGTACGGATACCTTGTTACGACTT
>CAZSCX010000033.1:0-4945 GCA_964605545.1 uncultured Gammaproteobacteria bacterium
CGATCAGATTTATGCTGAATCTGGTGTACAATTAGCCCATCTTATCGAGTTTTCTCTTAACAATGGTTTAGTTGGATTGGAAACTTTTGCATATATCCCCTCCACTCTCGGTGGAGCTATCGCCGGCAATATCCATGGTCCAAAATGTCTTTTTTCCTCCATAATTAAAAGTGTTGAATATGGCAATCATAAAAATCCTATAATATTATCAGCAATTTTACAATTAAAAAAAGGAAATGTCGACGTCGCTAAAAAAATTTATCAAGAAATTATTGAAAAAAAATCTCTTTCCCAACCGATGAACTCCCTTGGCTGTGTTTTTAAAAACATTGGCGATCAATCAGTTGGAGAAATTATTGATAAAAAACTAAAACTCAAAGGATTATCCATTGGTGATGCCAAAATATCAGAAAAACACGCTAATTTTATAGAAAATATTGGCCAAGCAACTGCCAAAGACTATTACAGTTTGATTAAACTAATCCAAAATAAGGCAAAAAATGAACTTAACCTTGATTTGGAACTTGAAATAAAACTTTTAGGACAAATTTAGGTAATTCCAATTGTCTTATTAATCTCTTCGGTTCCATAATTAAAGAAAACAACCACTCTAAGCCTAATTTTCTCAGTAACTTAGGTGCTCTTTTAAGATCACCACTATAATAATCAAAGCTTCTACCAACTCCCATCACTATTCCAACATTCAAATTTCGCAAATTTCTTTCAATCCACTCTTCCTGAGTCTTCATTCCATAAGCTACAAACAAAATATCAACTCTCTTTCTGCCTATTTTTTCTAAAATCCTTTTATCTTGACCGATAGATTTACCTGCATAAAATCCAGCAATTTTTAATTTTGGATATTTTTTCTTAAAAAAATTAGCACTTTTCTTAGCTCTATCATTCCAACCACCTAAAAAATATACAGAATATTCGTTATTTTCGGCAATTTTACATAAATCATCCATAAAATCACTTCCCGGTATTACTTCAATCCTTTTTTTTAGCCTTTTTTCAATTGCCCAAGCCAATCCCCTTCCATCAACTATATTGATGTCTGTTTTCTTTAAAATATTCAAAAAATGCCTATCTTTAGATGCTAACATAATAAACTCAGGATTCACCGTAGCTATCCATTTATTCTTGTTTTTTGAACCTAACCAATCCTGCACAATTCTTAGCAGTCCATCTCTATCTCCGCCAAAAAAGTCAATATCGAACATTTTCACTGTATTTACGCCTTTTTTTTCCATCAGTTAACCTATTTTATCACTTTTGAAGCTAAAAAGAGCAACAAAAATGAACCTAAGTCTATTTAAGTCAATACCAATTTTTGATTTTTACTTTTCAATACCCCGAAAAATGTACCACTTAATTAAAATATATTTATTAATATAAGTACAATATAATAAGTATATCAGTCCTTTTAAAACATATTTTCTATAAGATATAAAATTCAAAAAACAACGAAGCCAAAAATAGCTTAAATGAACAATAATTATACTCAAAATATATCTGGAAAAATCAATAGAACCAAAAAAAATAACAAAAAATAAACAAAAATTAAAAATGAAAATATAAAGATATTCTACGATCTATAATCTATCATCTAATTTCTATCTTAATGCTCTCTTATAGGTCTCAAGATTTTCTATTGCTAAACCAGTTCCTTTGATCACACACAACTGAGGATCTATGGCTACATGGGCACATACCCCAAGTTCCCTAGTGAAAAGAATATTCAAATTTCGCATTTGTGAGCCTCCTCCTGAAAGAACTACCCCTCGATCCATGATATCAGCCAATAACTCCGGTGGCGTTATTTCTAGGGCCTTACGTATCACCTCCAATACCTGATCCAACATTGGTCTGATTGCTTCGTAAATCACATCAGAATCAACTTCAATAGTCTTTGGTAAACCCGAAAGAAAATCTCTACCCCCAACACTCATTGTTTCCACTCTTTTAAGTTTGACTCCGCTACCCAATTTAATTTTAATATTTTCAGCCGTTTGTTCACCAATTATCACCCCAAACTCCTTCTTTATATGATCCATTATTGCCTTATCTATTTTTATTCCACCTATCCTACCGCTATTATGAGTTACTACCCCACCCAACGCAATTACTGCCGCTTCGGTACTACCGCCACCAAGATCAACAATCATATTGCCAAAACTTTCTGAAACAGGAATTTTTGCTCCAATCGCCGCTGCTAACGGCTTATCAATCAAATATGCTTTTCTAGCTCCAGCTCCCAAAACTGCATCTAAAACTGCCCTTTGCTCTACCTGAGTCACACTCGCCGGTACACAAATCATTACCTCAGGTCCAATAAACCAATTGTGTCCCATCACCTTTCTCATAAATTCCTTTAAAATCGTTTCTGTTATTTCATAATCGGCAATGACACCATCCTCCAGAGGCCTGATTATTTCAATATACTCGGGTGTCTTGCCTATCATTTCTCTAGCTTCATTACCAACAGCCAAAACACGCCTTTCTTCAGTACTTACAGCCACCAAAGTCGGTTCAGAAAGCACCACTCCTTCGCCTTCCATCCAAACCAAACTATTTGAAGTTCCCAAATCAATTCCTAACTTTCTAAACAATTTCATAGACATATTTAGTATAATTGAACAATGATTGATAAAAAAGACCAAAAAAGTCTCCGTATCATTATTACTCTTATCTTCCTAATTATTACAATCACCTATGCCATTACAATATACGCCAAAGGGTATCGCATCAACCTCCAAAATGGTATCTCTCTTAAAGCCACTGGTATTCTTTCTACTACTTCTAAACCAAAAGCCGCTTCAGTCTATATAAATGATCATCTTTTAACTGCCACCGACGATACTATCAATTTGCCACCCGGAGAATATGAAATCAAAATTGCCAAAGATGGCTATAACACCTGGCAAAAAAGAGTAAATCTTAAAAAAGAGAATGTTTATCAAACCGATACCCATCTTTTCCGCACCACTCCCGACATGAGATCAATTACTCTAAGCGGAGCAATTAATCCGGTTCTTTCCTACGACGGAACCAAGATTATCTATGCTGTCGCCTCTGCGTCTGCTTCAAAAAATAACGGACTTTACCAATATGATCTCAACAATTCTCTTCTTCCTTTAAATAGAAATCAACCCAAATTAATTGCCACCAATTTTCATGGTATTGATTGGTCAAAATTTCAATTTCAATTTTCTCCTGATAGTAAAGAATTAATTGCCAGTACCAAAACCGGTAATCTCTCTTATCTAATTAATCTTGATGAACCAATCACTTATCAGAATCTTAAAGACATTACCCTTAACAAAGAAATAATCATTGAAAATTGGCAAAAAATAGAATCAAATCAAGTTAAAACTTCCCTTGAAAAATTACCTCCGGTCTTCAAAAACATTATCAGCACTGAATCAGCCAAGCTTTCATCTTTTAACACTCCAGAAACTAGATTCCTATACCTAGCCCAAAACGATTACAATTTGGAAAATAACCTCATTACTCCTCCTCCCGGACAAAGTTCCCAAAAACAAAGCAGAGAAATCAAAAAAGATAATTACTACGTTTATGATATCAAGGATGATACTAATTTTTTGATTGGACACAAAACAGAAATTTCTCTCCCCTTTTGGCTTCCAGACTCAAACAGTATTGTTTTTATCTCCAAGAATGGGATACAAAGTATCGAATACGATAGCACTAATCTAAACACTCTCTTTTCCGGTAAATATTTAGATAATTTTGTTGCTCCAAAACTCGATGGCAGCGAAATAATAATCCTTAACGAAAACCTTTTTGGACTCAATATTAGATAACCTATAGTTTTTATTTTTTGTCTATTTTCTTTAAATAAAACAAATTGATTCTTTTCTCTTAAAAAAACTAATTTTTCCCAATCGTTTACCAGCAAAAAGATCACGAAAAAAAGATAGCAGACATACATTTCTTCTGCTAATTAACAAATTTATCCTATTTTTAGTTAATATCTTTCTATATCATTTTATTACTTTATATAATCTTAAATATCTAGCAACTTTTACGTCCTCTAATCATAAAAATGTCTATTTACTGTTTTTATATCAATAATTTAGTAAAATATACGTATTCTATTGAAATTTATTCGGGGATTGGCGCAATTGGCTAGCGCGCAGCGTTCGGGACGCTGAGGTTGCTGGTTCGAATCCAGTATCCCCGACTAGGCCACCAAATTTTCAATGAAAAAGGCCTTAATCAGCTTAAATCTGTGATCTTTTAAGCTAATTTATAAAAAATGGTCCACCAACTGGCGGATGCAAATTAAAAATTTATATGTCCTCATAGTTCAACGGATAGAACGACCGCCCCCTAAGCGGTAAATCCAGGTTCAATTCCTGGTGAGGATACATATTTTACCGCACATTTTATACTTAATAAGTTATATTTACCGCACTATATAATTTATTTACCGCATTATTATTTAACTAAAAATTACCGTAGTTAATATTAAAAAATTATTAATTAATTAAAAACAATTTATTACAAAATAAATCATTTTAACCGCATATGCCCAACATAACCCCCGATCTTTCTCAAAATATTATTAGCACTCTCTATCTTTTGTTTACCCATAACTACATAGTCTTCATGTATTTTACTGGTTTGATACTATCAGTTATATTAAGTATCAAACATCCATCAAGATATGCAACATTTCTTATGATTGGATTTGCCCTTTTAACTTTTAGCTTTGAATATGACAAACATATTGTTGATGGATTAAGAGAACAAACACTCAATTCTCTTATTACTGTTAACCAACACTATACCCTTCAAAAATACATCAATATCATTCTTGGAGTATTGGGGCCAATTGTCCTATATGTAGTTGGTTGGGTCTTTGTTTTTGTTGCCCTAATTACCCGAGCACCAAATTTACCATCTTCAAAGGAACATA
>CAZSCX010000034.1:0-4240 GCA_964605545.1 uncultured Gammaproteobacteria bacterium
TTTGACAATTTCTCAATGGTTCCAAATTATGCGTCCAAACATCATAAATATGATGCTTATTTTGAGCAAAATTATTTCCTTCCAGCAATTCTGGAATTATTTGTTCCAACAAGCCGGAATTTTTTAAAAGTGTTATACCGTCAGCGGCAAAATCTGATTGTAATATTTTATACAATTCATCTCTAATTCTTTCACCGGCTATTTCTTTAATTAGCTTTGCATTGTTTTGAATTGAAACAAAAGTATTTTCTTCTATCATAAATCCCAATTCACAGGCAATTCTCACCGCCCGCATCATTCGCAAAGCATCTTCTTGAAACCTGGTATCGGCATTGCCGACTGCTCGAATCATTCGCTCATTTAAATCTTTTTGACCTTCAAAATAATCAAAAATATTACCGTCAATATCCATTGCCATAGCATTAATAGTAAAATCTCTTCTTTCGACATCCTCCTGCAAAGTCTTGCCCCAAGAAACAATATCTGGATGACGCTTGTCCTCGTATCCTATTTCTGTTCTAAAAGTTGTAATCTCCCAAATCTGTTTATTTTTTCCCACCACCGATACTGTTCCAAATTGATTATTATAAAAACTATTTTTTGGAAATATATTTTGGATTTTTTCCGGTTCTAAATTTGTCGTAAAGTCCCAATCTTTAACCTCTCTTTTTAAAAGCAAATCTCTCACTGCTCCACCAACCAGATACACCTCCCCCCCGGCGTTTATTATCTTTTGCATAAATTCCCTTATTTCTTTATCCATTATCTTATTTTACATCATTCTCTTCACAAAAATCCCCCCGCCAATGCGGAGGGATCAAAAGTCCTAAATAATTATTAATTAATTAGTCGGATTTTCTTCACGTGGTTTTGCTTCCTTGACTGCGATATTTCTACCGTCTTGAGCACTACCGTCCAAAGCTTGCATGGCAGCAGCAGCTTCTTCATCGGTAGAAAATTCTACAAATCCAAAGCCCTTGCTTCTTCCACTGAATTTGTCCTTGACAATATTGGCGCTGACGATATTACCGTAAGCGGCAAAAATAGCTTTGAACTGATCATCAGTCATTGTATAGGAAAGATTTCCCACAAAGAGTTTCTTCATACTGAGAGTTTCTTAAAAAATAACACTTATATTATATCAATTTAATTGCGTTAAAATAAGAAATGATCAAACTTTTGTCAAATAAAATTATTGACAAAAATACCACTCCTCAGGAACTCATTACTATCCTCCTAAAAAACCGTCAAATTCCAAAAGAAGATGTCAAAGAATTTATTTATCCCAATTTTCCCAATCCCATCTTGCCAAACGTTGCCACTGCTGTCAAAAGAATTAATAAGGCAATAATAAATAAAGAAAACATCCTTATCTATGGCGATTACGATGTTGATGGTCTAACCGCTACTGCCATTCTTTGGCAAGTTCTAAATAAATTAGGCGCACAAACAATTCCTTTTATACCTCATCGTCATCATGATGGTTATGGTTTTAAAGCCAAATCATTTTTGAATTTTCAAAAAAAGAAAAAAATCAAATTTGATTTAATCATTACTGTCGATAATGGCATTGTCGCCCAAAAAGAATTTAAAAAAGTTGGTGATATTGATATCATTATTACCGATCATCATTTACCTGGTAAAAAATTACCAAAAGTTTACACTATAATTCATTCAACTAAATATTCTGGCAGTGGCATCTCCTGGATTCTAGCCAAAGAGTTAGACAAAAGCGCTTCTCTCGGTTTAGCTGCTCTTGGTACTGTTACTGATTGTTTACCTTTAACAGGGAACAATCGCAACATTGTTGTTTATGGTTTGAAAGAATTAACTCAGTATCCACCTATTGGACTAAAAAAACTTTTTGATATTTCCGGTAAAAAAAATGAAATGATTTCTGCTTATGATTTAGCATTTATACTTGGTCCTCGTCTTAATGCCGCCGGTCGACTTGATGACCCTACCGATTCTCTTCGGTTATTGTGTTCTGTCAATATTTCTCAGGCAACTAAATATGCCGCAATTTTAGACACACATAATTCTAATAGAAAAGATTTTCAAAAAGAGGGAATAGAAAAAGCCGAAAAACTTCTCGATAACAAAAGAAATATTCTTGTTATTTCCGATAAATCATTTTTACCGGGACTAATTGGACTTATTGCTAGTCGTTTAACCGAAAAATACTACAAACCTTCTATTATTATTTCCCAAGACAAAGAAATTTCCAAAGCCTCTTGCCGTTCTATTCCCGAAATAAATATTATCAAAATCTTAAGAAACTTTTCTGATCTTTTAATTGATCTTGGCGGCCATGAACAAGCCGCCGGTTTTTCTATCGCTACAGAAAATATACCAAAATTTAAAAAAAGAATAGAAAAATTTATTTCTCAAAAATATGAAAAAATTATCGATATCGATGCTCAAATGGATATTGAAGCCGTAACCATTAAAAATATCAATGCAATTTCAAAATTGGAACCATATGGTATTGGCAATCAACGACCCCTTTTCTTACTTAGAAATATTAAAATCAACTCTTTTAAAACAGTTGGTTCCCAAAAAGAACATCTTCAATTAAAAATTACCAATAATATTGCCGCTATCGCTTTCAAACAAGCCAAAATATCAAAACAACTAAGCGTTGATCAATTAGTTGATATTATTGCTCATCTTGACATTAATAATTGGAACAATCAAACTAGTCCCCAACTTATAATTAAAGAATTTTGCCTATAATAGTGATATAATTAAAACAAATGAAAGAAGTGGTGAACTGCATCGGTAGCAATGCAATAAGAAGGGAAAAAGCTATTAAGCGCTATAGAGAAATTTGGGAAATAATAAAACCAGATAGAGACAACCTCATGCCAATAGAAACCATGGCCAGACAAATTCCAGATATTAGTCCAGCAATCATCACTAAATGTATGCAACTACATATGACCTCCGGTCTTTACAATCAATACATTGAATTATCTAATCAAGCTCGTCGCGCAAATAATCGAAAAATTTCTACTTCCGAATATGGTCCAAAAATTATGGAAGCTATAAATCAAGAAAAATTACCCAAAACAGTCATTCAAAATAATCTTGGATTAAAACCAGAAGAATTTGAAAGAGTTTTCATTGAATTTAATAGTGGAATTAATAAAAATGGAGAACATGACTTAATCACAGGTAAAATAAAATATAAAGAATTTATCGAAAATACAAATAAAGTAAATACTTTATTTCAAGAGTATAAAGAAATTATTCCAAAAATTGGAGAGTTATTAAAAATAAAAGGTATAAAAGCCAAAGAAATATACACTCGGCCCGATATAAAAATAAGCATAATAATTTTTAATAAACTTAAAAAACATTTCTTTCCGGATTCACCACCAATAACTTATTATGAAAAAAGGAGAAAATATATTCCCAAAATAATGGAATTATATTCTCAAAATGTAACTATAAATGCCATGAAAAGTAAATATAATATTCCTTTATCTTGGGTTACCATAGATAGTTTAATCAAAAAAATGAATTCCAGAAAACAAAAATTTGAAATCAGAAATAATCAATATACAAAACGTTTTGAAAAAAATAATCTAAATCATAAATTACCGAAAAAAATTACTGATTTAATAATTAAAATAAGAAATATTAAATCGTTACATAAAGATTCTAAACAATTAATAGATAAACTTATATATCAATGCCGTAGCCAAAAAATTTCTCCAGAAATCATCAAGATTATTTTAAAAGCCACCAATACAAAATAAAAATATTTTTACCAAAGGAAACGGATGGTAAAAGTGAGAAAGATCAGACGATGATAGAAGAAACTTTTGAAAAGCTGGTATAATTAACCCATGAAACGCACGTTAATCAAAAATACCAATGATTTTCGCGGACAAGAAGTTCTACTTAAAGGTTATTTAAATACAGTAAGAGCACATGGTCAATTAGTTTTTGCCGACTTAAGAGACTTTACTGGAATTATTCAACTTGTAGGCAATAAATCACTTAATCTAAAAGAAGAATCAATTGTCGAAATTATTGGCACTATCAAAGATCGTGGCGAAAAATATTTTAACGATAAAATAATTACCGGTAAAATCGAAGTCGAAGTCAAAGATGTAAAAGTCCTTTTTACCCCACCCGATTTTCCCTTTGATATTCACCAACCTGATTTAAATGTTTCTCTCCCGATTTTACTCGATAATCGTTCGGTTTCTTTTAGAAATCAAAAAGTTGC
>CAZSCX010000035.1:0-4033 GCA_964605545.1 uncultured Gammaproteobacteria bacterium
TTTATTTTCTTTTAAATATGGCAAAAAACGATCATCACCACAAAAAGTGAAAGAACCGGTTAAACTTTGAGGGCAAGGAGAAGTAATTGGACTTTCTAAATTAGAAAGATTAAAATCATTATCTTGAAGCCAAGAAGAAACTTGGGTAAAGGGATAAGAAAAATCATTTTTAGATCGGGAAATGGTGCTAATATAGCGACCAAGACCCAAATCCCCCATTAAACCGATCTTGACCAGCTTGGGCGGATTTAAAAGAGGAACAAACAGATTTAAAAATAAAACGATATATTTTATGATTTTATTATAAACTTATAAGGAATGATAAAAAAACTTATTTTGATTAGCATGTGTAGTATATTACTTTCCGGATGCACTCTGGGGATGAAAAAGTCGGCCTTGGAAGTATATTCTTCTCCGGAAGCAAAAATTTATATAGATGGTAAAGAAAAGGGAGAAACACCTTATAAAGATAACTCTTTGTCTCCGGGAAATATTGAGGTTAAATTGGCAGTTGGAGGAAAAAACATCGTAAAAAAAATTTCACTAAAGAATGGTTTAACGACAGTGATAGATTGGAAATTTGATAGTAATGGAGATGATGGCGGTTATGTTTTAAGTATGGAAAATACGGGTGGACCAAAGTGTGGTTTGTTGATTAACTCAATTCCGGGCCAGGCAACAATTGCAGTAGAAAACGAAATAATCGGATTTACTCCAAAAAGAATAGACAATTTGGGTGAAGGAGAAAAGCATGTGGCAATCAGCTTTCCGGGATATCAAAGCACTAATCTCTTTTTGAAAACAACCAATGGCTATAATTTGATTGTAGAAACAAAATTGGTAAAAGATAATCCTATTATTCCGCCAATTGAAGAAGAAATAGTGCCGATAGCAACGGAAAGTGCGACAGAAAGTACAATAACTAAACAAATGATTTTGATAAAACAAACAGAAACAGGATGGTTAAATGTCAGAGAATCAAATAGTGGACAATCAAAAGAAATGAGTAAAGTAAATCCAGGAGAAAAATATGAAATGATAGAGGAAGAAAATGGTTGGATAAAAATAAAATTAAATGATGGAAAGATAGGTTGGATAAGTGCTAAATACGCCGAGAAAGTTTCCAACTAAAAAAGAAAATTAAAATAAAAATGCCAATAAAAGTATAGAATTTTTGGGTACTATTTAAAAATAAAGAAATTGAGCCAAGCAAAAGAGTAATTCCCCAGTAAAACATTGCAATTTGAGGACGAGAGTAGCCAGATTTGAGTAATTGATGATGAAGATGTTTGTTGTCGGGACGGAAAATTGAACGATGATTAAGCAGGCGACGAATAATAACAAAAATTGCATCGATCATAGGGATACCAAGAAGTAAAATGAGAGTGGCTAGTTTGGCTCCAGAAAGAATAGATAAAACGCCAAGAAGCATACCGGCAAGACTTTTACCGCTATAACCGGGCATTATGCTCTGAGGAAAAACATTAAAAGGAAGAAAACCAAGGTAGGCACCAGCGAGAGCACCGGAGAGAATAATTAAAGGTAATTGACCTAAATCATTGCTAAAACGCATACCTAGAATACCAAGAATAATAGCAGCAATGGCTGTAAAACCTGGTAATTGGCCATCGACACCGGTAGCCCAACCAACAATATTGGTACACCATGTTATCCAAATAATAGCCAAAAGATAGGGCATAAGCCCGTATGATAAATTTATAATACCACCGAATGGATTGGAGATAAAAGTAATGCCAATGCCGCTGCCAACGATAATTAGAGCAGCAAGAATATTGGTAACTAAGCGTAGATGAGGACTAATATCTTTTAGATCATCCCAAACACCAATAATTAAATTAAGAGTACAGGCAATGATAATACCAATTAAATATTTGTTGTCGGGCAAAAGAAATAGAATTGTAACGACAATGGCAAGATAAACAGGAATACCTCCTCCACGAGGAACGGCACTGAGAGCGGTAGCATTGTGGGATTTCTTTTCTTTATCACGAGGATGTTCAACGAAATTTTTTTTGATAAAAAAATTCCTAACTAAAGGGGTAGTAATAAGAGAAATAAAAAGAGCAATAAAAAGAGAGATTAAAAATTGAATTATCATTTAATGAGAAGATAAATAATGCGACTTAAACCGAAAAGAGAAAAAAAACTAAAAAGTAGAGAACTAATGATCAGAAGTTGAGAAAGTAATTTTAATTTAGGGGAATAAATCATGGCAAAAATGCTATTTATAATAAACATTAAAACCGAGTATAAGGGAAAAAGAAAAAGATTTGAAACTGGAGCCAAACGACCTTCACCCCAAGGTAGAGAATAATAAAGTGGAACTTGAGAAGGAAGAGTAGAAAAAGTAAAAAAAAGAATGACGAGTTGAAGTATGATAAAAAAAGTAATCCAACGTATTAAGGTGGTGTTGACCTTCTCTTGCCAAAATTTACCTAAAAGAGAAAGGGAATAAAAAAGTGACATAGATTATTTTAATTTAAAAATAAGAGCGGAATCAATTTGAGTGAGGATATCATATTTCTCATTAATTAAATTGTCCAGCTCTTTGAAGGAACGGTTGTGATTAGTAAAATAAATAATATATTTTGGTTTTTGTTTATTCAAATCGTTAATGGTTTCCTGATAAGCATTGAAGTCGGCGACATGATAAGCAACGGTGTAGCGGCAGGCAGGAAGACGATCGGAAAGAGCATAAATACAGGGCTCATCTCCCCAAATGAATATTTTTTCCGACGGAAGAGTATTTTGTTTAATGAAGGCGGATATTTGATAGGTGGAAGAAACATGGCTGCCAAAATAAGCCGGATTATTGTCGTTTAAATAAAAATTTTTATAATAAGAAATTACTTGATAAAAATAAAAATTAAATTGATGAATAATAAAAATAAAAACGCCCAAAGAAACAATAAAAAGCGGGAGAAACCCAATTAAAAGTGTAAGGGGGGGTAAGACTTGAATCAAATAATGAGGATAAGGTCGACCGGATAGAAGAGAACCAAAAATAGTGGCCGAAAACCAGGCAAGAAGAAAAGTGGCATTGGTATTTAGAATTTTCTTTTTGTTTAAAAAATAAATAATTAACCAAACAGCAAAAAGAATAATAGCTCTTTGTAATAATCCCCCACTTATTGGAGAATTTTGCATAGAGCCAGTTTGCCATGATGAAAGATAACCAAAATTTAAAAGAAGAGCGGAAACCAAAAATTGACCAAAAACTCCTTTTAAAAAGAAATAAATTCCATATATGCCAATAGGTAATAAACAAGCAATTAGATAAAAAAAAGAGTCTTTTTTCTTATTCTTGCTTTTGAGAAAAAATAATATCCAAAGAAAACCAAAAATAGCTTCAATAATAACCGGGGCTTTGATGGCAAAAGCAATACCAAAACCAAGACCAGATAGAAATAAACGATTTTTTAATAAGAAATAAATTCCTATGATAGTTGGTAAAAGCATAAAAATTTCGGCATTAGCTATATGACCTTCAAAATAAGGAATTGAGGTGACAATGGTAAAAACGAAAGTGAGAAAAGCGGAAAAACGATAATTAAAAAAATGACGAGCAAGTTTATAAAAATAAATAACAGTGGGAATCATGACGAAAAAAAGGAGGAGACGAAAACCAAATGTGGTTTGAGCCAGAGCAGCAAGATGATATAAAAGAGGTGGTTTGTTGTCGTGAATTTGAGAATAAAGAATTTCACCACGACGTAAGGCATTGCCAATAGTAAGGTAGATTCCTTCGTCGGCATACCAATATGGTTCAAAAAGAGATGGCAATCGAAGAAGCAGAAAGGTTAAAAAATTAAATACCCAAAAAAGGATCATCAGTTTATTTTAGCATTATTTAGATAGCCTTCTTGAGAGTTGTCTTGTATTCAAGTCGTTTCCCGAGCATTAAATTAGTGTGGGATTGAAGACCAGGTAAAACAGACATAAATAAAGTAGCAAGTGGAAAAAATGGCCATTGAAAAATATTTTTTAAAATATTTTTCCAGCCTTTTTTTTG
>CAZSCX010000036.1:0-3985 GCA_964605545.1 uncultured Gammaproteobacteria bacterium
AATTGAATGTCGGTACGACCAGTTATTTTTGAAATAATAGCCTGATCTTCAGTAGAAAAAGCGGTAACGGTATGCGTATGTTTCCAATAATAAATTTCCCAATATTTAAGTTTAAAAACATCAAGCCATAAAAGAGGAGCGAGAATTTTTTTCCATCCGGTTATGGTTTCAACGTAATGTTGATAAACAGCATATTCAATAGTTTGATCGACCATGACAATTGGAGTGCCAATTTGAGGAATATTAGGCATTAAGTAAAAACATTCGCAATGGATCAAGTCATATTTATTTTTCTGTAATTCTAAAGAAATGGTGTTTTTAAGATCTTTAGATAAATAGTTGGTAACTAAAAAAGGATATTGGCTGAAACCTGTAAAAAGAATTTTTTTAAAATCCCAAGTTTTTCCGCGTTTAACAACGATAACTTTTTTGCAATATTGTTTTATTTCTTCCAGACCTTCTTTGTCACGACTAAAACTAATGAGGGTAATGTCGTTGGCTTTGGAAAGGTATTTTATTGAATAATACGATGACGTTTGGCCACCCGACTGACATCGACGAGGCAAATAAGGGGTGATCATTAATATTTTTCTTTTCATTATTGCTTGTTTAAATCGATAATAGAATAATCATTATTGGATATTATAGTGGAATAGGTTTTTTTTAGTTTGGCAGTATAATCGTTATTGTCAACTGTAACCAGATAAAATCTTTTGTTTGGATAACGATTCTTGACTATTTCTAGGTCATAAATTTCAATAGGCCAACCGGAATGGCCGGTTTGATAGAGAAAGGAAGTATGGCCATTTTGGGGAGCAATTACCCAAGCGTCGGCGGGCAAGATTTCTTTGGCTTTTTGGCCGTCGATAACGATAGAAGTGTTGGAAACATAATAATCCTTGATCTGATAAAAGGAAAAGGCAAGAGAAAATAGAAGGACAATAATTCCCGAGAAAGGATTGATAAATTTAAACATATAGTAACTGCCGATACCGACAAATATGGAAATAAATGGAATGATTAAAATTTGATAATAATCGTGTTGGATATTGCCTCTGGCAATTACTGAGAAATATATCAAAATTCCAAGGAGAAGTAAGATTAAATGTGTTTGAAGTTTGTTTTTTTTGAGAGCAAAGCCAAGATAAAGAGGAATGGATCCAAAAACGCCAAGAATTAATTTTCCTATTCTTTCGTAAAATAACCAACGCCACCATGCAGGGTGAAAACGCATATTGCCTTCATTAAAAAGCCAAGAGGACGCGGGAATACCAATAGAAAAGTTTTTTATCCAGAGACGCCAGAGAGCAAAGGGAAGAAAAGAAATTAATAAAAAGATTAGTTTTTGAAAATATTTTTTATCTTGAATGGTATAAAAAGTAAAAATTGGAAACAGTAGAAGGGCGGTATATGGTTTGATTAAAATTGAAAGAGCTAGGGAAATGGCAGAAATTATAAAATTGATTTTAAATAAATAGAGAGAAAGTAGCATAAAAAAAACAGCTGTTGGTTCTGGCAGGATAGTTCGAGAATAATAAATGTTGAAAGGAAGAAAAAGAAAAACAGCTAGAGAATAAAGAGCTGTCCAGTAGTTTTTGGTCCAAGAAAGTACAATTAAATAAACCAAAACGCCACTGCCTAGAGAAAAAAAGATGGAAACTAATCTTGAAGCAATATCGATTGGAAAAACTTTTGCCAAAAGAGAAGAAAAATAATTATAAATTGGTATTTCGACCATTCTATAACCATTTGGATTTTCTTTACCAGTTTGGATATTTGAAAAATCATGATAAGTGGGAACAAAAAAGGTACCAGTTTTTCTGATTAGGTTTTGAGTGACTGAGGCAGTATCGGCTTGTCGATGAGAATGCCAATCAGCGATGGGTGCTTTGATTTTGTAGAGGCGAACTGCAAGGCCGGCAAGCAAACATATTATTATTAGTAATTTTTTCATAGAATGAAATAATAAATTCCCATCATTATCCAGAAAGTGTAGGCAAATTTTGAGGCTTCAAAAACATCAATAAATAGAGAGTTTGCCAAAGTGGCCATTAGGGCACCAAGAAAAATAAAGGCGAGGGACGAGGGTTTTTTGAAAGTTTTGATAACAAAGAAAACAAGAATGGACATAAAAGTAAAAAATCCCAGAAGACCGCTTTCTCCAAGAAGTCGAAGAAAATCATTGTCGGTGGCGAGAGTAATAGAGCCTAAGCCGGTACCTAATAATATATTTTTTTTGAAGGCGGTAATAGCGCGAGGCCATTCGGTATTAAATCTTATTTCACCGGATCGAGCAACACCAGCATCAATATCAACACTAGGAAATTCTTCGATTGGAGTATGGCGAAAAACAGTTGGAGTAGGGATAACTTTAACAGCTACTACTTTTGGTGTTGGAATGGGAGCTGTAGATACTACTGGAATTGGGCTGGGGGTGGGAGTTGGTGCTTTTTTGATAGTTTTTATTTGAGACTTAAAAGATGGAATGGTAGCTAGAAGCCGTTGATTTAAATCTTTGGAGTTAACAATACTTAAAATCATAAGAATTGATAAAGGAATAATCCAAAGATATCTCTTTAAAAGAATAATGGTGATGGTCATGCCTCCCCAAAAAGCGAAAGTGGAAATACGGCTGGCGGTGAGATTGAGAATTTGAAAACAAACGAACCAAATCAATAGACTTACGAACTTGAGAAATTTATTTTTTGTGGTGATAAGGACTCCACCGATAATAATGAGAACGATAGTCATATAAGCAGCGAGATCGTAATGACCGGCAAAAGTAGCTGAAATTCTTGTCCAAACGTTCATTTCCAATAATTGACCTTTACTAAATTCAGAATTCATGGTCGAGACAACAGGGAGATGGAAATATTTTTGCCCAAAACCGTAGGCAGAGACCAAGAGGGCTGTGACAACAAAAAAGAAATAAAATATTTTTAAATCTTTTTTATTTTTTAAAGTGGTAATGGTGAGAAAAAATAGAGAAATATATTCAATACGGCGAATAAAATGAAGAGCGAGAATGTTTTTGGGAACTGTTTGAAAAATTAAAAAAGCGTTAAGAGTAGAGAGAAATATTGCCAATAAGTAGGCAATAATAAACCAGGTAATTTTTTCTTTAAAAATAGGAAATTTATGCTTGATTTGATAAATAAACCAAATTAAAACAGAAATGGCGACGATAATATCGTCAAGTCTGATAGCAACATAAGTATTTTGGACATTAAAAAGAGGAAATTTAGGATAGAGAGGAATAAACATTATAAGGATGGCAAGAACAGAATTTAAGATGTTCATAATTTTTGATATGCCTCTTTATAAATGGGAAAAATTAAGCTTCTTAAGAAAGCATTCAGCTTTATAAATATTTTAACTAAAATATATTGATAAAATGGTTTGTGTTTTTTGAAAAAAGAAATAATACCTAAATATTCGTTAATAATTGGATTAAGTCGAGTGGTTGAAGAAGCACCGCCAAGATGAATAACTTGTGGTCCAACCAAATACCAAACTTGATTATTCTTGGTAATTTTTTTGATACGGTAAGACAGTTCGACTTCTTCACCATACATAAAGTAATTTTCATCAAAACCTCCGACCTTGTTGAGTAATTCTTTCCGGGTTAGCATAAAAGCACCGGTGACCCAATCTTGTTGATGGTCGTTTAAGTAAAAATTATCATGCGTATAAAAGACAGGGGTGTGTGGGTGAAGAGGTTTAATAATTTTATTGATTAAAGGCAGATCATCAAGACCGGTTGACCAAGTAAAAACATTCAAAAGATTTGGAAAATAACCACCTGAGGCTTGAATGGTTTTGTCTTTATTCAATAGTTGGGCGGTACAGGTTGAAGCTTCTGGGTGGGAGCAAAGCCAATCAAGAGATTGGGAAATTGAAGAATGGAGAATTATTGTGTCGGAATTTAAAAATAAAATATAATTGCCTTTGGCAATTTTTAGACCTTGATTGTTGGCGCGACCAA
>CAZSCX010000037.1:0-3715 GCA_964605545.1 uncultured Gammaproteobacteria bacterium
CCAGTCATACTGTCACCGAAAGTGTTCTTATGATCGCCACCCTTGCCAAAGGTGATACTATTCTCGAGAACTGTGCCCAAGAACCGGAAATTGACGATTTAATTCTCCTTCTCAACAAAATGGGTGCCAAAATTCAACGTCATTTGGATAATCCTGCAACCATTACTATCCAAGGTGTTTCCAAATTATCAGGCGCAAAACACGAAGTTATTGCCGACAGAAACGAAGCCGTTACTTTTGCCTGCGCCGCTCTCGCCACCAAAGGTTCAATAAATATTTTACGTATTAATCCAAAAATTATTGAAACTTTTCTTGACACTATTACCAAAATGGGGGCTCAAGTCAAAAAAGGAAATGACGAAGTGTCAGTTACTTGGGTTGGACCTCTTAAGGCCTGTGATATTGAAACCGGCCCCCACCCAATGTTTATGACTGATTGGCAAGCAGTATTTACTGTTGTTTTATCTCATGCCGTTGGTTGTAGCTCCATTATCGAACGCGTTTTTCCTTATCGTTTCCACCATATTAAAGAATATGAAAAAATGGGACTAAAAGCAAAATTCTTTAATCCAAAAGTTGAAGACCCAAAAAATTATTATGAATTTAATCCTGAAAGCGATAAACCTGAATATTTTCATGGCGTCAAAATTTACGGTCCTACCCACTTACACCCATCAAATTTTGATATAAATGACCTAAGAACAGGCGCTTCTATCACTATTGCCGCTCTTTCGGCCTCGGGCAAATCAACCATCGATGGTGTCGAATATATTGAAAGAGGATACGAAAAATTAGCCGACCGCTTGTGTTATCTTGGCGCTGAGATAGAATATATTAAGACATGATTCATCTATTTTTAGGACTATTGCTCTTTTCGTTTTTTACTACCAGTATTCTTGTCATTCCTTTTATCAGCATTCTCTTTAAATTAAAATTTCAACGTCAAAAACAAATTACCAAAGATTTTCAAAATAAACACACTCCTATTTTTGATAAATTTCATTCCCAAAAAAGCGGTACTCCAGTCGGTGGGGGATTACTAATCATTTTTTCCGTTTCTCTTTTGTTTGCCTTTCTTTTTAATCTTTTAAAATTTAGCAAAATTTTTATTTCCAATAATTATCAAATCAGTCTGGAAATTTTTATTATCTTTTTTACCTTCATCAGCTTTGGTTTAATCGGCCTTTACGATGATGTTCTCAAATTTTTTGGTTTCAAAAAAACAGGCTTTTTTGGTCTTAGAATGCACCATAAATTAATCCTTCAATTATTTATAGCTTTTCTCGTTTCTCTTTTAATTAATTTTGGTCTGAAAATTAATTTTATGTATATTCCATTTTTGGGTGCTATTCATCTTGGTTGGTTTTTTATCCCAATTTCCATGGCCATTATCATCACATTCGCCAATTTTTTCAATATTACTGACGGTCTAGATGGCCTCTCCTGCGGTCTGCTAATGATTGCTCTTTTTGCCTTTTGGTTTATCAGCAGTGCTTCACTGGACACACCAATATCTCTCTTTCTGGCTCTTTGGATTGGATCTCTTATTGCCTTTCTTTATTTTAATATTTACCCCGCTCGTATTTGGCTTGGCGATGTCGGTTCACTATCTTTTGGCGCCACCATTGCTGTCATTTCAATTTTACTTGGAAAAATCATTCCCTTAATTATCGTCGGTTTACCATTTGTTATCGAAGGAATGAGTAGTGCTATTCAAATTGTTTCCAAAAAATATTTTCACAAAAAATTTCTTCCTGCCGCTCCTTTCCATTTAACTCTTCAACAAATGGGTTGGGAAGAACCTAAAATCGTTATGCGAGCTTGGCTCGCCGGTATTATTTTGGCAATTTTTGGCTTATGGCTTGGACTAAATTAATTCCAAAATATTTGGGTATTCCTTATTATTCAAATATTCATCATTTAAAATCAGATAACATAGCCTTACTTGGTAAGGGCAATTACAAAGAAATCGCTAAAGCCCAAAAAGAATTCCCACAAAGGAGAATAGGTATCGATTGTTCCGGCCTAGTCTGTCAATTATTAAACTTACCCAATCCTCGTAGAACCAATGCCAATATGCTCACCTCAGCTCCTTTAAGCCATCCGATAGACATTAAAGATATAAAATCCGGTGATTTAATCCGTCAAAAAAAAGGCCATCATGTCGTTTTGGTGATCAAAAAAATTGGTGATGAAATAGAATACATTGAAAGTAGTCGCAAAAAAGGTGGGGTAGTAAAAAATACAATCAGTATTCACGATCCTGAATTTTTCAAAGAAGGCGTTTTTCGCCTATTTTTCCTCGATTAATTCCCGATATTGCAACGGTTCAAGCGATATAATTTCCACTTCCGTACCACATTCTTGGCATTCCAATATATCTCCTATTAAAACATTATCAGTTTGAGGAATTTCTTTTTGGCAATCTGGACAAATTATTTTCATGTTAGACTATTATACCAATGACACCTCTTATCAAAATAGACCAAATTTATTTCAAAAGAGAAGATCAAAATATTACTGGCTCAGCCAAAGATAGGGCAATCCCATTTGTCATTCAAGATGCCATAAATAAAGGTTTCAACGAAATTGTTATTTCTTCTACCGGAAATGCCGCCATCTCCGCCCAATACTTTTGTGAAAAATCTAATCTTTCTTTAAAAATTTTTGTTTCCTCTAAAACCAATCCGGAAAAATTAAAATTAATAAAAAATTTTACTACTTCCCTTAAACCAATATCTGACGCCTTTAAATATGCCAAACAAAATAACGCCTTTTTAATCCGTCTTTCCACTCACTCCGCCACCATTCCATCTTATAGTCAAATTGCAAAAGAAATTAAACAAGAATTACCTCAAACAACTTCAATTTTTGTTGCTGCCGGATCCGGTGGCACAGCTCTTGGTCTTGCTTCAATTATCAACAATGTCTATTTAGTTCAGCCTGCCGCTCATTGCCCTCTAGCCTCTCATTATGATAATAATTTTATTCCAGAATCAGAAACTATTACTGACGCTTTAGGTGTAAAATTACTTCCTCTTAAAAATAAAATTTTAAAAGAAATAAAACATGGCGCTGTTGTTCAAAATCAAGAAGTCCTTAAGGCTCAAGAATTTTTGAATAAAAATAATATTTTCACTTCTCCAGAAGGTGCTCTTGCCCTCGCCGGTTATTTTAAATTTAGTCAAAAAGCCGGTAATTTTCCCGTTATTATTTTGACCGGAGCTAAAAGATGAAAAAATATATCGACTTAATCAATAAATCAGGTTATGACATTTATTTTCTTGTCGTTGATAAAAATTTAGATATCAACTTACCCGAATTAAAATATTTTTATAAAATATATTTACCCGAAAACGAAATCAAAAACAGTGGCCATCTTTTATCACTTAAAAACACCCAAGATTTTATCAAACAAAACTCTTTACGAAACAATCACTTACCGGCAATCTTACCTTTTAAACCATCTGCCAAAATTGACAAAATATGTGAAAAAAATGCTTGGTTATTCTTGAGTAATACTGCTAAATTAAACCGTTTCCTCGAAGACAAAGTAAAATTTTATCAATTTTGCGAACAAGAAAAATTACCTGTTATACGATCAAATATTGATAAATTTACTAGAGAGAATTTTGAAAAATATTCTAAAGGTTCTGAGATTGTAATTCAGTCACATTTTGGCTGGGCAGGAAATTCCACCTTTTCTGCAAAAAAT
>CAZSCX010000038.1:0-3645 GCA_964605545.1 uncultured Gammaproteobacteria bacterium
TCACTACTACCAACAAAATCCAAACCCAAATTAACCCTCGTTCAATTAAATATCCAGCTGTTATTATTTCAACCATTATTAACACTATTAATCTCCAAATCACCGCCAAAGCATCTTTTATTTCTACTTTTCTATAAGTCATAAATTTATTTTACTCTATTTTCACCCCCAATTTCCCTTAAATTTTCATTTTTAATTTTTCCGACCTAGTTTCAAGTCTCTTTTTTGCTTGAGTAATCGCATCGGGAACAGCTAAATTTTCAGGCATAGTGCCACCTAGTTCTCTAATCGTTTCTCTGATTTTTTGTCCGACTTTAAAATGAGTTTGATTAGCCATGACTTCACCCTTAATCAAGTCTCTCCTTAATTTAGCATCTGTTTGAGTAGCCCCTAAATAGATTAGCAGCCATTTCTTCACTGTTCATATAATCTAGAATTTTTTTATTTTTTATTAATCCCTTCTTTTTTTGAATATCCTCTTTAGTCTTGCCACCGTAAAGCCCCATATATCCATAGTTAGTAAAGCGACCATAATTTTTCACTCCAGCCATACTAGCAGCCTCAAATAGATGTTTGTTGTGAGCTGTAATTTTTTCACGAAGACCTAAACGTTTTATATCTTCAATCATTTGATCTTGTACTTCTTGCCTTCGAGTTTGAATTGCAAAATAAGTCTGACCCAAAGCCACTATCTCTTTTGATGAGTCAGCATTTTGCATGACTAAGTAACCAGCATATCTTGATAATCTAATATCACCTATAGGCCTTTTTGCCCCATGACCCAATTTGATCATATCGAGGTAATCCTCGAAATGTTCGTTTGCTGGTTGTTTAGAGTTAATACATGCTTCCTTTGCTTTTTCAATCACTGGTAAAAAATGTCTATATTCTGAGTAGCCAAGAATATTAGCAAGTTCTCTTGCTGACCAAAATTCAGCATTATATTCATTCTTTCTTTTTATTTCTTCAAAAACTACAGGAGTATTGTTATTCATATTTAAATAATAAACCCAAAGCAAACCCGAAGTCAATTAATTAAATTTCTTTATAAACACCTCTTCGTCTTTTTAATACATTTTTGGGTTTTTAAAAGGTATCAGCGCCATAATAACTGCCGTTTCATAATAGCCAGCTCGAGTCAGGACATCACCAGTCAATATTCCCACCGCCCCATTTGATTGCTTAGAATTTGTTCTTTTAAAAACGATATCATCAGCCTCTCCCAATTCTTTACCCATCTTTATCAGAGCCACAATTTCTTTGGGTAAATAAAAAGAAGCTGTCCTTCCTTGACTTACAACTCCATTTTTAGATTTAATCACCACCCAGGCAAAAGTCTACATCTCTTCACCTACCACTTTTGATCCTCCCTCAATTCCTCCCCAATAATCAGCATTTGGAGACAAAAGTGAGACATTATTTATCCGATTTTTTGCCCCAGTCAAAGTCTCTTCTTCACCCATTGGTTGGTTAGACACTCCCGACTCCACCCCCAACCCTTCAATTTCAAAAATTTCATCCTTAAACATTTTGGCAAACCCCGCACGAGTACTATCAATCTTGACTGGATTTTTCGAAGCGATAATTATTTTTGTCATAAACTTATTTTAACCTTTTTAATTCTTTTGCATTTTTGCCAGTAATCACTTTCTTTCCAGTTTTACTTTCAATATCTTTTCGAGCATTTCCAGCCACACTTCCACCTTCTCTGGCCACTACTTTATTTTGACCAAAACTTTTCGGTTTTTTGGTTTTAGAAATTTCTGTAGTTGCCGTTTCTGCCAACATATTCAACACTAATTCCATATTGGACATATTATCTCGTAAATTTTCTTTTTTAAGATTTTTTAAACCTTTATATTCTTTAGTTGTCATTCCAGTCCAAGCCTTGGTTATTTCATCAGTCAAAATCGCAAACTCCAAACCCTCATTTACCCCACGTGTTTCCCATTCATCAGTTAAATCTTTCCGAATCTCAATACTTTTTAATCTCAAATTTACCCATTCTGGGCTATAGCCTTTCTTTAAATAAGTTTTTAATGCTCTATTTATTGCCATTTCTGGATCAGCTGTTTCTTCCAATCTTTCATACCCAACCCTGGCCAACCACAATTTAAATGGTTCGGCATTAGGAGAGGGGATGGATTGAATTAAACGAAATAAAGTCTCTGTATCAGCCACATCAGTGAGTCGCATTTTTCCATCAGTTGCCACCATTTTCAAACCGTTACATTTTGTAACGGTTTCATTTGATCCTTCATCAATTAATCTTTTTTTAAGTACTCTCCAATAAACTTGCGGATTATCACTTTTAGTTAAAACCGCTATTACATCAACCACCGAAAAATACCACAGTTCTTTATCCGCATCCCAATGACGTCTAATTTGGTTATTTCCAAAAATCGCTACCGTTTTTTTATTTAATATTTTATTCATAATCTATAATATACCCGAATATTACCCGAAGTCAATCCTACCTTATATTCAAATTTTTACCCCAGAGTTAACTGTTCTGTTTTTCTTTCTATTTTTATTTCTTTTGACGACACTTTTGAAAAATTATTCGCATAATTACAATATTCACAATCCTTATTTTGCTCAGGGATTATTTCACTATTAAGAGTTTTCCATATTTCTTTAATGGTTCCGTCAACCCAACTGGGGTTACCTTTGTAGGGGATAAGTTTAATATCAAATTCTAATTTTGCATCAAACGATTCTTGAGTTGTTCTCCCATTACAATAAACAAAATAACCAGTGTCAGCTACTTTAAATCCGTTTTGTCTAAATAACCATTGATAAATCTCCATTTGTCTTTTGTATCCAATCTGCCACTCAGCATCTAAATTTACCTCACCTATCTTTGCTGTCGCTTTGTAATCCACAATTATCAATTCACCTAATCGGTTTACCCACACATCATCTACCCCACCGGTTATTATTAAATCAGTCTCCGGAAATGGATAGGTGATTCCGCGTCTTAGCGAATCTCTCCACTCATTCATTTTTGGATGTTCAAATGGTACTGCCTCCACCCCATAAGTAGTCATTAATGGATGGGGAGTATGTCTGGCCCTATGGATATCAAATTCATTTTTTAAAAGTCGGTCAATTTCTGAATTAATCGTAAACGGATACCCTGATGGCCTTTTCACTCCCTTCTTTACGTCCAAATAAAAACACTTGGGACAATTTAGGTATAAATCAATTTTGCTACGTGATAATCGCATAAATTTAATAATCAACTCCAATTTTCCAAATATTTCTTTCCAAAAAAGCCTCAATTGTTTGTCTGTTAGCTTTATTTAACAGACTTGAATGAGATACTTTTTGGTCTTTAGCGTATTGGGCCAATTTAATAATTTTTTTATTTTCCAAATAAGACAATCTTTTGTAGTAACTGTTAATCAAAGCCCTACCAACTATTTCTTCCATAATTTCGGTTTTATCTTTTTCATCAAACTCTCTAAAGGCTTGATAATATTTTTCTCGGTCGATAAATTTTATATTTATTGGCACAAACCCTTCTCTTATCAATAAATAATTATTGATTACTCTACCAATTCGGCCGTTACCATCAACAAACGGGTGAATATACTCAAAGGTTAAATGTAACCTGGCAATTCTTTTTATAATATTTTCATA
>CAZSCX010000039.1:0-3532 GCA_964605545.1 uncultured Gammaproteobacteria bacterium
TCAGCAAATTACTCCCAACGGCAACAATGGCACTAGTGCCAAAAAGAAACGTTGTCTTCTTTGGTGGTGCTGGTAAAATTAATTTTCTCCGGCGCGATTATGTTGAAATAATTTTATATGTGGCAAACTAGCCGAGATAATAATTAATATTGCTCCATAAATCATTCCTGCAGTTAATGATTCTTTGAATAGTATTATGCCAAAAACTATTCCAAACAAAATTTCTGCCATTCCCATTAAACTTGCCACACTTGCATCGAAATACTTATAACCACTAATTGCCGCCCAATTGGCCAACAAAAATGTAGTAGCATATCCTAATTGTGCTAACCATGGTTTAAATTGCAATATACTTGGCATCGCATCTTTCAAAACAATACTTATAATCCCATTTACTATTATTCCCAATGTCAGATACCAAGTCATTACTTGAAATTCTGGGTATCCACCTTTCATTTTTTTTGGCAAAATCACCCCAGCACCTCCCATGAAACCTGCCAATATTGTCATCAAGGCCGGAAAAATTTGATTTGGTTTCAAATCAAATTTATAAATTACTAATATTCCCATAATTGCCAAAATTAAGCTGGCAAAAATTTTTGGAGTTATTTTTTCTTTAAATACAAATTTTCCCATTATATATCCACCCATCACCAATGATGTATAAAACAACATTACTGCCGTGCCAACGCTCAAATGTTTAAATCCAAAATAATATGGTGCTTGATTCAATCCGGCAATCGCCACTGCAATTAACCAGGGGATATCTTCTTTTACTAATGGTCGAAAAATTTTCCACTTCAAATTGATTAAAAACACAACAATTAACAAAAACAAATATCTTGTCCACGCCTGCGAAAATTCACCAAAAGTTGCCGCCATAAGCCTAGACCAAATACCATATGTGGCATAAAAAAATGCCGATCCCAAAACTAACGTTGCACCAGTTTTTTTATTCATTATTTGATTTTACACTAATTAGCGCTATAATACATCTGATGTCCATAAATACAGACAACCTAATCAGCTTGTTACAGCCTTTTGGTTTAGATAGCGAAGAATCACAAATCTACCTTGATTTACTCGAACAAAAGGTCTCCACTGCCCTTAAATTAAGCCGAATATCTCATCTTAGTAGGACAAAAGTGTATCGTATTCTGGACAAATTAATCAATAAAGAATTAGTTACTCAGCAATTAGATAGTACAGGATTCAAATTTGTTGCCAACGATCCCTCACAAATAGAATTATTATTAAGCAAAAAAGAAGGGGAGTTAACCTCGCTTCGTCATTCACTCCCGCAAATGATTGATTTATTAAAATCAAAAAGCGGTTCCGGCGTCCCCGGTTCCAAAATATTTTATTACCAAGGTCAAAAGGGATTATCACAAGTTAATTGGAATTTATTAAATGCCAAGGGTGAATTTTTAAGTTATGAAATTTCTACCGCCGAAGCTTATTTACCTGTAGCCGAGGCAGAAAAATTGAGACAAGCCCTAGTCGATAAAAAAATAATGACCAAAACCTTGACCAACAATAAGCACTATAAAATAGTAACCGAAATAAAAGATTACATAAATAGATTTTGCCCAATAAAATATATTCCAAAAGAAATTTTAAATATCGAAGCCGATATTTTTATCTACAATGACGTTTTTGCCATGTGTCATTATCTTGGCGGCAAAGACGTATTTTGTTTTGAAATGCACAATCAGCAACTTGCCAACATGCAACGCGAAATTTTTCAAAATCTCTGGAAACAGTCTTGTCTGATCAAGTAGACACTCTATTTCAATAAAAAGACACCGTATCAATAGAAAAAAATAACCTAACCTTTGGCAATCTTAACCTCTGGTTCACTTTTATAATTTGTTGTCCAATCAGGGTAGTTTTTTCCTACCAGTTCACCATATTCATTAATCCTATAATATTGACTTTTAGCCCATTTTTTGGTATAATGGTACACCATGACAAAAGAAATTAGACGTTTTTCCGAACTCGTTGTTAGCAAAGAAAACATTTCCGAAATTTTATCTGATATTGGCAAGAAAAGAGAAGAAGTAGATTCAATAAAATATATTCCCTATATTCAAAAAGTCAGACAAGAAACCTCAAAATTTGACCCCACCATTACCATGCAATTATTTCAAGAAGAATTTTTATGTGCCCAGCATGAAGTTATGAAACCAAAGGGTGACAAAAAACGTGGTATGAAGGCCATGTTTGTCAGTGTTATTGGTATGGAAGAATACAGTCTACTTCACGGCAAAGAAATTGATCCCTTTGTCAATAATCGACGTTTTCGATTTTATGGTCGTCTTTTCGATGGTTTAGGTCAATTCGCGTTGTCTCAACAATGTTACGAAAAATGTAATAAATCACTTGAAATTTCCGGATTTATCGCTAATTCATTATTTCGTCAAGGCTTGGAAATTCAAGGACGGAAATTAGTTGACAAAACCCTAAATGATTTTGATACATCACCTGAAGGTATTTCTCTAAAAGAAAGAGATTATTATACTTGGGCAGTTTGGAAATCAGGTATTGAAATCAGAACTATTCGTTATTTTATTGATAAATATAAAACAAAAAGCGGCATCTTAACTGGAAATGAAAAAAGAGATCGATATCTAAAAAATATGTGGAGTGATGCTTCAAAAATTTTATCAAAACCAAACTACAACTTTGATATTCGTCAAAATGAATTACGCGGAATAACTTCTCTAATGATTAAATAATTTCCTCTTCCTTCACAACCTCACACACCTCTCTTCTAAATACCAATCTAGGTATTATTTCCAAATTCATATTATTTTTCCACCATAGCGCCGCGTTTGGAGAGATTTCTTCTAGTAATTCAATCGCTTTTTGAGTTTCAATTTCATATCCACCTAAATTTTGAGCTCTTCCGCCCCTTACTCCTACTTGAAGACTTCCAACTCCATCATCATTTTCCGCAACAGGTAACACCAAACCTACCCACTTTTCTCTGACCCATAGAGGTGCTTGTCCAGGTGGGGTACTTATTATTTTTATTCTTTCTTTCATATAACGCATACTATCTCTTAGTCCCTCTTTTGTCAAAGAGGGAAGCCCGCCTAGGCGGGAGGGAGATTTGAATGCTACAATACCTCAATGTCGAAAGAAAATCTCTCAAGAGATGATCAGGCAATACAAATCAGACAATATCTAGAATTTTGTCACGATGAAAGGATTTTTCCCAAACTTGACGATTACCTACCATTTGAAATTTTGATTGAAGATAAGAGAATTTGTCCATTTTATACATCAATTCGAATAATGTATTCTGATTATTGTGATACACATTATTATATAAATGAGGAATTTAAATTAATCGAAGAAGGAAAAGAAAATTCTCCCGCACTTGATCCAAAAGAAATTCTAAACATCAAAGCGTGTCCCCGTGGCTGGGAAGCTTTGAAATTGATTAATCCACACACAGGATAAATCTATTCCTCTTCCGCCGGTAGAAATTCTTCGCCATTATCGGACACGTCTTGTCCCGCTTTTA
>CAZSCX010000040.1:0-3309 GCA_964605545.1 uncultured Gammaproteobacteria bacterium
TGCCGGCTTGGTTGAATTCCGAGGTGTTGGGAGCTCATTATAGCTTGATCCATATTGCTGTTGTTTATCCAATAATTTCATTGCTTTTGTTGTTGCCAATATCGATTGGTGGTTGGGGGGCGAGGGAAAATTTATCTTTATTTTTGTTTACTAATTTAGGTTATAGTCCAGATAAAATTTTGTTGGTTTCATTTTTTGGAGGTTTAATGGCAACTATTTCGGCGTTATTGGGTGGACTGGCCCAGCTTTTTTGATAGAATAGAGCATATGATACTAATTGTTGGTGGGGCGGGCTATATTGGTTCGCATATAAACAAAGAATTAAATAAACAAGGATTTGAAACCTTGATTATGGACAATTTAGTTAGTGGTCATGAATGGGCGGTAAAATGGGGTAAGTTTGTGAAGGCTGATTTAGGAAATATCGAAGAAATTAGAAAAGTTTTTTCTGAAAATAAAATTGAGGCGGTTATGGATTTTGCCGGTTATATAGAAGTGGGTGAATCGGTTAAAGATCCGCAAAAGTATTATAAAAACAATGTTGGAAATACTTTAAATTTACTGGAAGTGATGATTGAATTTGGAGTGAAGAAATTTATTTTTTCTTCAACGGCGGCGACTTTTGGATCACCTATATATACACCAATTGATGAAAAGCATCCCCAATCACCTATTAATCCTTATGGCTGGACTAAATTGATGGTAGAAAAGATTTTAGCTGATTATGACAAAGCTTATGATTTACGATCAATTAAATTAAGATATTTTAATGCTAGCGGAGCTGATGTGGAAGCCGAAGTGGGTGAAGCACATGATCCTGAATCTCATTTGATCCCTCTAGTTTTGGATGCGGTTTTGGGAAAAAGAGAAGATATAAAAATTTTTGGGACTGATTATGAAACCAAGGATGGGACATGTATTCGTGATTATATTCATGTAACCGATTTGGCCGAGGCTCATATTTTGGCTCTCAAATATTTATTAGACGGAGGGGAAAGTGATGATTTTAATTTGGGTAATGGTTTGGGTTTTTCGGTGCGACAAGTGATAGATGCTGTAAAAAAGGTAACAGGGAAAGATTTCAAGGTAGTGGAGACCGAAAGACGCCCTGGTGATCCGGCTGTATTAGTGGCAAGCAGTGAAAAAATTAGAAATAAGTTAAATTGGGAACCAAAATTTACCGATATCGATAAAATAGTTGAAACTGCTTGGGTTTGGCATCAAAAGAAGCCATAATTTTGTTATAATTGTTTATGAAAAAAATTGCAGTCATTGGAGTTGGTTATGTGGGATTGGTCACAGGGACATGTTTGGCCGATCTGGGTAACGAAGTAATTGGTGTAGATATTGATAAAAAAAGAATTGAAGATTTAAACAAAGGAATAATTCCGATATATGAACCGGGTTTGGCTGATTTAGTAGTGAAAAATGTTGAACAGAAAAGATTGTCGTTTACGACTGAAATAGGAAAAGCGATTAAGGAATCGGAAATTATTTTTATTGCTGTTGGTACTCCCCCATTACCTGATGGTACAGCCGATTTGACCTATGTAAAAAATGTTGCCGAAGATATAGGAAAAAATATAGATGGTTACAAAGTAGTAGTAAACAAATCGACAGTGCCAATTGGAACCGGTGATATGGTGTCAAGAATTATCAAACAATTTTATAATGGTGATTTCGAAGTGGTTTCCAATCCAGAATTTTTGAGAGAGGGTTGTGCGGTTGAAGATTTTATGCATCCAGAAAGGATTGTTGTTGGTGGAACAAATAATGGGAGGGCGATGGAAATAATGGTTCAATTATATGAATCTTTGAAAGCACCGATGGTGTTGACCGATGTGAAAACGGCCGAAATGATTAAGTACGCTTCCAATGCTTTATTGGCGACAGAAATTTCTTTTATTAATTCTATTGCCAATATTTGTGAAAAACTGGGTGCTGATGTGAAATTAGTGGCTGAAGGAATGAGACAAGATAAAAGGATTGGAAAATATGCTTTTTTGGAAGCGGGGGTAGGCTATGGGGGTAGTTGTTTCCCAAAAGATGTAAAAGCTTTGATACAAATTGCCCAGGAGAATGGAATAAGGTTTAGTATTCTTGAAGCGGTGGAGGCCACCAATGAAGCGCAAAAGCAATCTTTGCTGGTAAAAATTCAAAAATTAATTGGTGAAGATTTACATGAAAAAAAGATTGCAGTTTGGGGTTTGGCATTCAAACCTCAGACTGATGATATTAGAGAAGCGCCGTCTTTGGTGGTGATAAAACAATTATTGGATAGAGGAGCCAAAATAACTGTTTTTGATCCGGTTGCTCGTTTGAAAGATAATGACGAAAATATAGTTTTTAGTGATGATTATTATGAAGCGGTGAAAGGTACTGATTGTTTAGTAATTGTGACAGAATGGAGTGATTTTAAGAAGGCAGATTTAAACAAAATTAAATCGTTGATGAAAAGCCCAAATGTGGTCGATGGTAGAAATGTATTTGAGAAAAAGACAATGGAAGAAGCGGGATTCAATTATATAGGGATAGGTCGTTAATTATTTGTTTTTTTCAAAAGTATAAGGTTTAAATTATGTTGGCAGGGATATGTTTTATATAAATTTGAAGGGCCAAAAAGATCAAGTTCATAATATTTGGTTTTCTTGATATCGAAATTTCCCCCATCAACAACGACTATCATTTTGTCTGATAGTTCGGTATTTTCTTCTATATTAATGACATTGCAGCCATTTTTTTTAAGTAAATATCGATGTTCCGGGCCATTATGGAAGGGATGAAAATTTGATTGAGTGGAAACATAGAGGGGTTCTTTTATTTCTTGACAAACTTTTTGATAACAAGTGTTCATTTGTAAAACTGTACGTGAAGCGTTTTTAAAATGAGAGATTAGATTTAGGGGTGATAAATAAACCCAGGTTAACATTAAAATAATGATAGTTTTGTAAAGGAAAGCCAGGTTGGCTATAAGGAGAAATAGTGTTGATGTTAATGGGAAAATATAGTGTGAATGAATCGGTACAGGGAGAATAAAATAAAAAATTAGGGTGGAAAAAAATAAAAAAGCAGTGAAAAATTGTAATTGTCGATGATGGTAATTTTTGAGAAAGATTATGATCGATAGGAAGATAAAAAGTATGAGTAAATAAAAATTAACCGATGGAATGGGTAGATTAATAGTAAAGTTTGATAGATTAGAAAATTTATTAATTATCGATGTACCCGTCGCATCAGTTAATTTTTTTATAAAAACATTTTTGCTGAGTAAAAAATTATGTCTAATTTCAAAAATTATTGTAGGAAAAT
>CAZSCX010000041.1:0-3278 GCA_964605545.1 uncultured Gammaproteobacteria bacterium
AAGAAAAGACTTGTGAATAAACAGACTAATTAAAAAGGTGGCAAGTATACAGATATTGATAATCGCCAAAAGTCTTTTGTTATAAAAATGAAAAAGATTGTATTTTGACAAAGACATGGCAGTAGTAATACCGGCAAGAAAAATAAATAGGGCAACACAAAAAGAGGTGTGTTGTTGAATAAAAATATTTTTATAAAAAACACCATAAAGATGATCGAGGACAACCGCACAAATAGCCAAGCCTTTTAAAAAATCGAGCCAGACAAGACGATTTGATTTCATGTAATATGGTAACATTAAAATATGACAGAAATTAATCAAGTATATAAATGCAAAATCTGCGGCAATGTAGTTAAGGTA
The DNA here is from genome assembly GCA_964605545.1 of uncultured Gammaproteobacteria bacterium. GTDB lineage: Bacteria > Patescibacteriota > Microgenomatia > UBA12405 > UBA12405 > DAOTMI01. Next base: position 361 of record CAZSCX010000041.1, read on the forward strand.
ATCCAAAATGGTGTTGGAATGCTAGTGTGTTGCGGACAGCCAATGGAATTAGGTGAAGAATAGTTAGACTATTTTTTCCCAAGGGTAGGATGGATTGCCGAAGTGGCCATAGGCTGCGGTTTGGCGGTAAATTGGCCGGAGTAATTTGAGACCTTTTATTATTCCATTTGGAGAAAGATCTAAAAGATTCCAGGCAAAATCTTCTATTACTTTTTGAGATTTTTTACCTGTATCAAAAGTTTCAATTGATTTGGCAATTGGATCTTTGTAGCCAATGGCATAGGCTATCTGAACTTCGCAGCGATGAGCAAGACCAGAAGCAACGATATTTTTGGCAATATATCTAGCAGCATAAGCTGCAGATCTATCAACTTTCGACGGATCTTTACCGGAAAAAGCACCACCGCCGATACGCCCCATACCACCATAAGTGTCAACAATAATTTTGCGACCAGTAACACCAGTGTCGGACGAGGGACCACCTATCTCCCATTGGCCAGTACCGTTAAAAATTATTTTGTCGAGATTAATTAATTTTTGGTTATATTTTTCAAAAATTGGTTTAACAATTTGTTGATAAACATCTTCTTTGACTTGTTCTTTGGTAATTTTTAAATCATGGGGAATACCGATAACCAATGAATCGACAAATACCGGTTTTCCCTTTTCATATTTAACGCTGACTTCAACCTTGCCATCGGGACGGAGATATTTTAATTTTGTCTTTCTTACCTCGTCAATTTTTTTGGTCATTTCTTGAGCTAAAGTAATGGGAAGTGGCATAAATTGAGGAGTTTCGTCGACAGCATAACCATACATCATTCCTTGATCACCGGCACCGCCGGTATCGACACCGAGAGCAATATCGGGTGATTGGTGATGAACATGGACATCGACTGGAGAATGATGAGAAAAATTATAAATATCTTTGGTATAGTCCAAATCTTTAACAAGCGACCTGGCAATTGATTTGTAATTAAGTTTTTTGGGACAGGTAACTTCACCGGCAATAGTAATGTGATTTTTGGTTACCAGCGTCTCAATGGCAACTCGAGAATGGGAATCAATTGATAAAGCGGTATCTAAAATTGCGTCAGAAATTTGATCGCAGATTTTGTCGGGGTGACCAGCACAAACCGACTCGGATGCAAAAAGGGAATAGTTCATTTTTCCTCCTTTTAATAATTAATAGAGGCCTGTACTAAAGCACCGTGGAGTTCCAATAAAAATTGGAAGGCTCGGTTGCTGTCCGACATAGCGTCGGACTCTTGACAGACAAAAAATTATAACAGATTTAATTTAAAGATAGCAAACGATAAATCAAAACAATGAAAATTAGAATACAAAGTAAAATGGCAGTGTTGACAAAAGTAGTATTGTCTCTGTATTGAGGTTTTCTGACAGCCTTTTTGTGTTTTTTCATATTATAAAATTAAAACAGAAAAATAGGGTAAATGCAAATATCAAGAGTATAATTATTTATACTATGAAAAAAATAATGATCTTTGTTTTGATGGTTTTGGTTGTTTGGTTGGCAGTTTATAAATTGTTACCAAAGAAAACAAAACAGATTGTTCCTGGTAAAAACGAAATTGTAGATAAAAATGAATTTAGTATTTTGCTACCAAATGGATGGAGAGAAGTAGATCCGTTAGCCGAGGGAGTGATGATGTCGGCGATTGATAATAAAATAAGCGAAGACAAAAAGGCAAAGGAAAGAAATTATCGTACAAATTTAAATATAACTTTTGATAAATTGGAAGAAAAAACTGTTGAGGAATATACTAAATTTTTACAAGAAGAAATTAAAAAAATTATAGCGGGAGTAAATTTTGAAAATGAAAAAGAAAATGGATTTGAAGCAGAAGTAAACCAGGAAGGAATTGATTTTAAGTCAAAAGTAGTGATATATCAGGGCAAACAAGGCGATGTTTGGACTATAAGTTTCAATACGACCAAAAGTGAATGGCCAAAATATTCAATAATATTTAATGAAATATTAAAGAATTTTTCAGTTAAGGATAACAACAAACAAATTTAGAATAGAGGCAAAGGTTACCCAACCGATATAAGGATAGAGTAAATAGGCCGCGGTTTTGTTGAAGGCGGAAAATTTAATTATGGTTAATAAAATAAAAATCCAAAGTAAAATAATATCAATGAAGGCCCAAAGAGGTTGATGAAGACCAAAGAATAGATAAGACCAAAGAAAATTTAAGAATAATTGGACTAAGAAAATAAAGGGAAATTTATTTTTTTGCCAAACCAGATAAAGGGAAATGACCATTAAAATATAAAGAATAGTCCAGGCAGGGCCAAATACCCAATTTGGTGGATTAAAAGGAGCTTTTTTGATAGTTTTATACCATGAGTCAATTTGGGACATGGTGGAAGAAGAACCTAAGAAACCAGTTAGAAAAACGAGGAGGAAAGAATATATTAATTTCATATGTATTTTGATTATAATACCGATATTACATAATGTGAATATGTGTATTACTTTGATATAATTATATTATATGTCTAAAGAAGCACGAGTTATTGATGTTGAATGTCAATGTGGTAGGCCAATTGCAAGATATAAAAAAGATAAAAAGGGGTTTTTGATGAAAATGTTTTTGGATGGAATATTGGAGGATTTTACCGGTCAATTAAATTGTGAAATTAGACATAATCTGAACGATATTATTGAATGCCCTGGATGTCATAGAAGGATTGCTACTATTCAAATGATTCATGGGAAAATAGCTGCTAAAGTTAACCATGGTGTTGTCAAAAAAATACAGACTTAGATGGGCAGATATTAACACAATGACCACATCCATTACATTTATTTTTGTTCACTTTTAATGTGTTATTTGTCTTTTTTTCTATTGCATTTTCTATTCTATGGTTTTTTGTGATGTATCCGTAAGTTG
>CAZSCX010000042.1:0-3216 GCA_964605545.1 uncultured Gammaproteobacteria bacterium
GAAACCAACAAAAAAATTGCCGAAATTGAGGACAATTACAAGATGGGATTGATTACCAACGAAGAAAAAGAACGTTTGGCTCAAACAGTATGGATCACGGTTACCGACAATATTGCCGAAAAAACCTGGGAAACTTTAAACATTGATTCTCCAATCAGAATTGTTTCCGCCGCTGGTATCAAACGCGCTTCCAAAGATCAGATTAAACAACTTTCCGGTATGCGTGGACTTATGGTTGATCCTACCGGTAAAATTGTTAAACTTCCGACAAAATCCAATTTCCGTGAAGGTTTATCTGTTTTCGAATATGTTACCGGTGCTAGAGGTACTCGTAAGGGTTTAGCCGATACTGCTTTGAAAACTGCCGACGCCGGTTATCTTACCCGTCGTCTTGTCGATGCTGCTCATACGGCTATTATTAAAGAAGAAGATTGTGGTACCACTAAATTCCTTACTATCGAAAAAAATGATAAAGGTCGTGAACGCTACTTTAGTCGACGTATTTTAGGTCGGGTTTTAGCTTCCGATGTCATCGATCCCAAAACTAAAAAGATAATTTGCAAAAAGGGAGAAATTGTTGACAATGAAGCCGTTGCTTTAATTGAAAAGAGTGAGATTGTTTCGGTTGATATCCGATCACCTTTGACTTGTAAATCAATTGTTGGTCTTTGTCAAAAATGTTATGGCTGGGATATGTCCACTCGAAAATTAGTTAAAAAAGGCGTTCCTGTTGGTGTTATTGGAGCTCAATCCGTTGGTGAACCTGGTACTCAGTTAACTCTTCGTACCAAACACACCGGAGGTGTTGTCGGTGTTGATGTTACCCAAGGTTTACCTCGTGTCCAAGAACTTTTCGAAATTCGTATGCCAAAAATGCCTTCCCCAATTGCGGAAATTGATGGAAAAATTACCATCAAAGAAAACATAGATAGTTTCGATATCAAATTAACTGGCAAAGACGAGAACGGCAACAAAAAAGTAGTTAACTATTCTTTACCAATCAATGTTAATTTATTGGTTGCTGACGGTGATTTAATCGTTGCTGGCACTCAACTCTGCTCTGGTTCGCTTGATGTTCGTGAAATTTTAAACATCAAAGGCTTGGAAGCTGCTCAACGTTATTTGATCAACAATATTCAATCTGTTTATGAATCTCAGGGTATTTCTATCCAGGATAAACATATCGAAGTTATTATCAAAGAAATGTCCGACAAGATCAAAATTGAAGATCCAGGTGATACCAATTTTATTTATGGTCAAATCGTTACACGAGCTGTTTACACCGAAGCTAACGATAAAGTTAAAGAAAACAATGGCAATCCAGCCAAAGGCCGCAAGATTTTACTTGGTCTTATTCAAGCTGCTTTAACCACCGGTTCTTGGCTCTCAGCTGCTTCTTTCCAACAGACTACTAGTGTTTTGACCGAAAGTTCCTTGCTTGCTGAAGTCGATCACTTGATAGGTCTTAAAGAAAATGTTATTATCGGAAGATTAATTCCAGTTGGAAGAAAATAAAATTTATGCCTACCTTTAATCAATTAGTCAAAAAAGGCCGTGTTAGAAAACCAAAGCACGTCAAAACATCTGCTTTACGGGATAATTTTAACAGCATCGCCAATAAAAAAGTTAAAACCTGCAATCCTATTAAAAAGGGAGTTATTACTGTTGTCAAAACCATGACTCCTAAAAAACCAAACTCCGCTTTGCGTAAAGTTTGTAAAGTTAAATTAAGTAACCATATTTCGGTGACTGCTTATATTCCCGGTGTCGGTCATAATTTAGCCGAACATGGTATTGTCACCATTCGTGGTGGCCGTGTCAAAGATTTACCGGGTATTCGTTATCATGTTATTAGGGGTAGATTTGATTCTGCTGGAGTTGCTGGTCGTATGCAAAGTCGCTCTCGCTACGGCACCAAACGCCCCGCCCCCGCAAAAAATTAAAATTATGTCTAGAAAAGGTCCAGCTAAAATTAGAAAAGTCGAACCAGAAGCGGTTTATAATTCCGTTACTGTCGCCAAAATTATCAATGGCTCTATGTATGCCGGTCTAAAAAACGCCGCCAGTAAACAAGTTTACGACGCTCTTGATTTAATCAAAAAAGAAATGCCAAAAGAAGATGTTGTTGTAATTTTAGAACAAGCTTTAGACAATATTAAACCAAAAGTTGAAGTTCGTCCTCGTCGCATTGGTGGTGCAGTTTATCAGGTTCCCACTCAAGTTCGTGGTAATCGCCAATATTCTTTAGCTATTCGCTGGCTAGTTCAAAGTGCCAGAGCCAAAGTTAATAAGCAGTTTCATACTTTTGCCGAAAAACTTGCTGATGAAATTAAATTAGCCCTAAAAAACGAAGGTAATTCAATTACCAAAAGACAAGAAGTCGAAAGAATGGCTGAAGCCAATAAAGCCTTTGCCCACTTGCGTTGGTAAGTATTTTTGTTCATACTATATAAAGATGCCTTTATTTACAAAAGCCAAAAGTGTTCTTTGGGTCAAAGCCAAGAGTGTTGATGTTTATTTCGATAGGGAAGACGACAATGTTTTTAATCTTGATATTAATCTCTTGACTCTTCGTACTACCGAAGAATTAGCCCCCTTGGCAAATTTTATCAAGCAACATCATTTAGTCGAGTGCCCAGTTCTTATTGGTGATGATGTTATTATCACCAAATCATTCATATACGATTCGGTAATTTCGGAAATCGACAAAAAAGAAGTTATTGGTTTAGCCGAAAGTTCCATTCCCTTAAAAATTGATCCAGAATATATCGAATATGAATTAATCCCCATACCCGAAAAAACTATCATCCGAGCTACTATCTACGACAAAACCAAAATGGATGCTCTTAAGGCCAACTTATCGGCCGTTTCTCTTATTCCGACTATTTTTAAATCTGTTTCTTCTTCAATTTCTCATATTATTTCTGGTTTTTATACCAGTCGTTATTTTCTCATTTATCCCTTATCAAAAAACGAATACACTCTCTTTTTGGCTGACAAAAATAAGGTTTATTTAACAGCCACTCTTAAAGGTCCATCTCTTGATGTCCAAAAAATAATCAATTATGCCACCCTTTATTTTGCCGAACCTATCAACAAAATCTTTACTCCTGGAAATATAGAATTAGAACTAAATGCAACTTCGGAGTTAGACAAAACTCCTTACAATGAAGCTCAAATCGCCAAAGAAGCCAAAAAAGCCGGCAATATTCCCTT
>CAZSCX010000043.1:0-2991 GCA_964605545.1 uncultured Gammaproteobacteria bacterium
TAATTAAAGAGTCAAATAGGGGTTCCAGATTTTGGACCGCGGGCTCACTTAGCTTTAAGAAATTTTAAAAAAGAAAAATTTGATGAATTTTGGGTTTAAAAGTGTTCGACTCCCCTCGGGCTAAATGTTTTTGATTTGTTTTAGTTATTGACAGATCTTATATAACCTTATATAATTTTATATATATGAATAATAAATTTGATTTTAGGCTTGAACACATCTCTTCTGATATTTGGTTAAAGATTACCCAAATAGAGTCAATTAAGGGAAACTGGGAAGGAAGTACTAAACTCAGCCCTCAAATATTAGGTAGATTAAAGCAATCAATCCTTATCACTTCAACTGGGGCTTCGACTCGAATTGAAGGTTCAAGATTATCCGATAAAGAGATTGAAAAAATGATTCGAGGTATCTCTATTCAAAAAATTAGCAATAGAGACGAACAAGAAGTCACTGGTTATTATGAATTACTGGCAAATGTATTTAATTCTTGGGAGTCAATGATGTTTAGTGAGAATACTATTAAACATTTTCATAAGGAATTACTTAAATATGTAAACAAAGACGAATTACATCGGGGCGAGTATAAGAAAAAAGAAAATACTGTTGCAATGGTAAATAAGGAAGGTGTACCAATTGAAGTCCTATTTGAAACTACCAAAGCATATTTAACACCCAAAGAGATGTCTGAGTTGGTAGATTGGACTAAAAATGCATTAGAACAAAATAAATATCACCCACTTTTAATATTGGCTAATTTTTTGGTCGAATTTCTTCTAATTCACCCATTTGAAGATGGAAATGGTAGGTTATCAAGAATTTTGACAAATCTTTTATTATTAAAACTTGGTTATGCTTACATGTCATATGTCTCACATGAAAAATTGGTTGAAGACAACAAACCAGAATACTATTTAACTCTTCGACAAAGTCAAAAGACTTTAAGAACTAAACATAGCGATATTTCATCTTGGATTAATTTCTTCTTGGATATTTTACTTAAACAATCTCAAATGGCTATTCAGTTACTAACTCAAACGAACGTTGAAACATTACTGTCACCACAACAACTTATTGTTTGGAATTATATAAAAGATGTTGACCAGACAACACCAAAAGAAATATCAGACAAAACTGGTGTGCCAAGACCAACAATAAATCAGGTCGTGAATAAATTGCAGGAATTAAAAATGATAAAACGTATTGGACAGGGGGCAACTACTAGATACCAAAAAGCATAATAAAAAAAAGAGAGAAAATATAAAGTCGTATAGTAACGATTAAAAATTGATTATTTTATAATCATTTAAATTAATGATAAATATGGTGTGAAAAGATTACTCCATTATGTAATGATATTTTGAAGTGATTCGCTAATTATTTATGATTAATAAAAATAACGTTATCATTTATCTTGGTAACCCCAAGCTCAATAAGTCTAAAATAAGTTTTGATTAGGGATTCAAACAGAGTTTCCAGATTTGAGACTATTGGCTCACTAAAATGAGTTTTAAGCAAGATGTTTACGATATTGTAAGAAAAATTCCGATTGGTAAGGTTATGACATATAAACAAATCGGGGAAAAACTAAGTTCAAAAGCATACCAAGCAATTGGACAAGTATTAAAAAACAATCCCGATCCTGAAACTATCCCTTGTCACCGAGTTATAAAAAGCAATAGAGAATTGGGTGGATATTTTGGGCATATTAATGATAATGTAAGCAATATAAAAGAAGAATTATTGATAAGCGAAGGCGTCAAAATTGTAAATGGGAAAGTCGATAAAAATTGCGTTATACTCTAACTCATGAAAAAAAATATTATTGGATGGTGGATACTAGCAGGAGTCTTAGGGTTGATTTTGGCTGGTTTAATAATATTTTATATTAATTACAACCGTATGGTGGTGAGGCCAAATAAGGATAAAAATGATACAAATCAAATAATTACACCGACAGCAACCCCCACACCGGATCCTTTGGCTTCTTATTCGATTTTATTATTAGGTTATGGAGGTGGGACACATGATGGTGGACTATTGACAGATTCGATAGTATTAACAAAGATTAACCCAAGAGAAGAGAAGGTAAGTTTAATTTCTATCCCAAGAGACTTGTGGGTACCGATGCAAATTAATGGTGACGAGTTTGTTTTTAAAAAAATTAATGAGGCTTATGCAATCGGATCTGACGATAATAAATATGTTAATAAAAAAGTCGAGTTCACCGGGGAGGCAGGCGGTGGAGAAATGGCAAAAAGAGTGGTTGAAAACGTTACGGGGATCAAGGTTGATTATTTTGCGTCAATTGATTTTGATGGCTTTATTAAAATTGTAAACATTTTAGGCGGTATTGATGTAAAAGTTTTAAGTAATTTTGATGATCCTTATTACCCCATTGAAGAGCTAAAGAATGACACCTGCGGGAAAAGTGAAGAAGAAATGAAATCATTAGAAGCAACAATGTCAGGTGAAAAATTAGAACAACAATATCTTTGCAGGTTTGAAAATTTACATTTTGAAAAAGGAACCCAACATCTAGATGGAATAACAGCTTTGAAATTCGCTCGATCGCGACACTCGGTAAATGAAGGTGGAGATTTTAACAGATCTAACCGACAAAAATTAGTAATAAGTGCAGTTAAAGATAAAATTATGAGTATTGGGTTTACCCCCAAAATTGTTCCAACCCTACAAACATTAAGTCGCCACATAGCAGACTATAAAATAATCTCAATAAACTTGACAGACAAAAATGTTCTTAAAAATTCTGTAGCCAGCACAAAACAATTTATTTTGACACCTCGTTTGGGCGAAAATAATTGGGACGACGTAAGATTGTTTATCGAAAATAACGGGGTTACAACACCCTCTCCAACAATTGACATTCAAAACTGATACAATACTTCTGTTTATAATTGAAAAAATAAAAAAAATGAGAAACTTTAACAATGACCGTGGTGGTTTTAAAAATTTTAGTGAAAGAAGCTT
>CAZSCX010000044.1:0-2799 GCA_964605545.1 uncultured Gammaproteobacteria bacterium
ATCTCTCTGCAAATTTATACTCTTTATTTTGTTTTCAAAGTTAAAAAATGTTAAATCAATCTTTGATTTTATTAATTAAAAAATTGTAGTTAACTTCATGTAATCCAAATATGTCGCCACTTCCCCACTTGGGCTGGTTGCTCCAAATTATTTTATTACTCATCATAAACCTGAAATACTGTTTTTCGTTTATCATAAATGTACGCATTTCCCCAACATCAAAGTTTCCTAAAAAACCGTTTATAGAATGGTGTTCGTGGTTTTTATCGTGCCTGTCTTTAAAGTATTCAAACCCGTTAATAATTTGCATTTCTTTCGGACAAATAAAAAATAGATAAGATAGTGGAGGTGCTAAAAATATTGGTACTTTTTTAAATTCTCCGTTAATGTCAAATTTGCAATTTGTGTACCTGAAACATTGTTCAACTATTTTACCAATCTCATCACCTTTTTTCTCTTCAAATTTCTTTATTTCAAGTCCAAAAATAGCATTTGACCGTTTGCAAGTAATAATAAAATCAATACGACTTTTATGATCCAATGACCATACTTCCTGTTTGATGTGAAAAAACGGCCTGAGTGCATTAATTATTTTCTGTTCGATTTCTTTTTCTGTCATCTCAAAAAGGTATTTCGGAGTTTTCAGGTTCGTAAAAATTAGTATATGGTGTTATTTGTTGTTGTTCTACGTATTCGGGATAGCCGAACTTATTAAGCGGGTTCCAATCATCAACCTGAATAAATCTGTTTTTCAGCCTATCGAATTTCAAGTCAACCTCGCCTGGTATGCCGTTTAACTTTTGCTTTTTGATTTTCCGGCTTATGAATTTTACCATCGTGTTTTCGCTGTCGGAAGTATAAAATGGCCTGTGAGTGAATAAAATGTTATCAGCCTTGTTATTCCACATTGCACCACCTGACAGGTCGAATACATCAGGGCAATCATAATCCTGCTTGGTTTTCGTTAGGCCGCCCTTCGGATGCGCTATAATCACATAGAATACATTTTGCTCAACCGCAAATCTTTTAGCCGTTGTAAGATACTTAGATAAATATAAATCCTCCCGTCCACCGGCCTTCGATAAATCATTTTCTAACTGGTTGTATGGGTCGGTTATGCAGCCATCAATATTGTGTTTTATTATCAATTCACGGTAACGGTTGTGCATATATTCTGGCGTGGGACTGTCGTTTTTCGGGTATATCAGGTAAAAGTATTCACGTATGAAATCCATCGCATCCACAAGCTCCTGTTTACTCATCTGGTTATGGTGATGTCGTTCGGTACTTTTTCCGACGTAGCTATGTATTAAATCTTTGTAAAACTCCTCCTCCGGCATATTTTCTGGACTGAAAACTCCCCATCTATAACCATCTTTTACAGTTTTCGCAAGTGCTAACTGATACATCATCGCACTTTTTCCGTGATTTCCTATTCCTGCCATCAGCGTTATCTCGCCACGTTTCCACCGGAAGTGTTTATCAATCTCTGGATAGTGTGTCGTTTCACCCTGACTTGTGCCGTTTTCAAAAGTGTAAATTATCTTTTCTCTTATATTGTCAAGATAAATAACATCTTTGGCCGGCTCGTCTTCAATGATAATATCCTGATTAATTATTTCCTCGTACCTGACCTTAAATGTATCTTCGTATATTGGAAATTGCTTTCCGCTATCTATTGACTTTTGTATGGCAACACAGGCCATTTTAAAGTCATCGGGGTTTTTCTTGTTGATCTCGTACTCCAAAATTTGCACGGCCACGTGTTCCTCTACTAATCCGCCACCAATAAACCCACCGGCCAGGTATGCAGCCTTAACAAGTTTTTTATGTTTTTCACCATCAGCGGCACTCCGGATTATCTCAACTGCCAAATCAAGTTTTTTATAATCGGTTTTTTTAGCTTCAATTATTGGCTTGAGTTCCTTTGTTTCAACAATCTTACCTTTGTCGGTGAATACCTTTGAATTTTCGTTCAGGTATAATTCGGGATCATAACTTGCAAAACAAACACGGCTTATGTTTTTTGATGTGGTATCAAGTGTCGGATATTTTTTGATAAGTCCATAATAGTATTTTTCATGGTTTTCAATTTCCGGCGGTATCTTGACCAAAACTTTTAACCCATCCCCGGAAGGCGAAATAAATGCCGCAAAGGTATATTCATCTTTGCAAATTTCCGCTTTAAAATCCGGCAGGTTTTCAACGTGGTCGAAATCTAAAATAACCAGGCCAGAATGTTCTATAATTTTATCGTCGTAACGGCTCTCGAATTTTCCGCTAAAGCATATCGAAGGCAGGAAGTATTTTATTTTCGACCTGTCGGCTTTCTCTGTCGCTTGTCGCAGCCGGTGTATTTTTTCTGCCCATCTGCCTGTTTTGATAAAATGCAATACCCTTTGCGCCTTTATGTAGTTCTGGCTTTCTTTGTCGTACACATCTCTGTAAACTGTGATTATCATTGTGGCTTCCTTTCCATATCTAAGTATGTAACGCCTTTGCCCTGCAACCTGAGCCACTCGTTGTATTCCTCTTTTTTCTGTTCAGGTGTTTTAATTTCAGGTATGCTGTTTAATAAATCAACAGGAAGGTTATTTAAAAACGTAGTAAAGTTTTTCATATACGTTTTTGTGGCTGTGCAATTTTTTACATAGTTTTCAATTATCGTTTTTAGTTCGGTTTCGGAATATTTGTCGAGCAGTTTTTTAATTTGCTCTTTGTTTTTTTCACATTTTCCATTACTTGCATTCCTTATTGAACATTTTGAAGGATACAGAGAATAAATTGAATCAATTACAG
>CAZSCX010000045.1:0-2528 GCA_964605545.1 uncultured Gammaproteobacteria bacterium
GCCGTCAATCCTGCCGGCCCACTCCCTATAATTACTGTGTCGTATAATTCATTCATGTTTATAATTTTATCATTTAATTTATTCTCATTCCCCTTTTGTCAAAGGGGAAAGCCCGAACGAAGAGAGGGAAGGAGATTTAAAGAGGGATTTCATGCCAGAACTACCCGAAGTTGAAACCATTCGCCGCCAGCTTGAACTCAAAATTGTCGGCAAAACCATCACCGATATCGAAATTATTTGCCCCAAATCATTCCAAGGTAACCCCCAAAAAATTATTGGCAAAAAGATTATTTCTTTAACCAGGATAGGGAAGCAATTATCTATTAATTTATCCGGAAATTATGTCATTTTAGCCCATTTCAAAATGACCGGCGGCCTCTTCTTCAAACCTCAAAAACACACCCGTGCAATTTTGAAATTAGGTTCTCCTCCCTCTTTTGTCAAAGAGGGAAACTCGCCGAAGAGGCGAGAGGGAGATTTAAACAATAAAGCCGTTCTCCCCTTTTCAAGGGGAGATGCCCCGAAGGGGAGAGGGGTTTTATACTTCAATGATTTAAGAAAATTCGGCTGGCTTAAATTATTCACCCAAAAATCCCTTAAAAGCTTTCAAAAAAATCTCGGCCTCGATACCCTTTCTCCCAATCTTACTCCGGCCATTTTCTACCAACTTCTCCATTCCTCATCCCGTCCCATCAAATTAGTTCTTCTCGACCAGTCAAAATTTGCTGGTATTGGCAATATCTATGCCAACGATGCCCTTTTTAAATCCAAAATTCATCCCCAAAAACCAGCCAACAAAATTTCTCGAAGTCAATCTGCCACCCTCCTTCTTAATCTCCAAAAAATTATGTCCGAATCCATTCTACATGGTGGTTCTACTGCTCGTGATCGAGGCTATATTATGCCCGATGGAAACGCCGGTTCACATCAAGACCATTTCTTGGTTTATGGTCGCAACAACCAACCCTGTCTCTCTTGTTCTGCTAAAATAAAGAGAATTAAACAAGGGGGACGTTCTACTTTCTACTGCCCTCACTGCCAAAAATTATGATAAAAACTATACTTTTTGACTATGGCAAAGTTCTTTGGGACTATGTTCCTTTTTACAATCGTATCTATACTGAAGTTTCTACCGCTATCGGTATGGAGAAAGAAGACTTTATCCAAAAATACATCAGTATTTATCAGGAATTCGAAACCAAAGAATATCCTTTTATTGATTGGCTAAAAACCATTACTACCGAAGATAAGGCAACATTAGGTATGGAAGCTCTCCAAAAAATTCTTGATGATCACGATCTTTATAAACAATTCTTTTATCAAGACAATATTAATCTGATGTTTGAATTAAAGAATAAATATCAGGTTGGCTGTCTTTCCAATGCCGAAAGTTTTGTTTATGACGTTTTCACTTTTCATACCAAAGATTTTTTTGAATTTTGTATTTTATCTTGGAAAACCGGTTACCGCAAACCCCAGCCGGAAATTTTTGCCGAAGTTTTCAAATACACCCAAAGTCAGCCCTCAGAAATTCTTTTCATTGACGACAAAGAAGGAAATATTGCTGCCGCCAAATCACTCGGCTTTCAGACTATTCACCTAACTGACCCTGCCACTCTTAAGGAAATGATACAGAGTGCTATAATTGGTTAATATGAAAAAAACAATTTCGCTTCTTGTTCTTTTTCTCCTCCCCTTAATTTTTGTCAAACCAGCTTTTGCTTGGACTGGTCTTTTTAAACAAGCTCAAGTTACTATCCAACCGCTTCCCACATCAACTCCCACTGCCACTCCTGTTCCAACCATCAAACTAGTTCCAGGTATCAAAAAAGACATTAAAGTTTTAATTACTGGCAAACCAACCAAGAAACAATTTAATTACGAAAATATCAATCAACATCAAAACAAGATTAAACAAGGACTCCAATCTCGTTACGCCTACCTTTACAACATCAACACCGAACTCCAAAAAAGAATTGCGGCAAGAGCCGATGCCGGTGAAAATATGACCAAGGCCAACAATAAATTGGAGGAAATCAATCAATATCTCAAAGATTATTTGGATGATATGAATAATTTTGAAAACAAAATCGGCGAAATTCTAACTTCTGAAACTCCCGGCAAAATCATGCCCGAACTTCGCATCGCCGTTAAAGCTGTTAGAACTGATTTAAACGCCATGCGCAAAATTCTTTCCGATACTGTCAAATTACTTATTTCCAAAGAGGAATAATAATATGAAAAATACTCTCAAACTTGTTTTTGCCATATTACTGGTTCTTTTAGTAATTATCCTTATTCGTTATCTTCCCAAAAACCAAACTATCCAAAACTCAACTTCGACACCATCTCCGGCTCAAACTGAGGAAAAAACAGAGACTCCCACAGTCACTATCAAAGCTGAAAACGAAGACGATCTTCAAAAATTAATTGACGCCGATCAAGATAATGCTTACGAAGAAGAACTCACCGGCCTCGAATCCGAAACCAATTGATGTTCTCCCTTTTTCAAGGGGAGAAGCCCCCGC
>CAZSCX010000046.1:0-2376 GCA_964605545.1 uncultured Gammaproteobacteria bacterium
GTCGCTTTTTCAAAAGCACGAATATTACGACCTTCACGACCAATTACTTTTCCTTTTATTTTTTCATCTGCAAGAGAAATAGTGGAAACAGTATATTCGGCAACAGTATCGGTAATACCATGACGAAGCGCTTCAACTAAAATTTCCTTTGCATCTTCATCTTCTTGTTGCTTGATTTGTTGTTTGGCTTCTTCAATTTTTTTAGAAATCCAAGAGGCCATTCTTTTTTCAGTGGAAGAAATAATTAAGGCTTTGGCTTTTTCAATATCTAAACCGGAAATCTGTTCCAATTTTTCTAATTGTTTTTTATAAACATCGTCTATTTGGGTCAATTTTGCCTGTATTTGGGAATTTTGACTATCAAGCATTTTTTCTTTTTGAATTAAATATTTTTCCTTTTCATCAAGCGAAGTTAAACGTTTTAAAACTTCTGCTTCAATTCTTTTTGCATTTTCCAATGTTTTGTCTGCTTGAATTTTTGTTTCTTGAGACACTTTTGGCTCCGGTTTATTTTCCTTTTTAACTTCAACCTTTAGCTCCGGTTTAGGAAGATTTTTAGGAACATACTCAACTTTGTTGGTAGCTGGATTAGTAACAGTAAATAGACCTTTAAAAGTCTTGATAAATGAGTCAAACATTTTTATCCTTTAATTAATACCTCAAGCTACGCGGCAAAACCAAAATGACGTGAATTTAGTAAACATGAAGATATTAATATTTTGTAAATAGTAATTAGTAACTAGTAAACAGTAATTTTGGGTAATTTTACCTTAAAATACCTAATTTAGCAAACACTGATTTAATGTCATCATAGGCAAAACCGCGTCCAATTAAAGCAGAAATAGAGATATTTTTTTTCTTTTTAAGAATGGTCTCGATTTTTTCCTTTTCATCTTGGTGACAATTGTAAGAAATACCCGCTAATTTAAGTCGATAAGAAATTTCTCTGTTTGATTTTCGTTTAAATTTTTTAAGAATATAATCGATATATTTTTGATTATCAAGATACGGAGATAATGCGGTTATAATAGAATCTGGATTGTAATCTGGAAACTTTCTTTTAATCTTTTGATAAAGAATTTTTTCCGTTTTAGGTGATATGGCAATTTGACGAAGGGCATACTCGCGAACAAGATAATCGTTGGAAAGTTTTTTTAAATTATCAAAATCAATATTATCGCCTGTTTTTAGGTTATTTTTAATAACATCATCAATAAAAAGCGGTAAGTATGAACCATCTTCAAATAAAACATTGATTCTATTTTTAATTCTTGACGCTTTCAGTTTGAGGATTTTCATTATCTGATTTTACTTTTTTCCAAATATCTTCTCTTATTTTGGTAGCTATCTTGGGATTCTCTTTTAAATATTTCTTGGCACCCTCACGACCCTGGATGTTTTGATCGTTAATTTTGAAAAAAGCACCGGCTTTTGTAATTATTTCGTGAGTTACGGCTATATCGACAAGACTACCATAAACGGAAATGCCTTCGGTATTCATAATATCAAATTCACATTCTTTGAATGGTGGAGCGACTTTATTTTTGACAATTCGGGCCCGATGCTGAGAACCAACGGCTTCGCCGGAAGCGGTTTTGATATTGGCTATTTTGCGAACATCGATACGGACAGATGAATAAAATTTGAGGGCTAGGCCACCAGGAGTAGTTTCAGGGTTGCCAAACATTATACCTATCTTTTGG
The DNA here is from genome assembly GCA_964605545.1 of uncultured Gammaproteobacteria bacterium. Taxonomy (GTDB): domain Bacteria; phylum Patescibacteriota; class Microgenomatia; order UBA12405; family UBA12405; genus DAOTMI01. The sequence continues at coordinate 1,704 of CAZSCX010000046.1, forward strand.
CGCATTTGATTGGTAAAGATAACAACAGTATGAGATTTGGAAATGGCACCGGTAAGTTTGCGCAAAGCTTGGGACATTAGTCTGGCCTGAACACCCATCATTGAATCCCCCATTTCACCTTCGATTTCGGCTTTGGGAACCAAGGCGGCGACAGAATCAACGACAATGACATCGACAGCATTTGATCGGACTAGGGTTTCGACTATTTCGAGGGCTTGTTCGCCATTGTCTGGTTGAGATATTAAGAGTGTATTAAGATCTACGCCAATAGCGGCGGCGCGGGAAGGGTCAAGGGCATGCTCAGCATCGATAAAGGCACAGGTACCGCCTAATTTTTGGGCTTCGGCAACCACATGAAGTGATAAAGTGGTTTTTCCTGAGGCCTCAGGTCCAAAGATTTCAGTGACACGTCCACGTGGTAATCCACCTACACCTAGGGCAATATCTAGAGGTAAACAACCGGTTGGAATAACTTCGATTTTGGTAAGACCGGCGGCTTCGCCCATTTTCATGATTGAACCGGCACCGTAGGCTTTGGTGATTTGCTCCATGGCTAATTTAACGGCTTCGAGTTTGTTCTCGTTGGTGGAAAGTCCTTTTTTGACTTTTTCTTTTTTGGCTTTTTTCATAGTAAGTTATTGATACCAAGCTTTGGAGTGTCTGTCAATGTATC
>CAZSCX010000047.1:0-2298 GCA_964605545.1 uncultured Gammaproteobacteria bacterium
AACAATAATATGCCCCAATACAACATCAAAACAACCGACATAGAAAAAGCATATTCTTTAGGTCTTTTACCTCAAAGAAATGATCCTCATTATTTCTATCAAGATACTTCCAGTCGTTCTAATTTAAGAAATTTTATTCTGTCATCAGAAAATAGAAGAATAATAAATAAAACTCAAGAATTCACTTATAAAAAAATACCTCTCAAATTTGATCTCGATATTCAAAAACAAATATTTTCTTGGCTAAAAATACTAAAATGGGATTTTCCCATAAGTTCAGTTAAAACAATCTTTACAAAACATATTTTTAATTATCTTTACGTTTGGTATGATCAAAACCAAAACATAGCTGCTTATGCCGTTTGTTATTTTTCAAAAAAAATTTCTCATATTGCCTATGTTTTTTATGATCCAAAATATGATCATGGTAATTTACCTATCAGATTAGTTCTCCAAGTAATAATTGATAGTCAGCAAGAAAATCTCGATTATTGTTATCTCGGCCGTTTTTCACAAAATGTTGGATATTACAAACGCACCATGCCCGGTTTCGAATATATTGATACCGGTATCTGGAAATCTTTATGAACATTCATATCTTAGGTATTGCCGGTTCTATGACCACTCCACTAGCTCTCTTTCTAAAACAGCAAGGCCATATAATCACTGGTTCCGATCAAGAAAAAATTTTTCCGCCTACTTCTGAACTACTAAAAAATATTCCTCTTAACCAACCCTTATCAAAAAAAATAGATCTATGTATTGTAGGCTCTTCATTTAATAAATTTCAAAAGACCAAAGAAGAATTTAAATTCATCCACGACAATCATATTCCCTATATTTCCGCCACCAATTTTATAAGCAATCATATTTCTCAAACCAATTCAGTTTTAGTTGCCGGTACCTATGGCAAAACCAGTATTAGCTCTCTTTTGGCCTGGAATCTCTATCAGGCCAAACTAAATCCTTCTTATTTTTTTGGCGGCACTGCCATCAATGATTTTCCTTCTCTTCAAATTACCGATTCTGACTGGTCAGTTTTGGAAGCTGATGAATCAATTAATGGTTTGGATAAACAAGCCAAATTTTTATATTATCCCGTCAAATTTCTAATTATTACTTCCGCTTCTTGGGAACACAAAGAAAGTTATACAAATAACCAAGACAATTTTGAAGCTTTCAAAAAATTAGTTCAAAGAGTTCCAATTAACGGTCTAATAATTGCCAACAAAAAAGGCGAAAATATAAAAAAACTACTAAAATTTGCCCAAGCACCAATCATTTATTATGATCAAAGCAATGAAAAAGCCGTAGAAATATTCTGCAAAAATATAAACATAAAATTCGACAATAAATTTCCTGGCATCAAAAGAAGGCTGGAATTAATTAAAGAAAAAAATAATATTTTAATTTTTGATGATTTTGCTCAATCAGCTCCTAGAATTAAATATGTAATAAATACACTTCAAAACCTTTATCCTGAATACAATCTTAAAGTTTTGTTTGAACCTCACGCTAGTTTTTTAAAACATTCTATAAAAAATTTTAGGTCCGCATTTTCTGGTATCAACGAAATAGTCTTATCAAGTATTAGCTATTCTAAGGAAAAAAACAAAAGAATTACCATCAATGATTATCAAAAAGAACTTGGTTCAAAATTGATTTACTTACCTCTAAAATCAGATATAATTAATCATTACCAAAATACATTAAAACCTTTTGATCTTCTCGTCCGATTTTCATCAGGCGGAGAAAACATATGTCAAAATATTTAGTCACCGGCGGTAAACCCTTAAAAGGAGAAGTTTCAATTCGTGGTGCCAAAAATGCCTCATACAAACAAATAATTGCCACCCTTTTAAGTAGTGAAGAAAGCCAATTAAGCAATATTCCACTTATTTCCGACGTCAAAATTACTCAAAGTATTTGTGAACAACTTGGGTCTCAAATTTCTTATACTGGTGAACATAGCTTAACTATTCACACACCAATAATTACCAATAATACAGTCCCTTTCGGTACCGGTCAAAAATCACGCACTTCATTTATGTTTCTTGCTCCACTTCTATTACGTACCGGTAAAGCTATTTTTCCTCTTCCCGGCGGCGACAAACTAGGCTCACGTCCTCTTGATCGTCTTTTTGATTGTCTAAGAACGATGAACGTCAAAATTAGTGAAAACAAGGACGTTGTCACCATGGAAACTTCCGAAATTAAATCAACCCATTTTAAATTTAACAAACCCAGTCATACTGTCACCGAAAGTGTTCTTATGATCGCCACCCTTGCCAAAGGTGA
>CAZSCX010000048.1:0-1991 GCA_964605545.1 uncultured Gammaproteobacteria bacterium
AAGGAAAAGTAATTGGTCGTGAAGGTCGTAATATTCGTGCTTTTGAAAAAGCGACTGGGGTTGAATTAGAGCTTGATGAAGGTAACGATATTCGTATTTCTTCATTTGATTCAACTCGTCGAGAAATTGCCAGACTATCTCTAGAAAAACTTATTCGCGACGGCCGTATTCAACCTCTTCGAATAGAACAAGTTGTTGCCCAAACTAAACAAGAAATGGATAAAATTTTATTAAACGAAGGTAAAAAGATTTGCCAGGAAGTTGGTGTTTTTAATCTTCCCATCGATTTGATCAAAGAAATTGGTAAATACAAATTCCGTTTTTCCTACGGTCAAAATTTAGCCAAACACACTATCGAAGCGACCAAAATTGCCATATCTATTGCTTATGAACTAAAGGCCAATGTTAATACCGTCCGTCTTGGTGCTTTGTTGCATGACATCGGCAAAATAGTCTCCGATCAAGAAGGTACTCATATTGAACTTGGAGTTGATTTATTAAGACAACACAAAATTCCTGAAGCTGTTATTGATTGTGTTGCCGAACATCATGAAGGTAAAGAATTTTCTTCAGTCGAAAGTGTTATTGTTTATATTGGTGACGCTGCTTCTGGTGCTCGTCCTGGAGCTCGATATGAAGTTCACGAAGAATATTTAAAAAGAATGCAAAATATTGAGGAAGTGGCAAAACAATTTTCTGGGGTTTTATCTGTGGCTGCCTATCAAGCTGGTAGGGAAGTTGTGGTGATTGTTGATCCAGGTCTTGTTTCTGACGCCGAAAGTCAAGTTTTATCCCAAAATATAGCCGAGAAACTTGATTCTGAGGCCAAATGGGCCGGTCAAATCAAGGTTACAGTTATTAGGGAACTTAGGGTAAATTCGATAGTCACTAGTAATAAAATCAGTAAAAATGCGGAAAAAAATGAATAATGCTTCTTGCATTTCTAACTTATTACTCTAAAATTAGGGTGAATTATTAGTTCACAAAAAAAATGACCAAAAAAGACTTAATCGAAGTCGTTGCTCAAAAAGCAAAACTGTCCAAAAAAGCTGCCAAGCAAGCCGTCGAGACCTTTCTTCATGAAATCATGAAAGCTCTCGCTTCAGGCGAAGTTGTTAAACTTTCTGGTTTTGGAACCTTCAAAACCAAAATGTTCAAGGCTAAGACCATCAAAGCCATTGGATCGAAAGAATCCAAGAAAATTGTAGCTCGCCGAATGCCTCGCTACATTCCTGGTACCAAGATCAAGAAAATGGTGAAGTAAACTTTCGTTTACGAGATACTTGTAACTTAACCCTCCTGCCACTGCGGGAGGGTTTTTGTTTTATAATTACCTATGCTTTCTTTTATAACACTAGCTCTGATTTTTGGCTCCAATATTTATTGGATGATTGTTCAAAATTATCCACCCACTCTTGAACAGATTAATTTAACTATATCCAACCCCTTTACCCTTTGGTCATCTCGTCTTTTCTTTTTAATTATCTTTTTAGTTATGATCATTAAAATTTCTCATTTTTTTAATCGACAATTAAGAAAATTATTTATTATTTCAATTTTCTTAGTTCCAGCAGTTTGGAATTGGATTATGTCCTATCCTACAGTAATAATTAGAATTACTTTTTTATCAATTTGCTCTTATTTTATTTTTAAACATCGTTCTAAAATTATTCCATTTTTTTTAAGCCTTGTTTTAATTTATTTATTTAATGTGATTTATTTAAAATCTAATCCTAAAATTATTGACGTTGCCAATTTAAATGCCAATCAAAAAGAAGTAATTAATCGCATTAATATTGAAGATTCAATTACCCTAAAAAATGATCTTCCACTAATTATTCGTCGAATCGGATACAATAAATATTTCTTTTCACTTAAAAATTCTGCAATTTTGTCTCTTAAGTTTCTTAATTTTGAATCTCTATTTTTTGCTGAAGTTGATCCTCAAAACCAAAAAGGTTTTGTTATTTTCTCCTGTCCTATGATTTGGA
>CAZSCX010000049.1:0-1770 GCA_964605545.1 uncultured Gammaproteobacteria bacterium
CTTGCAACCTACGTATTACCGCGACTGCTGGCACGTAGTTAGTAGTTGCTTATTCATTCTTTCTTCATGAAAAAATAAAAGAGGTTTACAACCCAAAGGCCTTAATCCCTCACGCGATGTCGCTGCATCAGACTTTCGTCCATTGTGCAAAATTCCTAACTGCTGCCACCCGTAGGTGTATGGGCCGTGTCTCAGTCCCATTGTGACGGACTCTCCGCTAAGAGCCGTTAACCGTCATCGCCTTGGTAGGCCATTACCCCACCAACTAGCTGGTAGTTGATACACCATTCTTAAAGCGACTTACGTCTTTCCCCCGGAGGGAATATGGAAAATTACCCCGCCTTTCGGCGGGCTATGTTCCACTTCAAGGTATGTTTGTATCTTTTACTCACCCGTTCGCCGCTAAACTTACCGTCTACACTAAATTCCCTAAAAAAATAAGAAATTTGGTGTAAACAATAAGTCCCGCTCGACTTGCATGTCTTAGGCACATCGCCAGCGTTCACCCTGAGCCACGATCAAACTCTTAGTACCAAAAAATATCCCGATACAATATCGGGACCAAAGATTTAAAAATAAATCTTTCTGGTACTGATAGTTGTGGCTTTAAACGAATTAACTTCTGAAAATATCAAAAAATGTCAAAGAACGCATTCCGAATGTTCGGACGCATTGGCTATTATATTATAGATTAATGATTTTTGCACTAGGCAAAATGGAATTGCATCCTTCCGAGGCAAAGGTAAAAAAAGTTTGGTAGTTTTGGCAAATTCGACTAACTAGATCACGATGGTGCAAATCAAGCTCGGAAAAAATGTCATCAAGGAGAAGAATCGGTTTTTCTTGATGACTTTCTTCATAGAAGGCAATTTGAGCAAGTCTAAGGGCTAAAACAGCCAATCTTTGTTGTCCACGACTTCCCCAATGTTCTAAATTTTTGTCAATATCTGGAAAAATTAAATTATCAAAACTGTAATCGTCACGATGATTGCCACAACTGGTATAACCACAACTAAGGTCTTTTTGGTAATTTGATTCAAGTTTGTTTTGAGTAATGATAGATGGAATATAGTTTAAAAAAATAGTTTTTATTTCCGAGTCGGGGTGGTTTTCAAAAAAATTATTGGAGAATTGAATAAATTTTTTTCTATATTGATGGATAATGTCATCGTTTTTTATCAAGGCTTGATCCCAATAAAACAACTCACTTTTTTGATTTTTACCTAGACGGATTTGATCAAGAAGTTCATTTCGGTGTTTGAGAGCTTTTTTGTACTGAGAAACGGCAATATTGTAATGCCAATCAATTTGAGAATAAATTTCATCCAAAAAATCACGACGGCGAGTAGGAGAACCAGTAACAAGGCGAATATCTTCGGGATGAAAAATAACACTGCGGAGAGCACCTAAATATTTTGCTCTGGTCTTTTCTACTTTATTTAAATAAAACTTGCGGCCGACACGAGAAACGGTAAGTTCTTTTTGAACAAGCAATTGAATTTCTATTTCGTTTTCTTCATTTTTGGAATTAATTGTTTTTGCCCTAGAAGAGGTAAATTCGCTTCCCCAGCGCATTAACTGATGCATGGATGAAGCGCGAAAACTTTTACCGGCGGAAAGAAAATAAAGACTTTCTAAAAGATTGGTTTTACCACTACCATTTTCGCCAGTAATCAAATTAATTTTTGGATCAAATTCAAAAATTTTTTTATCGTAAGATCGGAAATTTTCTAGTAAAAGTTTTTTGATATACACTGAGGTATTTTAGCA
>CAZSCX010000050.1:0-1683 GCA_964605545.1 uncultured Gammaproteobacteria bacterium
AGATTATTTAAATCTAAAAGTTTTTTAATTTGGGATGCTAAAAATGAGGCATTGGCCTTTTTGGGAAGATGGAGAAAAATTTGTTTTGTGTCGAGGTGTTTTTGGTCGATATGAAGTTGGGTAGAATAAGCCATCCAATTGCATTTGTAAGTGCCCATATTGGAGCTAATGGCAAAATAATTGGAATCGTAATTTTCAATTAAGGGAATACTAAGGTCAATTAGTATAGGGGAAAATGGATAAATAGATTTGTCGTTGTAGGCGTTTTTGGCTTGAGTTTCAATACGGATTTTGGAGAAATCACCATAAGTATCACCAAGCCCAATAATTAGGTCATATTGATTACGGACTATATATTTTTGGAAAATTTGACGGGGATGAAAACGGATTAATTCAAAACCCACCCCTTTCCCCTCCCTTGACAAGGAGGGGTAAAATTTTGGAGTTATTAATTTTTGAAGCTCAAGAAGAGTACGGCGAGAAATATTGGTACCCCATTGGTTGGAAAAAGCATAAATTAGAATCATCTTTTCTCAATATTAAACAGGTCGGATTTGATAACGATGGCACCAGGGGCGCGAAGGTTAAAACCAGTTTTAAAATCAGAGGCAGAAAATGTAAAATCACCCTTATCGGTGGAAACTCGAACATTTTTCGTAACACCACTAGTAGAATAATCAACCGAAATTGAATTTATTGAAGATATGGGGCCACCCTTGTCACCTACCTGGCGACGAAGTTCGTCACGGGACCAAGCATTACCGTCACAAGCACCGATACAGTTTTCGACTTGGGATAAGTGACTTGAGTCATCTGTTTTGTCAAAATATAATATGGCGTTAATGATGTCAGCAAATTCTGAATTGTTTAACCATGGGTGAGAGCGACCATAGGAGTTATTGCTACGGGTTTTGTACCATCCTTTGTAATACCAAGGAGATGCTTTTTCATAAGATTCTTTTGGCCAACAAGATTGATTGCCACAGGGAGTATCCCAAAGCTGAGGAGTGGTATGATCATTGGAAGAATAGGATATTGTGGCGCCACCGGAAGTGGAAGCGTACATAGTTGAAAAGATTTTTCCGGTTTTATTGCTTTTAATGACCTGACCTTTGGTGTCTTCGACTGCTTGTTTCCACTTGCCAGGAGAATTGTAACGAGTAGAACTATAAACCTGACAGGCTTCAGTAGTACAAATAGAACCGGATAAATTATTGGTCGAATTTAGAGCATAAGTGCGAGCGGCAATAGCTTGGGCTTTGAGGGCCTCATAACCACCGTCGTCGCCCCATCTAGCAGGCATTTCGGCGATACCAACCAAATAATTATCTTCGAAAGGAAGGGTCCCTTTGTCGGTTTTAATAGAGCCACTGGTGTCAATTTTTTCAATTTTAATATCACCATAATAGGCCTTAAGAATTGTCTCGTAATTTTGGCCGGATTTGGCTCGACCATAGGCACCGTATTGCGACATACCTTTTCGATGTGGAGCTCCAAAGGAAAATAAGGCAAAGGCAGGAGAGAATCCTGGATTGTAATCAGACCTCGAGGCAGGGTCGTCTGAGGACGAGACATCGCCAACAGAAGTGTTAAACATGGCTGTTTTTTCGGCAATTAACGATTTTTGTTTTTGAGATAATTCAGCTTTGTAATTTTCGGCTTTAGTAATTTCATTGGCTAAAA
>CAZSCX010000051.1:0-1506 GCA_964605545.1 uncultured Gammaproteobacteria bacterium
CGCATGATCTTGAAGGATTTGACATTAACGACATGAACGATTGGATTTTAGCGGAAAAATACATGGAGGCATGAAATGAGAATGCCAAAGTGTACAGAAAAAGAAAGAGAAAATGCCAGAAAGTATTATTGGGCTCATCGTGCAGAATGTTTAGAATATAAAAAAAGAGAAAGAGAAGAGCAAAAAGAAAAAATCACCTCTAGAAAAAAAGAATATTACGAAAAAAACAAGGAATTAATTTTAATAAATAAAAAACAATACTATAAAAGCAACATCGCAAAAATAAAAACACGGAAAAAGGAACACTATAATCAAAATACTGAAAAACTCCTATCAGGACATAGGTTATGGAGAGAGAGGAATGCGGAAAGTATTAAAGAGAGGATAAGCAGAAACAGACCAATCATCAATGAATACGAGAGAAACAGACTGAGAAATAACCCTAAGCTAAGAATATCTAGGGCTATGAAATGCCAGATATATTACTCACTAAAAAAACAAAAAAATGGGAACAAATGGGAAAAACTCGTCGGATACACAACCGAAGATTTGATGAATTGTTTAGGGAAACAATTCAAAGATGGCATGAATTGGAATAATTACGGTGAATGGCACATCGATCACAAGAAGCCCGTTTCTCATTTTAATTTTAAATCTTTTAATGATGTTGAATTTAAGAAGTGTTGGTCTCTCAACAACCTTCAGCCATTGTGGGCGAAGGAAAACCAGTCAAAAGGGAATAGATATTCGGAGGAATCATGATGAATAACAAAAATGTTTCTATTATTCAAAAACAAGGAATTGAATATTTTAAAATGATTACTGAATCAGATATTGAAAGGTGGAGGTATGACACTTTTTGGGAAAAGGAATATGAAACAATTATGTGGATAGATTCATTCACTGACGGCCATTTTGTTGATATTGGCGCGAATGTCGGCCTTTATAGCCTGTATTGCGCCGACAGTCACCCGGAAATGATCGTCCTTGCCTTCGAACCATTCAAGGCCAACTATGACCGGTTGATCGAAAACGCAAAACTGAACGGATTTGATAACATTGTGGCGGCAAACGTGGCAATCGGGGCATACACGGGCGTTTTCAACCTGAAATGTGTCAGTGATCAAGTGGGAAGTTCCGGCCACCAGCTTAACGAAGGCGAAGGCGATATCTGCGCCTGCGTGTCGCTGAATAACTTCAAAATCCTGTCAAAAATACCGTTAAATTACATCAAAATCGACACGGACGGCAATGAATACGACATTATCAAAAACGCTGAAATTGTCCTGGCTGATCCGGCGTTAAGAAGCGCCCTTGTGGAAGTCAATGACCATAAAAAAGAAATCGTCAGCATTTTTGAGCGTTACGGTTTTACGATGGATAATCGTTTCAATTCGATGACTCCGCACTCACGAACCAGGCGGCAAGAGGAAGGCATTGCCGCCGAAAACATCGTTTTTACGAGGGAATAATGGAAAATAAAATCATCTTCGGGCGCGACAAAAT